>JAYUEQ010000074.1:0-36163 GCA_043739205.1 Thermoleophilia bacterium
CGCGCTTCGTCGAGGTAGACCGGGTACGCGGCGTGCGTGATGTGGCCGAGCGTGTCGAAGTCAGTCCAGCGGGTCTGGAGCCGCGTCTCGTGCACGCGCGTGAGCATACGACGTTTGCTCCGCGTTGCTCGTGGTCAGAATGCGCCGGTGAGAGCGGTCGGGCTCGTTCTGGTGCTGCTGGCCCTGGCCGGGTGTAACGGCGGGACTGTCGACCGGCATTCGTTGACCAACGACGCGGCGACGATCGATTCCATCAATTGTGAGGCGTGGCTCCTCTCGGGCGCCATCGCCCGTAACCGCGTCACGACCTACTACGCCCGTGAGCAGGCGGAGGAGCTTGCAGTGCAGGCCGGCAACTTCGCCGACGCGCTCGCCCACCGGTCGACAAGCGTGGGCCTCGAGCCGCGCGTGCGGGCGAAGGCGAAGGTCGCCTCGAAGCTCGCGTCGCGCCTCTGGCAGTTGCACGACCGTCCAACTGACCGTGACGGTGCGCGCACGCTCGCCCTGGCGTTCAAGCAGGCGGGTAGCTGCTCGTGAAACCGAAAATGCTGCTCAACCTCGCGCTAGGGATCCTCGCGGCAATCGGCGGGTTCGTCGACATCGGCGATCTCGTCTTCAACACCGCCGCCGGTGCCACGTTCGGCTACCAACTGATGTGGGTGATCCCGATCGGCGTGCTCGGGATCATCGTCTACTCGGAGATGAGCGGCCGCGTTGCCGCCGTCTCCGGCAAGGCCGTGTTCGACGCTGTACGCGAACGCACGGGATTCACCGCCGGGCTCGGCGCGCTGATCGCGTCGGAGCTTGTCAACCTGCTGACGCTCGCAGCCGAGATCGGCGGCGTCGCGATCGCGCTGCAGCTCCTGTCCGGACTCCCGTACCGCGTGCTGCTCGTTGTTGCGATCGGCGGCCTCGCGATCATCCTCTGGGCGGTGAAGCTCGATTGGGTCGAACGGGTCTTCGGTTACGGAGGCCTCTGCCTGCTCGTGTTTGCAGTCGCAGCGGTGAAGTTAGGCCCCGACTGGACCAAGGTCGGCAACGGGTTCATCCCGCACCTCGCGCAGAACAATCCCTGGCTCTACCTCTACTTCGCCGTCGGCCTCCTTGGCTCCGCGATGACCCCGTACGAGGTTTACTTTTACTCGTCAGGCGGCGTGGAGGATCGCTGGACGCCCAAGGACCTTGGCCTCAATCGCGCCAACGCGATCGTCGGCTACACCCTGGGGGGCACCCTGTCGCTCGCCCTGATGATCGTCGGCGCCGCCGTGTTCCTGCGGCATGGAGTCACCCCTGAACACCTCGGAACGGACGCGCTCGGCGCCGAGGAGCCGCTTGGCAAGATCGGCCTCCTGCTCGCTCTCGTCGGCATTCTGTTTGCCGTTGGCGGCGCGTCAATCGACACGGTGTTCTCGGGTGCGTACAACCTCGCGCAGTTCTTTGGCTGGGAATGGGGCCGCTACCGAAACCCTGCAGGCGCGCCGCGCTTCGCTCTCACGTGGATCGTGCTGCTCTTCCTCGCGTTGGGAATCGTGATGACCGGCGTCGACCCCGTGATGCTCACCGAGTACGCCGTCATCTTCTCCGCGGTTGCGCTACCGCTCACCTACCTCCCAATCCTGCTCGTCGCGAACGACCGCGAATACATGGGTGCAGACACGAACGGCCGCCTCGCGAACATCCTCGGCTTCGCGTACCTGATCCTGATCATCGTGATCGCCATCGCGGCGATCCCGTTGATGATCATCACGAACGTGGGGCAGAACTGATGGCGAGCATGCATCTCGGGCACAACATCCTCGACCATCAACTGCTCGACAAGGACGGACGCCGCTGCGGAAACGTCGACGATCTCGCGATCGAAGATGCGGAGGTAGTCGCGATCTACTCCGGCCCGGGGGTCTGGCCGCAGCGCGCCGGCCGCCTCGGCCGCCTCGCCGGCTGGATCGGCGGCTCGGGACGCGTGCGCATCCCGTGGGCGGAGGTGGCAAAGGTCGATTCGGCGGTGCACCTGCGCCGCACCGCCGCGGAGTACGGTTTGGGCAAGGGTGACGACCGGGTCCGCCCGTTCGTCGAGCGCATCCCCGGAGCGAACAGATGAGGGCGTTCTCGTCGCTCGCCGGCCGCAAGGTCGAGACCGAGTCGGGGCTCTCACTCGGGCACTGTCATGACCTGCGCGGCGAGCTCAGCGGCTCACGCCTCGAAGTGGTCGCCCTGTGCGTCGGCGGCGCCGGGGTGCTCGACCGGCTCGGCATCAAGACGCGAGGGCGCAACGAGGTCGCGTGGTCGTCGGTGGTACGGATCGACGGCGACCGGATCGTCGTCCGCGACCCGTAAGCGATGCCGCAGGAGCAGCGCTCCCGCAACGACCACGGCGGGGACTACGAGGTACTGGGCGGAGAACACGCCGAGCGCAACCGTGAGGATGAGCGCCAGGTACGCCGCGATCCGGATGCGCCCGTCGAGGATGCGGATCGCCGAGCCGATCGCCAACACGTAGACGGCGATGAAGCAGGCCGAGGTTGCGCGGACGAGCTGCTCGGTGCTGCCGATGCCCGCCACGAGCCCGGCGATCACGACGAGTGAGATCAGCGCGATCACCGCGAGCGGCCGCCTCGGGACGCTGCGCTGTGCGTCGCCTGCGAACCACCGCGGCAGCGCGCCTTCTTGCGCGAGCGATGCCGCGAGCTTCGCCGAGCCGCCGTAGTAGACGTTCATCGTTCCCATCGTCAGCGCGACGGCGAGCACGGCTGTCGCATTGCGTCCGACGTGCCCGAAGCCGACGGAGACGATGTCCGCGAGCGGCACGCGCGACTTCGTGCCGCCCGTGACGCCGATCGTCGCGACGGCGAGCCCGGCGTAGAGCACCGTGACGAGCGCGAACGCGAGCGCCATCGCGCGCGGCAGGTCGATCTCCGGCCGGCGAAAGTCGCCGACCATCTGCGCGACCGCCTCCCAGCCGACGAAGAGCCAGATCAGGATGTTCGCCGACGTTCCGACCGCCCACCAGCCGTGCGGCGCGAACGGCGTCCAGTTGTGACCGCCGCGCGACGGGAGCGCCACGGTGATCGCGATCGCCATGACGACGATCAGCACCGAGGCGAGAACGAGCTGGAAGCCCGACGATACGCGCAGACCGAGCACGTTCGCGACCATCACGGTCCCGAACATCGCGAGCCCGACGAGCGTCGCGACGAGGGTGCCTGAGCCGGTGAGGTCGGCGACGTAGTAGCCGCCGATCAGCGAGACGGCCGGGCCGCCTAGGAGCACCGCGCACAGGAACCAGGCGCCCGTCACCGCGGCCGCTGCATCACCGAGACCTTCTCGCACGTAGGTCGAGACGCCGCCGGACACCGGATGGCGAACGCCGAGTGCGGCGAACGTGATCGCGAGCGGTGCAGAAAGCACGAGCAGCCCGCCCCACGCGATGATCGACGCGGCGCCGGCGGCCTGAGCCGCAAGCGCCGGCACGAGCAAGACACCAGGCCCGATCAGCGCACCGACGTACAGCGCGCTCCCGCGAAGGACGCCCAGGCTGCCGCGTTCGTCCATCAGAACGACAACGCTACGGCCTGGATCGATCGTCCCGCGAGAGGGGTGGAACTAACGGTTGCCGCGCCGGCGGCCGCGCTGCGGCTCGCGCGGAGTGTTCCTGCTGCGGGGCGCCCGCTCGGCGGTCAGGGGGCCGGTGACGATCCGCACCGAGCCGTCCCGCTCCACGACCAGGCGCTGCGGCGGCTCATCGTCAGCCAGGAACTTCCCGACCACTTCCTGGGCGTACCCGCCCGAGGCGACGGCCGACGGTGCGGCAAATTCGACCACGACTTCTGCCTGCTCTTCGCCATAGGCGACCTTCAACAAATAGGCGGCATCACAATCGTTTGCATTCGACGGTGAAACGGCCACGACACGCTGAATTTCCCAGTTCTCCATCACCCCATAGTGCCAGTCCGCCGCAGGCGCTACGGTGCGAGCACACAAAGTGTCGAGGAAACGAGGCGTAATTGGCTCCCTCAAAGAGACAGACGACCATGGCGAAGCTCCAGCGCGAGCAGTCCGTGAGAGAAAAGCGAGCTCGCAAGCAGGAGCGCAAGGACGAGAAGAAGCAGGCTGCGGCTGAGGAGGCCTACCTCCTCGCGAATCCCCCGGAGGAGGTCGACGAGGAGCTCGTCGCCGAGTCCGGAGAGCTCGCCGTCGACTAGACTCGTCGACAGTCGGCCCACTACGTCAGCGGGTGAGTCGGCCTGCAAGCGATCCGAGCGGAGTACGCTCGGGTGGTGCCCGTTCCGGAGACCACCGCACGGCGCCTGGCGGTTCGCGGCGCGACCAGGTACCTCGGCGCACTGCATCGCCTGCTCTACCGCGTGAGCGGCGGCCGGATCGGCGGCCGGCTGTGGGGGCTACGGGTCGTGCTGCTGACGACGACGGGGCGGCAGAGCGGGAAGCAACGGACGGTGCCGCTCTGCTCGTTCCGCGACGGGGCCGACGTCGTCGTGATCGCCTCGTACGGCGGTCTCGACCAGCCGCCCGCGTGGTGGCTGAATCTCCAGGCGCATCCGCAGGCTGAGGTGCTGGACGGCCGCACCAGCCGCATGGTCACCGCGCGCAACGCGGATCCCGAGGAACGTTCCCGCCTTTGGGCCGAACTAACGGCCAAGGCCCCCGGGTACCTCGCCTACGAACGCCGAACGACCCGCGAGATCCCCGTCGTCATCCTTCAGAGGAGTCCATCTTGATGCCTGTGCTCATCGCATCCATCGGCTTTACGACAATCCACATCGCGGCCACGGCGGCAATCACCGGTGCCGTTGCATTCGTCGCGGCCCTCGCCACGCTTCGTGGCGGTCGATCTTGGTTGTCGGAAAGTGTCTTGCTTGCGGTGCTGGCGGCGGTCGCGGTGTTTCTTTGGCGCAAGTCGGCGAACATGCCGCAACTGAACGACGACGGGCTTTCGCCGCTTTCGGCCAATGACTGGCTCGCTCCCGTGCTCACCTATGTCGTGTTGAGCATCTATGCGTCGGTGCGTGGTCGCTCGACCGATCGTAGATTCGCGATCGCGCGGGCGCTGATCGTCTTGGCGGCGTTCGCCGTGAACGTCATCACAATCTGATGCCTGACCGACTCAGGACGGGCGCATGATTAGAAGCTCTGCAGCACCGGTCGAGCCTCGTTCCAGCGGGAAGTAGACGAGGTGGTTTCGTGGATCGACGGCGACTGTGTGCGCCTCGTTCGCGAGGAAGGCCTGCCCGAGCTTTCGAAGTCCGTGGCCCGTCTCGGCAAAGACCGCGACGACCCCGCTCTCCGCTGAGACGTAGAGCCGTCGGAGCCCCGTGTCGAATGCGAGAACGTCGGGGCTCGCACCGATCGTCGCGTGTTCGGTGACGGTCATGCTTCGAAGATCGAGGGTCAGCAACGTCGCGTTCCCATCACAGGCCACGAACGCCAATCGATGCACCGAATCGACAAGGAGGCTGTGATCGTTGACGCAACCTGGCATTGCGATGCGCTGGATTATGCGGTTGCGTTTCGGGTCGATGACCGCGACGTCGCCGCGCGACTGGACGTCGACAAGGATGTGGCCGGAAACGGTGTCGTATTGGACGTTGCCGGCGCTGCCGCCGAGGTCGATCGTCGCGATCCGCTTGCCGTGCGCATTGATGACGGTCTCCACACCGCCGGCCTCGTCCGAGATGAAGACGTGACGCTCGACCGGGTCGTAGACGAGCCCGTCGGGATAGCTGCCCGCGGGAGCGGTGGCAATGACCGCTTCCGTCTTCGCGTCGATCGTCCAAACCTGATGTGCATCCGTCGCGGACGCGAACACACGACCGAGCTCGGGCACGGCGATCACCCCGTGCACTCCTGGCATCGGCAGCCTCTTGACGACCTTCCGAGTACGAACGTTGAAGACGAGCAGCTCACTGGCGTTCATATGCGCGATGTAGAGCTTGTTCGAGCTTGGGTCGAGACTGGTGTAGTCGAACCGGACGCTCGGCCCCGGTAGCGCAACGCGCGCTACAGCCCTCAGCGGCAACCCGCCTGAGGGCATCGCCAACGAGGCCCACACGGCGCCGACCAGAGTCGACCCGGCAACGGCAGCCAGCAGCCCTGCTCGATGGCCTCGGTAGAAACGCTCCCTCATCTTCAGGGCATGCCCGATCCTTCCGAAACCTCATCATCGCGCAACACCTCGAGCGGCCAAGCACGTCGGTGCTGGACGAGTACCCCGGCTGGCGCACAGGTGCACACTTGGTCGCGTGAGTCCCGCTGGTCGCGCATGAACAACGTGAGGGCACGCGGTTACAGTGGATGGAACCCTCAACCGCGTTAACCCGCATGGTTGAGCCATAAGCCCCCGTAGCTCAGTGGATAGAGCAGCGGTTTCCTAAACCGCGTGCACAAGTTCGATTCTTGTCGGGGGCATGCTGTGCGCGGCGAGGCGTGCCAACGCTGCGCCGAGGACAAAAACGGTCGTCATCGTCTTCAGGCGGGCACTGCGGCCTCCGGCCCGACGGCATCGATGCAGTCAAGCCACCGGCGTGCTCCGACGCTTGCATAGAAGGCCCGCGCTTCGGCGAGCAGTGGCTGCGCCTCGTCCACACGGCCGCACTCGACGAGCCAGGCGCCATAGTCGGCGAGCACCGCCGCGACGTGCAACGGCTGGTCGAGGTTGCGCGCAGCGGCAAGACCCTCAGCGAACGCGTCGGCCGCTTCGTCCTCGGCTCCTGCCAGCGCCGCACGACGCCCGCGGGCGCGGCCCCCGGCCACGCGAACGGCACGCCCTCGAGCCGCCTCGGGGATCTGGTCGTACAGATCAGCGAACGGGGCAGCCTCGGCACGCTGGCCCAGGAGGTGCGTGCCATCAAGGGCGTGCATGATCACCAAGGCGGCGACCCCCCAGTCCTCTGCGTCGACGCGCTCGTTCCAGGCCCGGCGGAGGAGTTGGAGGTACTCCGCCAGGTCCCGTGCGACGAGCGCCGTATACGCATCGCGCAGCGTTCCCATCGTCGCGTTCATACGGTCCGTGGAGCTCGAGAGATCCGCCGGGAGCCGTGCAAGCCACTCGCGAACGGCCACGTCGTCATCGCGGTCGAAGCTCGCCTTCGCGAGAAAGAGGGCGGCGGCCATGGGATTCGCGGCCCGAAGCTCCCCTTCCGTGATGAGCTCGTCAGCGACCGCGAACGCACGATCCCATTCTCCGGCCACGAGGCTGTGGATCGCGACAGCAGCGCCAAACCACGTGGTGTAGGCGCGGTGACCGCGAGAACGCGCGAGCATCACGCCACGCTCGTTGAACTCGACTGAGTCGTGTGGGCGGTCGACGTCGTTGGAGAGAACGATCAGGTTGTTGATCGCGCGGAGTGTCGGCTCGGTCAGGTCGTGCTCCTCGGCGACGCGCAGCGACTCGTGCAGGAGCGCACGGCGCTCGTGCACGCGCAACTTCGGGGTGAGGAGACTCTTCGTGTTGAGCGCGGCGGAGAGGAGTGCAGGGTCGCCAAACTTCTCACCGAGGTCGAGTGCGACCTCGACGTGCTCGCGGCCGCGATCGTGCTCGCCCGAGAAGAACTCGATGCGCGCGAGCTCCGCCGCGAGCTTTCCGACGTCGGCATCGGGCTCCTCGTTCGACAACGCCTCGAACGCCGGTCGAAGCGCGGCGAGGGCTTCGTCGGCCCGGTCGAGCTGCCAGAGCGCGAGCCCGAGAGAGGAGGCCGCTCGCGCCGCGGCGCGCTTGTCGCCGGCCGCCGAGAACGCGTCGATCGCGCGGTTCAGGCGCACCTCGGCGTCGAGCATCCGGTCGGCCCTGATCGCGAGCCGGCCCGCCGTTTCGAGCAGCCGTCCCTGCCCTACCGGATCCTCGGTGATCGCCGCCGCGTCGTCGTAGGCGCGCATCGCGTCGTCGGGGGCACCCAACAAGGCTGCCCGCTCGCCGGCGCGCTCGAGCCACGCCCGCGCTGCGGCCAAGCTCTCCGCAGCTCCGTCGGAGGTTGGGTCGGCCGCATGGGCGTCGCGGTGGTGCGCCGCGATGACCTCGGCGATCTCGTCAGGATCGATACCCGCGTCACTCTCGAGATAGGCCGCCGCGACGCGATGAAGGCGGCTCCGCTCCCTGCGCGCAAGCGTCTCGTAGGCGACTCTCTGCACGAGCGCCTGCAAGAACCCGTACTGGCCGCGCTCGGGTGACCGGGTGTCGTGGTCGACGGTCAGGAGCTCTTTGCGGACAAGGCGCTCAAGCAGGGGAAGGACGGCGTCGACAGTCGCCGCCCCGAGTGCCGCCACACCGCTCGCCGCGAATGTCTTCCCGAGGACGGCGGCCTGCTGCACGAGCAGCCGTTCTTCGGCGTCGAGGCCGTCGAGGCGCGCGGCAATCAGCCCGTGCAGCGTTTCGGGCACGTCCATGCGGCCGAGCTCGCCCGCGACGCGGATCGACTCGCCGTCGCGCACCAGCGTCCCGCGGTCGAGCAGCATGCGCACCAGCTCGACCGCGTACAGCGGGATGCCGTCGGCGCGCTCGCGGATCTCGGCACGGACGTCGGCGGGAAGGCCGGGGACGAGGCCGTCGAGGAGCGCTTCCATCGCCGCGGGCTCGAGCGGCTCGAGCACGAGTGTCGTCGAGCTGCGCCCGTGCGATCCGAACTCGCCGCGCCGTTCGAGCAGCTCGGGACGCGAGAGGGCGAGCACGAAAATCGGGCGGGCGCGCGACCATTCGAGCAGGTGGTCAACGAAATCGAGGAGTGCAATGTCGGCCCAGTGAATGTCCTCGAAGACGAGCACGACAGGGCCCGTTTCGCTCATGCGCTCGAAGAAGAGGCGCCAGGCGGCGAACAGGTCGACGCGGTCGACCTGCGGCCGTTCGCCCAGGCCGAGCAGGTGGGCCAGGAGCGGCTCCACCCAGCCCCGCTCCGACGGGTCGGGAACGACCTGCGCCACGACGGCGGCGAGCTTGTCCGAGGCGACGTCCTCCGGATCGTCCTCGGCAATCCGGGCGCGCATACGCACCATCTCAGCGAGCGCCCAAAACGCGACTCCCTCGCCGTACGCGAGGCAACGGCCGCGATGCCACCACACGAGGTCGACAAGCCCGTCGACGTGCTTCTCGAGCTCCCACGCGAGCCGCGACTTCCCAATGCCCGCCACTCCGATGACCGTGAGGAGCGTAGCTCGCGCGTCGTCGGCGCTTGCGTGGAAGAGCTCCTTCGCGAGGCGGAGCTCGCGGTCGCGCCCGACAAACGGCGCCTCGAGCGTGCTGGCGCGGCGCTCGCCGCCGCGGTTCGCGACGACCCGCTGCGCCTGCCAGAGCGCGACGCTCTCGGCCTTGCCCTTCAGCTCGTGCACGCCGGCATCCGTGTACGCGATTGCCGCCTCGGAGGCACGCTTCGTCGCTTCCCCGACGAGGACTGCCCCGGGCGCCGCCGCTGACTGAACGCGCGAAGCAGTGTTGACGAGGTCGCCGGCGACCATGCCCTGACCCTCTGCGCCCAGTGTGACCGCGGCCTCGCCGGTCGTCACGCCTGCGCGGGCACTGAGTGCGTCATCGAGCTGCGGAACGGCAGCGACCAGGTCGAGCGCCGCCCGCACCGCGCGTTCGGCGTCGTCCTCCTGGGCAATGGGCGTCCCCCAGACGGCCATGACCGCGTCGCCGATGAACTTCTCGACGGTTCCCCCGTAGCGGTCGACGATCTGCCGTGCCGCGTCGAAGTAGCGCGACAGGAGCTCGCGCGTGTCCTCGGCGTCGCGGCCCTCGGATGCGGTCGTAAAGCCGACGAGGTCGGCGAAGAGGACCGAGACGAGGCGGCGCTCGGCGGTCTGCGCCGGCGCGCCGGGCATCGATGCGGCGGCGCCGAGCGGGCTTCCGCACTCGCCGCAGAACTTGACGCCCACAGGATTCGCGGTTCCGCACGAGGTACACGCCACGGCGAGCCCTGTCCCGCACTCCCCGCAGAACTTCCGGCCCGGCTCATTCGCCGAGCCGCAGGAGGGGCAAACAAGCTCTTCCGCCACTCGCAGACTCTATTCCCGGGAGAGCGCCGTAGGAAGCGCGGACGGTCGTCAACGTCCAGTTCAACGCGCAGATCGTGGCGCAGACGTTTCGAACGAAGCACCGGAAGCGCCCGCAAGCCCGACGCCGCCGTCTACCGGCCGTCTACCAGGAGCAGCCGAACTCAGCGGGACACAACGACGCTCAGACGCACTCAAGACACGTCGGGCCGCGAAGCCGGCGGAGTCAGCGGACACAGCCGAACACCACGTCACTGGTCCGGCCGAGTTCCTAAACCGCGTGCACAAGTTCGATTCTTGTCGGGGGCATCGCAGTGTCCAGGCGGTTTCCGCTGCAAACGGCGCGAGAACGATCCCGCTTTCGGGTGTTGGTTCATCCGCTCAAGCCCGCTCGCTATTCGATCTGCGTGTTGGCGGTCCCGCTGGTGGTCAAGGAGACGATCGACCACAAGTACAGCGATTCGGCGGTGGCGGAGATCGTGCGGCGGGCAGGCCGTGACCCCGACATCGTTCCAGGTCATGAACCACAGCTTGCACGCCGCACGATTCCCCGCCGGTCGTACCCCTCTACCTCGTCCGACTCACCCGGTGGCTATGCGGCACACCGGTCGAGTGAGAGCCGAAGTGGATCAGCGCCCAGGGGCCGACCGTGCCGACCACGGCCACGACAGCGATCGTGACCAGCACCCGCGTGTAGAGGCTCATCGCTATCAGCCCGCGCCGACCTGGCTGCTGCTGCCGATCGAGTTGTGCGCGGTCTGCAGGTAGTGGTTCGAGTGAATGTTGACCCACGGGATGTCCGTCGGGCATGACCAGGCCCCACGGGCCTCTTCGACGAAGTAGCGGTTGCCGATGCCGCCGCCGACAACGCCGCCGCTTGCGCTCGAGTCGCAGAGTTGACTCGAAGCCGAGGGACTGAGCGAGATCGAGGTGATACCCGCATTGTAGTGGGCGCACCAGTAGGTCTGGGCGTTGATGTGCTGGTTGTAGGGCCACGTTCCCCACGTCCAGCCCGAGTTGACAGCCCAACACGAGACGTAATCGGCGGCCATCGGTGCGATCGCCGCTGCGTCCGGCACCGTGCCGTCGGAGGCCGGGGCCGTGCCGAGTGTGACCACGCCAGGCTGAGCTGCCGCCGCCGCGACGACCGCCGGAGAAACCGACTGCGTCGAGACACCGTCGCTCGCAGAGCCCGCGGTGATCGCGGCCTGGGCCTGAGCCTGCGGTAAAGGACCGTCGCCACCCTTCTTACCGTGATTCGCACTCGCAAGCGCGGTGATCGCCAGAGCGAGCGCCGAGACGATGCAGAGGACGTACTTGAAGTTGCGCTTCATTGCGAACTTACCCTTTCGTGTTGAAGCCGCAGGGACGTTGCCTCAACTGCCGCGACCAACCCACTCGTTCAGTTCGTCCCCTCCTTCGTTGTGCACGGCCTCTCTGCCATGCGTTGCGGGCGACGGTACGAGTTCGAGGAAGTCGCGAGGATCGTCCATTGGGAGTATCCCGAAGATCAGCCGATCGGGTGATCTCCGTTTCGGACGCCTGCGGGGCTCCTGGCAATCGGCCTGTTCTGCGTGTGGCCGGTTGCCGATGGGCGCCCTTTCTCGGTTTTCAGGCGCTGCAAGTCGGCTGTCCCGTCTCCCTGATCGCAACGACCGCCCTCCTGCGCTGGCGGGCCGTCGAAGCCGAAGGCGGCGAGCGGTTGCCGTGGCGTCCCTTGTTCGCGCTAGTCGCTGTGGCGACCATCCTGATTCTCTTCTATGGCTTGTTCCATCCGGTTCGCATGGGCGGTGGCGGCGGCGAGATCGGCTACGGCCCCGGGCAGCGGGAGCACGCGATGGTAGAGATCCGCAACGGGGGCTTCAACGACGTGACGCTGCTCGGGTTGAGCATCCCAGCGTTCGCTAGCGGCCCGATGAACCCACTCAACCCCGCCCCTTTCAAGGGCACGGTTCTAGCCGGTCGCAGCTCGCTCTGGCTAACGCTCAAGCAACCGGGCTGTCCCCCGAAGATAGTCACGCTCCGCTACCGGCTCTTCGGATGGAAGATGTCCGAACCGCTCGTACTTCGGCAGAACTGTCCGAACAGTTGACGACCTCAACGCGGTCGCCGCGACGATCGACGTGACGTGTGGCCGCCGTCCAGGTCGGCCGCAGCGCCCTGCCTGGGAGTCGCAGCGGACCTGCCGCCAGCCACACGGGGCCACACGACGCGCCCGGGCGGCATCCCGGTAAGCTCGCGCCGCCGTCCGGCCCCGGGAAGGCGGACGTTTACAGCGAGCGCCGCCGGGAGTTCGGACTGGCGCAACCACTGGCGCACACGTTGCCTGAGCTGTTGAGAACAGTCCTGCTTGCAGGAACTTCACCGAGCGCGCTCCAAGCTTCCTAAACCGCGTGCACAAGTTCGATTCTTGTCGGGGCATTGCCGGGGGGCTACCGCGTCGCTCAGGGCTTGACGGTCGAGGTGCTGCTGAGGAAATTGCCGTCGCCGCTGTAGGTGGCGGTGATCGATCCCATGCCTGCGGCGGGCGAGCTGATTGTCGCGGTGACCTTGCCGTCACCGTTCAGGTCTCCCGCGGCGACATGGACGCCGCCGTCCTTGAACTCAACGCTCCCGGTCGGCTGGCCGGCACCGGGGGCGACGGGGCCGACGGTCGCCGTGAACGTCACCGTCGATCCGGCCGCAGACGAGCTCACCGACGAACTCGCCGCCGTGGCGGTGTTCGCCTTCGTGACCGTCTGCGTCAGTACGCCGGCGCTGCTCGTGTGGTTGGCATCGCCGCTGTAGGTCGCGGTGATCACGTGTGATCCGACCCCGAGCAGCGCCACGCTGCTCTCAGCCGTGCCACCGCCACTCGAGTTCACGACGACCGGCCCGCCGAGCATGCTCGGACCATCGGAGAACTGGACCGTGCCGGTGAGGTTCACGGGACCGGCACCGGGCGCTGCGGTCGCCGTGAACGTGACCGGCTGCCCGTACACCGCCATGCTCGCCGACGAAAGAACCGCCGCGGTCGTGGTCGCCTTCTTCACCGTCAACGTCAGCGCCTTCGACGCGCTCCGCACGAATCCCGTGCCGCCGTTGTACCGCGCTACGAGCGAGTGCGGCCCGGCGCCGAGCGAGGTTGTCGTGAAGCTCACCTTGAGGCTCGCACCACTGAGCCCGGAGAGATGGCGAACGACGATGAGACCGTCGGTGAGCGCGTCCACCTGGCCGTTCGTCACGTAGAACCGCACGGTGCCGGGAAGCTTCTTATGCCGCGACGAGGACGTGACGGTCGCGGTGAACGTCACCGTCTGCCCGTACACCGACGGGTTGGCCGACACGGCCAGAACGGTGTGCGTGCCGAAGTGCTCACCGACGATCGTGATCATCCGCGCAGCTGGCCCACGGGCGCCTCCCTGGAGCTTGGTAGCGCCGGCACCGATCACGCCCGTCCCGAGCCCGGCGCTCAGTACGACGAGCACACAGATCAGCCGCGTCTTCAAGGCAGTCCTCCTGAGGGCAGCCTGACCGCGACTGGTCACGACACCCTACCGCGGGCGGAACGAAACGGTCGTTCGGCGACTCCCGCCGATCACCAGCCGGCGGTGCCGGAAGAGCCCTTGAACGGGCCGACGATGTCGCTCGTGATCCAACCGCCGTAGAAGTCGCCCGCCTGCGCCTCGACGACCTCACCGTCGACCGAGCATTCGTCCATCCGGCCCGGATAGAACGCCACCGTGCCGCGAAGCGGCTCGAATCCCGAGCGAGGTTCCGCGTATCCCCACGCTCCGGCACGGGCGGCACGCCCATCGGCGCCGAGCACATCGAAATACGTCGCGGCCCCTTTCCACTCGCAGACGGTCGGCCCCGCATCGCTCGGCCGAAGTGCGCCGGGCACGATGTCCTCGAGCGGAACGTAGTACACGGGCGGGTGACTCGTCTCGAGCACACGAACCGCGTTCGTCGTTTCGGCGATCACGCCTCCGCCGAAGGTCACCGTCACGCGGTGCCCCGAATGTTCGACGCGCGGGGGGCGAGGGTAGTCCCAGACCGATTCCGGCATCGCCCCATCGTGCCCGCGCCGGTGCGGCTGCCGCTCGCGTTCAACGACAGTCAGCTCGTTGGCCGACCCTGCCGCCGCCGAACCGCGCAATTTTCGGCGCTGGGTCACTGCTAAAATCGCCGCCATGAGGGTCCGGACACTTCTCGTTGCGGCATCGGCACTGTCGCTCGCGATCGCCGCGCCTGCGTTGTCCCGTCCTCAGACGACAAACCCGGGCGCGTTCGAGACGGTCAAGGTCGTGATCACCGACAGCTCCATCTCCGTCAAGCCCAAGGTTTCGGGGCGCGGTGTCACCGGCATCTTCGTGATCACGAACCGCGGGAAGAAAGCGCACAAGTGGGTGATCGGAGATACGACCCGCGGCCCGGGAAAGAACATCGGGTTCGCCCGCGTGTTGCAGCCAGAGCAACAGCGGACGATCGTGTTGTTCCTCAACTACCGCGGGCTGCTGCCGTACTACAGCCCTGACATCCAAAACGGGAAGCGCGGCATCTTCACGGTCAAGTGAGCGTGCGCGTCACCCGCCGGTAATCAGCGCGGCTGCCACGCGGGCGGAGCGGCCCCACTCGGGAATGCCTTCCCGGTCGAGATCGATCGTGTCTTTCGATTGGCCAGCGTCCAAACGACAAGCCGGTTCTTGGCAACGAAGACCACTTGCTTGCCATCGGGTGAGAACGTCGCCGGCGCAGCGTCCTTGGTGATCAGCTTCGGCTGCTTGCCCTTGATCACATTCTCGATGTAGAGCGCGAACCGCTCGCACGGGGCCTCACCGCATTCCAGGTCTCCCGGATCGACGTTGCGTGCACCGGCATACGTGATCTTGTTTGCATCCGGCGAGACCGCGACGGTAGCGAGGCCCCAGACCACGTCGATCGTGGCGCCGTAGTACTTCTGGACGTGTCCAGTCGCGGGGTCGATCCGCAGCAGGTCACCGCCGGAGGGGATCAAGAGCCCGCTGGCCGTCCACGACGGCCTGCCTGACGGCGGGGCCTTGGGGAGCCGGTGCGCTGTGCCGCCGGACGAAGACATGACGTAGATGTGCCAGCCGGTCGATTCAGGACGCACGAAGGCGATGCGTGTGCCGTCCGGCGACCACGTGGGGAGACTGTCCCGGCCGTTCGTCGTGAGACGGCGTAGGCCCGTCCCGTCGATCTTCTCGGTGAGGATTCCGACGCCGAGACGTGCGAAGACGATCTGCTTCCCGTCGAACGAGAAGTTGGGGCCGATCGAGGAAAACCTCCCATGCGTGAGCTGCTTCAGACCACCGCCTGACGATCGGACCCGGAAAAGCTGATTGGTGTGCTGCCCCGGCGAAGTCGCAGCGAAGACGATCCAACGAGCGGGCGCACTCGAGGCGGATCTCGCGGGGACACCGAGCGCGATTACGGCCGCGACGAGGAGCGACGTCATCAGCACGAGCCGCTGGATACGAGACCCGATCACTCGGCGAGTCTAGCCTGTGTCCTGACTGATCGGTCGAAACCGAAAGCTCTCCGTCGACCCGTTCGATACTCCCAGGAGTCCCGGTTGGGTGCGCCAGCTCGACACGTACAATCAGTCGGATGGACGATAGGACGTCTGTCGTCCAGGGGCGCCGTCGGCTGCTTCTCGTTACGGCTGGAATCGTCGTTGCGGCCTCGATTCCCTCCGCCGCTCAGGCGCACGCTTTCCTTGTCCGCTCCAACCCGGCGAATGGCGCACATCTCGGCGTCGCCCCGACCCAGATCGTCCTCGAGCTCAGCGAGTCGTACGTCCGGGGAAGCGAACACGTCGCGGTTCAACGGGCAGACGGGACTGCGCTTCGACTCGCCGCTTCCTCCGGCGCTGGAACCGTCGTCCGCCAGCCGTTACCGCCGCACCTGCGCGGGATCTTCGTGGTGTCGTGGCACGTGGTCTCGGTCGACGGGCACCTGTCATCCGGGCAGCTCGCGTTCTCGGTCGGCGCCAACGGCGCGCTCCCTGCAGTGAACACGTCGGCCGCGCCGACTCCCTGGTCGCAGATCGTTGCAAGCTGGCTGTTCTTCGTCGGTCTTGCCCTCGCCTTCGGCGGCCTCCTGAGCGAGCAGCTCGTCTGGCGTGCGCGAGCCCGCGCGCCGGTGGCGTTCGGAGTCACTCTCGCCGCCGTCTCGTCTCTCGCGTTGCTGGTGCTCCTGGCCGGCGCGCAGACCGACCGCGGGTTCGGCGCGGGACTGCACGGAGCGGCGCTCCGTGCGGCGTACCCGACACGACCGGGCGGGTTGACGCTCGCTGTTGTCGGGACGCTCGTGCTCGCGGCTTTCCTCCTCCGGCTCGGCCGCGCGCGCGCGCTTGCGCTGGTTCCGCTCGCAGCGACCGCGATCCTGACGTCGGCACGCGGCCACGCCGGGACAAGCGGTCATTGGTGGGCGCCGGTCGTCGAATCGATCCACCTGCTCGCCGTTGCGGCGTGGATCGGCGCGCTCGTGCACCTCGCCCTCGTGCTCGTGCGCGCACCCGACCGCTCGACCTCGGCAGGAGCTGCGATTCGCCGGTACTCGCGGCTCGCGCTGCCAACCGTGGTCGTGGCCCTCACGAGCGGCGTCCTGAGCGCATTCGCAGAGTTCCGAAGCGTCCATTCCGTCTTCCACTCGAGCTACGGGCAGACGCTCGTCGTGAAGTCAGCGATCGTGTTCGCCGCCCTGGCGGTTGCGGGTGTCGGCCGTTTCCTCACACTCCGCGCCTTGCCGGACACGCTGCCCCTCCTGCGTCGACTGACGCTCAGCGAGGCGGCGCTCGTCGTTGCCGCTCTTGCTGCGGCCGGCTTGCTGACCAACCTCGCCCCACCGCGCGCCACCGCAGCCCGGAGCGTCGCCCCCGAGCCGACGACCGCCATCCTCCCGGCAAGGGTCGCACCACAGGATGTCCCGACGGGGCCCTTCACGAGCGCTCGCGAAGCCGGCGACCTGGCAGTCGCCTTCGCCGCGCAGCCGGCCGACGCGGGCAGGGTCACGTTGACCACGATCGTGATCGGACAAGATGGGAACGGCGCAACGGCTGTTCGCGTCGACGTCGCCCTCGCGTCGAAGACGCAGACGCATGGGTCCGCCGTCGCCTACGCCGCGGGCTGTTACCGCGTCACACTGCCGTTCACCGGACGACCCCGGTCAGCGGTGGTGACGATCCGGCGAGCCCGTCACCTTCCCGCGACCGTCCGCTTCGAGTTTCCGCCGATCTGGACGCCGCCGTCCGCGGTGGGAATCACGAACGCAGCGACTCTCGCCTTCGATCGGCTGCGCTCGATGTCGATCGACGAGTACCTCAGGTCGAACCCGTCATACACAGCACACACGCGCTGGCGCCTCGAGTCCCCGAATCGGCTCACCTACACGACGGTCGGAGGCCCGCAGGGAGTCATCGTCGGCAACCGCCGCTGGGATCGGGACTCCAGCCGAAAGAAGTGGGTGGTGTCCCCGCAATTGCCGGTGCAGCAGCCGACCGCGACCTGGGGAGCTGCGCCGCGTGAGGCGGCGCTCGTCAGCAGCGGACGAATCGGCGGGCGCGAGGTCTGGCGTGTTTCGTTCGTCGATCCGAACGTTCCCGCGTGGTACACGGCCGAGATCGACAAGCGGACGCTTCGTACGCTTGCGCTGCAGATGGTCGCGCCCGCCCACTTCATGCGCCACACCTACTTCGGCTTCAACACCCCGTCGACGATCCGACCGCCGAAGTAAGAAAACGATGTGGGGTGCGACGCGTGCGTCGCACCCCACATCAACTCGATCAGAGCGAAACGACTAGGGCGTAACGGTGAACTGTCCGACCATGCCCTTGTCGACATGGAACGGCACGTCGCACTGGTAGTTGTAGGTGCCCGGCGGCAGCGAGACCGTCCACGTCTCGGACGTGCCCGGAGCGATCTGTGCACCGGCCTTGTTGCCGAGGATCGCGAAGTTGTGCACCTCGTTGCCCTTGTTGAAGATGTGGAACGTGATCTGCCCGGACGGGATGCTCGACTGCGAGAGCTGGAACGCGTAGTCGACCATGTTCACGGTCACGTCCGTGTGGGCGGAACCGACCGGCGTCGTTGACGTCGTCACCGGAGGCGGTGTCGTCGTGGTCGTCGGAGCCGTTGTCGGCGGGGGCGTCACAGCAGCGACACCGACCGCAAACTTGCCCTTCATTCCGGCGGCCGCATGACCCGTGAGCGTGCACAGGTAAGGGACGAGACCCTTCTTCGTGAACTTGACAGTGACCTTCGCCGACTGGCCGGGGCCGAGGATCTTCGTCTTCTTGCCGGCGATCTGGAAGTCATGGCTGATCTTGCCCTTGTTCACGACGTTGAAGATCACCGTGGTACCGACCGGGACCTTCCTCTTGGACAACGTGAACGAGAATTCTTTCGCCACCACGGTGATCGTGGTAGGGCCCTGCGCTTTGGCAGAGCTCGCGCTGCTCATTGGCGCGAGCGCGCCCAGCACGGCTCCGATCGCCGCTAGCGCGACCAGGCCGGAAATGCTGATGAGACGACGACGCATGCGATGTTCTCCTGATCGAGTTGACTCTGATTTGAAAGCCCAACGTACCAGCGGGAATGCGGTCGCCAACGGTCGACATTGTAAAAGGCGAGCAACGCCGACCGGACACGAATGGAACCTGAGTGAAGCCTGAATGACGAGAGGCGGTGGGGCCCAACCAGCGGCCCACCGCCTCATCGTCTCAGCGTTCGCTAACTGAGAGCGAACGTGTAGACGTAGTCGCCACGCACGCGCCTCGGATCGAGAAGACCGAATGGCCGTGTGACGTCGTTGTGGCCTGCGCCACCGACCTCGACCGTGACGTACTGCTTCCCGTTCACCGTGTAGGTGATCGGAGCTGCGGCGACCGGGTACGGCATGGGCGCCGACTTCCAGAGGGAAGCGCCGGTCTTAGTGTCGACCGCCTCGAGGTAGCCATCACCCTTCGAGCCGTCGCCGCTCCCGAAGTGACCGACGAAGGTCACTCCGCCGGCGGTGTTCGCCGAACCGGAGTAGCAGATTGCCGACCAGTGCTGATGGATCTTCAGCTTGCCGGTCTGCAGATCGAGCGCACTGAAGTTGCCCGAGTTGCTGATCGGCGTGGAGCCGTCACCGACACCGAGCCTGTTGGCACCGAGGCCGCCGAACGAGCTCGGGACCTGGGAGGCCTGGGGGATCTGCTCCATGGCCGTCGCGCGGCCCGTAACGCCACACGTGAACATCGTGTGGTTCTGTGGGCTGTACGAGCTTGCCGGCCAGTCCATCATCTCGAACGGCATGACGACGTACTGCGTCGTGTCGTACGGCGTGTACGCGCACCCCATCTTGTACGGCTTGCCGTCAGGCGCGGTTGCTGTGGCGTACGGGACGCCGAGGCTCGTGACCGCGTCGGGGGTGGTGCATGGGATTCCGTCCTTGCCGATCGGGTTGAACAGCACGTTCTGCGTCGCCGGGACAGGCTGCGTCGGCCAAGTGTTGACCCCGGGGGACTTCAACTGCGGAACGGGGGTCTCCTTGATCGGGATCAGCGGCTTGCCCGTGATGCGGTCGAACACGAACGTCATGCCGACCTTGTTCACGTACGCGACGGCGAAGTGCTTGACGCCGTTCCACTTACCTGTGAACAGGACGCCGTTGTTCGGGAAGTCCGAGTCCCACAGGTCGTGATGGACGTTCTGGAAGTACCACTTCAACTGCCCCGTGTAGAGGTCGAGGGCGGCGATCGAGTCGGTGTAGAGGTTCATCCCTGCGCCGCGCGTGTTCCAGGGCTCCGGGTTACCGCTACCGACGATGACCAGGTTGTGCGCCGGATCGACGATCGGGGACTGCCAATACGAGCCGCCGCCATAGAGGCTGCTGCCGGCACCGGTCTTGCCACTGTTGTCCCACGTCTGGTAGCCGGGCTGACCTGGCGACGGGATGGGCGTCCAACTCCAGAGGCGCGAGCCGTTCGCGGCCCGGAAGGCCTGCAACGACGCGCTTGGGCCGCCGCTGTCACCCGAGGCGTCACCGGCGAGGACCATGCCGTTGACGTAGATCGGAGCGGTCGAGATCTTCGCGTTGGACTTGTAGGAACCAACCTGGGTCTCCCACACCTGCTTGCCGCTGACCTGGTCGAGCGCGATCAGCCGGCCGTCGGGTAGGCCAACGAAGACCTTGCCCTCGCCGACCGCGACGCCCGCTCGACGGCCACCGCTGCCGGGGGTGAACTGCGTGCCGTTGTTCAGGATCTCGCCGGCGTACGACGGCGTCCATGTCCAGATGATCGTCCCTGTTGCCGCGTCGATCGCGAACACCTGGCCGAGAGGCGCGTTCGTCGTATAGAGCACGCCGTCAATCGCGACGGGGTTCGACTCCATCGAGCCGCAGTTCGTCGGGTTGTTCGTGGCGCCTCGCGGTGCACCGGAAATGACCGGGCTACCGCTGATCAGGTCCGCGGTACATGTGCCGAGGCTCATGTGCCAGACCTCTTTGAGCCCGCTCACGTTCGCTGTGGTGATCTGCGCCAGCGACGAGTAGCGATTGCCGGTGAGGCCCCCGTAGTACTCGAGCCAGTTGTCACCTGCCGGCGCGCTCAATTGCGCGGCGGTCCAAACTGGCGACGGCGTGATCGTCGCAGTGCGTACACGCGACGAGGACGCGGTGGACACCAGAATTCCGCCAGCGACGGCAAGTGCGATCACGCCGGTGACTACTGGCGATCGAAAGAAATGCATCCACGCCTCCTAATGAATGTGTCCGCCAAGTGTCAGTTGGTGTAGAAGAACCACCCACCCTTGACGGTGAGACCTTGTCAAGCCTGCCAAGACTATATGCCGCGCTCGACGACACGCACAAGGGCTTCGTCAGGCACGCGGATTCCGGAGCCCTGGAATTCGCTTATCCAGCGAGTCGGCAGTATCGTTCGCGGCCGTGCGTCGGCTCTTCGCCTTCCTTTTACTTGCCATTTCGACAGTGGGCCTCTCGACCGTTGCCCTCGCGTCAAGCCATTCGCCCAGCAGATCGAAATGCACGATCGCTCCGAAGAACGCGCAGACGGTCTGCCCGCACGCTGACCTTGCCGGCAAGAACCTGGTAAACGCCGATCTGCGCAACGCGAACCTTGCGGGGGCCGACCTGACCGGCGCCACCCTCACCGGCGCCAACCTCGTTGCGGCCGACCTGTCGCATGCGAAGCTGGCTGGAGCTCACTTGGACGAAGCGAATCTCAGCTTCGCGAACCTCTCCGGATCCACTTCGACGGCTGCCACGTTCGCGCGCTCCGACATGCAGGGGGCGAGCCTCTCCGGCGCACAGATGTCGAGGGCGAACCTGAACAGGGTCAATCTCTCCGGCGCATACATCGCCCATGCCAATCTGGCCCGGGCAAGCCTGACCAACGCAAATCTGAGCGGCGCGAACCTTGCGGGCTCCAACCTCACGGCCGCGAATCTCGGCAGGGTGAATTTCGTCGGCTCGAACCTCAGTCGCGCGAACTTGACTCAAGCGTCGCTGGTCGATGCCACGTTGAGCGGTACCTACCTGATCGGCACGAACCTCCATGGCGCGAACCTCCACGGCGCGGCCTTCCTGGGCGCGGACCTCACCCGCGCGAACCTCGCCGGAACGAGGCGCGGCAGCAACTCCTGGAACGGCGCCACCTGTCCGAACGGACGGAAGGCGACCTCGTACTGTTAAGTCTTGTCAGGGCCGACGGCTCAGGTCTACGACAGACGCCGAACGGATAGCCTTGCTCCGTCAAGTACCTGTGACTCAAACCTTGGAGTGGTCATGAAATTCACACTGTCCGCGGTTCGTACGACAACAGCGCTCGTTGCACTGTCCCTGGCGGTCGCCGTGCCCGCGCTCGCCGCGCCCTCGCACTCCACCGCAACGGCAATCACGGTCACCGCGACCGATCTCCACTTCAAGCTTTCGAAGACCTCGACGCCGCACGGCACCGTCACCTTCACGGTCGTGAACAAGGGCAAGATCGCGCACGACTTCAAGATCGCCGGCAAGAAGACACCACTCATCCAGGCCGGCAAGAGTGCCCGCCTCACGGTGACGCTGAAGGCGGGCAAGTTTCCGTATCTCTGCACGGTCCCTGGCCACGCCGCTGCAGGCATGAAGGGCACGCTCACGGTCACCTAGTACGCCGCCCGTTTGCACTGCGCCGCCTACCCGATGGAATTGTGCGCCGTGTCGAGGTAGTGCGAGGTATGGATTGTGACCCACGGGTCGACGGTCGGACGGGCGTGGTTCCCGTAGGCCCGCTGGACGACTAGCCGAGGCCGCCGCCGATGATTCCTCATTGCCGCTCATCGGCGGGCGCTCCTTATCGGGGTCGGAGCGTCGAGAGCACCGCGTCTACGCGCTCGAAGCCGGCCCTGGCTCCCGCCTCGACGCCATAGTTCATCGTCGTGTCGCGCTCCTCGCTTGTGGCGAAGAGCATCGTCTGCGTCAGCTTCGTCTGTTCTCCGAGATCCTCGAACTCGAGCGTCTGCAGGTGGTTCTGGAATGTCTGCACGAGCCGCGCAGGCGCGTCGACCTCGCGGAACTCGCCCTCGACCACGCCGAACGTGGTGCGGAAGCGATAGGTGCCGCCGGCGCGGACGTCCAGCTCTTCGACGACCGTGCCGTCGCCCCACCATTCCGGGATCAGCTTCGGGTCGGTCCAGACGGAGAAGACGTGCGCGCGCGGTGCGTCGAAGATCCGCTCGACGCGGATCTCGAGCTCGCTCGGCTTGGTGACGGTGGTCTCGTTCATCTCAGCCCACCGCTTTCTTGACGAGCTTGCGGATCTTCGCCTCGTCGGCGGCAGTCAGCTTCGTCAGCGCGAAGGCGGTCGGCCACATGGAGCCGTCGTCGAGCTTCGCAGCGTCGTTGAAGCCGAACGTCGCGTACCGGTCCTTGAACTTTCCCGAGTCGCGGAAATAGCAGACGACCTTGCCGTCCTTGTTGGCGTACGCGGGCATCCCGTACCAGGTCTTCGGCATGAGGCCCGGGGCGGCGGCCTTGACCAGCTCGTGGACCCGCTTGGCGATCGTGCGGTCCTTCGGCGACATCTTGGCGATCGCGGCGCCGACGGCAGTCTCCCCGTCCGTCTTGTCCTTCAGCTCTTTCGCCCGTGCCTTCATCGCGGCCTTTTCCTCGGCCGTGAATCCGTCCTTCTTACTGGTACTCATCGGTTTCCTTTCGTGCGTTCGACAACCTGTGCGAAACGGTCCAACCGCTGCAGCCATGTGGTGATCCCCTCGAAGGCGTACGGCGCGAGGGTGCAGCGGCGCGCACGGCCGACCTTCTCGGTCAAGACAAGACCCGCGTCCTCGAGGACGAGAACGTGCTTCTTCATCCCGGTCAGCGAGATGCCGAACGGCTCGGCGAGCTCGGTGATCGTCGCGCTACCCCCGCCGAGCCGCTCGAGGACGGCACGCCTCGTCGGGTCGGCGAGTGCTGCAAATGCCCTGTCCACATACTGAACCATATGGTTCAGTATAGCAGGTCAGTCGCTGTCAAACCCATGTGCGCGAACGGCCGCCACGACACACGCCTCGTCGTCGGCCGCTGCACCGCCACTTGCTCCGATGCCGCCGACGAGCTGCCCGGCCGCGAAGAGCGGCACGCCACCTGCGTAGACGACGATCCGCTCGTCGGTCGTGTTCCAGCCCCAGTCTGCTCCGCCGGGCTGCGTGCTCTCCGTGAAGTCGCCGGTGCGCGCCCCCCAGAGAACCGCGGTGTACGCCTTGCCGATGGCGAGCTGCATCGCGCCGAGCGCCGCGCCGTCCATCCGCTGGCTCGCGATCACGTGACCGCCTGCGTCGACGACACACATCGCGAGCTGGAGCGAGCGCCCTCCCGCCTCGGCGCGTACGGCAGCAAGCAGTTCGAGCGCGAGCGCGAGCGACGGATGCCGCTGGTCGATCAGGCCGTCCATGCTTCCGCCAACCCTACGAGGTTAGACTCGCCCATGCTCGAAAACGGCCGCATCGCGATCGCACTCGACGGCGTCAGCAAGCGCTTCGGCAGCCACACCGCCGTCGACGACGTGACGCTCGAGATCCGCGAGGGCGAGTTCTTCTCGATGCTCGGCCCCTCGGGCTGCGGCAAGACGACGAGCCTGCGGATGATCGCCGGGTTCGAAGTGCCGGACCGCGGCCGCATTGTCCTGCAGGGCGCGGACGTGACGACCGTCTCCGCCAACCGGAGACCCGTCAACATGGTCTTCCAGCAGTACGCCCTGTTCCCGCACATGTCGATCTACGACAACGTCGCCTTCGGGCTGAAGATGAAACGCGTCCCGCGCGGCGAGCACCGCGACCGTGTGCACGACCTGCTTCGGATCGTCGACCTCGAAGGGCTGGAGAACCGCCGGCCGCGGCAGCTGTCCGGCGGGCAGCAGCAGCGCGTCGCGCTCGCGCGTGCACTCGTCAACCGTCCCGCCGCGCTCCTCCTCGACGAGCCGCTCGGCGCGCTCGACGTGAAACTGCGCAAGCACATGCAGCTCGAGCTGAAGCGCATCCAGCACGAGCTCGGCACCACCTTCGTCTACGTCACGCACGACCAGGAAGAAGCGCTCGCGATGAGCGACCGGATCGCCGTCATGAACCGCGGCCAGGTCGAGCAGCTCGGCACTCCACGCGAGATCTACGACCATCCGCGCACCGCGTTCGTCGCGGACTTCATCGGCTCGCTGAACGCGCTCGAATTGACGATCGACGAGCTCGTCGGCGATTACTCGGTGACGCGGCTCGGCGAGGATGAGCGCATCGTCGCCCCCGCGGCGGGCCGCCGGCCCGGGGACGCAGTCCGGGTAGCGGTGCGCCCCGAGCACGTGCAGCTCGGCGCCGCCGGCACCGGGGAAGGCTCGCGTCTCACCGGCACGATCGCGCAGGTCGTCTACCTCGGGATGTACACGCAGTTCCATGTCGACACGCGCGCCGGACGCATCGTCAGCCACCGAATCGCCGACGAGTCGACCTCGGGGCTCGAAGCCGGATCGCCGGTGACGCTCACCTGGTCACCCGAGCACGCGTCCTTCCTTTAGATGATTGATCGGCAGTTGGAGCACCCGCGGATGGTGGCCTCGATACGGCGCATCTCAGCCTGGTCGGACTTACACGTAGACACCGCTATGCGGGGCGCCCGACCAGACTGACCTGCTTGATCGAGACCATCCCCGCAAGCACTCGAACTACCGATCAACCATCTAGACGGAGCCGACGCGCCGCTCGGCGATCCGCCGTCCCGCCTCCGCCGCAACGACGACCGTCAAGGACACGACAAGCACGACGACGGCGACGGCGATCACCTGAGGTAACTGGCTCGGGAAGCGCAGCGCCGAGTAGAGGTAGATCGGGAACGTCGTGCTCGGCCCAACGAGGAACGACGCAACCGCGTACTCGTCGAACGACGTCGTAAACGCGATCAACAACGCTGAGACGACCGCCGGCAGGATCAGCGGGAGCGTGATCGAGCGGAACGTTCGCAGGCGGCTCGCGCCGAGGTCGTACGCCGCCTCCGCAAGAGACGCGTCGATCTGCTCGAGCCGCGGCACGAGCACGAGGATCGTGTACGGCAGCGTGATCACGATGTGCCCGATCACGACCGCCGGCGCACCGTTCGGAACGCCGAGCGTGTGAAAGAGAAGTAACAGCGCGATCCCGAAGACGAGGTACGGGATCACGAGCGGGCTGAGCAGGAGCGCCGAGACGAGCGGTTTGCCGCGGAACGCGCCGCGGACGAGTGCAAGCGACGAGAGCACCCCGAGAATGACGGCGCCGACGCTCGATGCAGCTGCAATTACGGCGCTCCGTTGCAGCGCAAGCCGAAGGTCGCCGTTGACGAGAAACTCGTGGTACCAGTGCAGCGTGAACCCGCTGAGCGGGAACGTCGGCACCGGCGAGTTGTTGAACGAGAAGATGAACAGGATCACGATCGGTGCGTAGAGAAACGCGATCACGAGCGCGAAGAAGGCGCGCAGCACGAGCGCGCCGTTCCGCGAGAGCGCCACGTTCGTCATTCCGCCACCACCTGCGGCGGCTGCAGGAACCGCGAGAACGTGACCGTCAGGACCGCGACGACCGCAATCAGGAACAGCGCGAGCACCGAGCCGGTCTCCCAGTCCGGGAACCCGGTCCCGAACAGGTCGACGATCTGGTTCCCGTACATGTAGCCCGTCGCGCCGCCGACGAGCGACGGCGTCACGAACTCGCCGAGCGTCGGGATGAAGACGAAGAAAAACGCCGCGATCACACCAGGCAGCGAGAGCGGCAGCGTGACCGCTCGGAACGCGCGCAGCCTGCTCGCACCGAGGTCGCTCGCCGCCTCGAGCAGACGGCGGTCGAGGCTCTCCAGCGAGACAAAGATCGGCAGCGCGACGAACGGCAGCCAGATGTAGCCGAGCACGAGCATGACGGCGAACCGGCTGTAGAGAAGCTGCGAGAGCGGATGCTCCGGCGAACGGAGGTGCGTCCAGAAGAGAAACGAGTTCACGACCCCCTGGTCGCCGAGGATCACTTTCCACGCGAGCACCCGCAGGAGATAGCTCGTCAGAAACGGCGCGATCAGGAGCAGCAGCAGGATGTACTTCCGCTTCGTGCCGGAGAGCGCCAGGTAGTAGGCGACGGGGTAGGCGAGCAGAACGATGACCACCGAGACGATCAGCGACATCTGCGTCGACTTCCAGAAAAGCCGCAGGTAGACGTGGTTGTGCGCGGTCGCGCGCCACGCGTCGAGTGTGAAGCCGTGCGCGCCGGGGAGCAGCGCGTAGACGTTGAAGCTGTAGAGCGCGACGATCACGATCGGCGCGACGAAGAAGACGCCGAGCCACGCGAGCGGGAGGCTCAGGAGGCTCGGCGTCGTCAGGTCGCGCCGTCTCGTCAGGAGGCCTTCACCTCTTCCCACGCCTTCGCGTACACGGCGCGCCGTGGGATGTCGCGATCGAGATGCGCGTTCGGTTCCGTCACCGCCCGCGGATTCGTCAGCTGCAACGCGTTCAGAAGGTCGCTCGACGCCGGCCGGGCTTGCAGGTTCGCGTGCCCGTAGCCGTAGTTGTCCTCGAGCCACTTCGCCGAGACCTTCGAGCTCCACGCGTCGACGTAGGCGTGCGCGAGCTTCGGCCGGGGCGAGTCCTTCAGCAGCATGAACATCCCGACCCACGCGATCGGCTTCTCCTTCGGCCGCATGTAGACGACCTTCAGCCCCTTCTTCTTCATCTGCACCCAGTCGTTCGGCCACGCGTAGGCGATCCAGATGTCTCCCGACCCGAACGCCTCCCAGAGGTTCGTCTCCGATGACCAGATCAGCCGCACGTTCTTCTTCTTGTCCATCAGCAGCTTCTGCGACTGCTTCAACTCGGCGTCGCTCTGATTCCACGCATCCTTGAACCCGAGGTAGAGCCCGGCGACCGTGATCATGTTCAGATCGTCGAACCACGAGATCTTGCCCTTGTAGCGATCGTCGAAGATCAGGCTCCACGAGCGGGCCTTCGGTGTCACCTTGTCGGAGCGGTAGAGGATCGCGTCGAAGCCCCAGTCGTCCGGGATGCCGTACTGCTTGCCGCCGTACTGGCCCGCCTTGACCATGAACGGGTTCAAGTTCTTGAAGTTCGAGAGCAACGACGGATCCCACGGCTGCACGAGCCCGCTCGTCGCGAAGTACTTCACCCACCCGACGTAGGGGCGGAAGAGGTCGGGGTGCTGGCCGGCACGAATCTTCGCGAGTGCGTCCGACTCATTGGTCATGTAGGTGAACTGCGGCTTGTTGGCCGCGTGCTGCTTGACGTACTGCGCGAACATCGACTGCCCGCCGTCATTGCCGTAGCCCGCCCAGTCGAGCACCTGCAAGCGCCCGGTCTCGGTGGTCGAGAACGAGCGCATCGCGTCGGCGATGCCCGTGCGCCCGGCGACGAGCCCCGCGCCGCCGGTGGCCGCTGCCAGCTTCAGGAGCATCTGGCGGTCGAACCGCTTCTCGAACCTGTCTTCGCCGTCCATCTGCGTGTTTTCCCTTCTAGTAGCTAGGCGGACTGATCACGAACATCACCTCGGCGGTCTCGTCGCCCGGGTTCGAGACGCGATGCGGTGTCGAGCTTTGGTAGTGGACGCTGTCGCCGGTGCCGAGCTCGTGGACGTCTGCGCCGAGCTGCAGGTGCACCGCTCCGTCGACGACGACGAGCAACTCCTCGGAGTCGCCGTGCGTATACGGCTCGTCGCCGGTCGAGCCGCCCGGCTCGAAACGCGCGACGACGACCTCGAGCGAATGGAACGGCTTCGGTGTCAGGAGCGCCTTGCGGCCGAGCTCACCCCACGCGACGTACTCCCGGGCTCCGCGCCGGAGTACGCGGGATTGTGGCGCGCCCGTGGTGAAGAGATCGGAGACGGCAATGCCGAGCGCGGTCGAGAGCCGCTGGAGCGTCGCGATCGTCGCGTTCGTGCGCCCGCGCTCGAGCTGGCTCACGAAGCTCTCGCTCAGGCCCGCCGCGGAGGCGACCTCCTTCAGCGTCTTGCGACGTAGCTGCCGGATCGCACGCAGCCGCTCGCCGACCTCGACCTGGACGGCCTCGGGCGCCACTTCAGTCATCTGCAGTGTGAGTTCAGCAGGGTGAAGCGACCCTACGCCTGCGCCCGGCTCAGGTCAACGCGAGGCGACGCGCAGGCCGACGAGCTCCGGGACGCGGCGGATTATCGCGGCCCAGCGCGGTGGCCGCCCGCCTGAAGTCTCCGCGTCGTCGATCGCAAGCAGCGCCCGCCGAACGACGCTCGCGCCGGCGCTCCGGAGCGGCTCGGGGGGGAGGGACGGCGCGCGCGCCGCGAGGAGCGGCGAGTGCACGTCCTCATGGAGGGCGAGCCGGGCGAGGGTCCTGCCGACGAGCCAGCTCGGGCCGACGCCGTTGCCCGTGAACCCCGCCGCGTAGTGCACGCGGGTGCCCGGCACGGTGCCGACCACCGGTAGACGGTCGCTCGAGACGTCGATCGCCCCCTCCCAGCGCGACGCGATCTTCACGCCCGCGAGCTGCGGGAAGTACTGCCGAAGCGCAGCCTCCGCACGCCAGTAGTCGCCCGACGCGCTGCCCATCAGCAGACGGTCATCGTTTGTGAGGCGGAAGTAGCTGAGGTAGGTGCGGGCGTCGGCGATCGCCTCGCCGCCTCTCCAACCGATGCGCTCGTGCAAGTCGGGCACCGGCTCGGTCAAGATGATCGCGCTCCGAAAGACGGCGACGCGCCGCGCCGCCGGCCAGCGAACCGCAGCGGAGGCGTTTGTCGCCACGACGATCTCGTCGGCACGCACCGACCCACGTTCGCACCGAACGACCGGGCCGTCGATCGAGAACACCGGCGTTCGCTCGTTGACGTGCACGCCGGCCGCGAGCACCGCCCGCCGGAGTGCCCGCACGAGACGAGCCGGCTGCACGGTCGCCGCGTCGGGATAGAACACGGCGCCGCGGAACGCGGGTGAGTCGACGGTGAGCGCGTCGCGATCGATCAGGACCGCCTGCTCGGGGGCGCCCATCTCGGCGGCGACCGCAGCCGCATGCTCGAGCTCTGCGTCGTGGGCAGGCCCGATCGCCACCGTCAGCATGCCGCCCTCTCTCAGCCAGACGTCCTCGCCGAGCCCACGCACCGCGTCGTACACACCGGTCGACTCCTGCGCGAGCGCGACGGCTGCCTCACGGCCGAAGAGGTCGACGAGCCGCGGCAGCGACGCCCAATAC
Organism: Thermoleophilia bacterium; assembly: GCA_043739205.1. Taxonomy (GTDB): domain Bacteria; phylum Actinomycetota; class Thermoleophilia; order Gaiellales; family Gaiellaceae; genus PALSA-600. Next base: position 29,705 of record JAYUEQ010000074.1, read on the forward strand.
CCGTGCAGGAAGCCGCCGTTCCGCCCGCTGGCTCCGTCGCCGCAGCGAGCTCCCTCGAGCAGTACGACCCGCGTCGCCGGACTCGCGCGCTTGAGCTCCAGTGCCGTCCAGAGGCCGGTGAAACCGCCGCCGATGATCGCGACATCGGCCTCGACGTGTTCGTCCAACGGCGGCAACTCATCGTCCGGCGGCGCCTCGTCCTGCCACCAGGCGATCGTCGACCCGTGCACGTCGCGCGCGAAGAGGCGAGCCATGCGGCCGATTATGCTGGGCCGATGCCGCTCTGTCGCATCTGCGGCCAGGACAATCCTGACGTCGCGCGCTTCTGTCTGGCGTGCGGCACGCCACTCTCCGAAGCCGATCCGCCGGGAGTCGAGCGGCGGATCGTGACCGTGATCTTCGTCGACCTGGTCGGCTTCACAGCCCGCGCGGAGCGTCTCGACCCGGAAGAGGTGCAGGCCGTTCTTGCGCCGTACCACGAACGGGTGCGGCGCGAGATCGAGTCGTTCGGCGGCGTGGTCGAGAAGTTCATCGGCGACGCGGTCATGGGGCTCTTCGGCGCGCCACTCGCCCACGGCGACGACGCCGAACGCGCGGTGCGGGCGGCACTCGTCGTCCGTGATTGCGTTGACGAGCTCGCGGGCGGCGGATTGCAAATTCGCATCGCTGTCAACACGGGAGAAGCTGTGGTGTCGCTCGGCGCGCGACCGACGCACGGGGAGTCGATGGTGACCGGCGACGTCGTCAACACCGCCGCGCGCTTGCAGGCAGCCGCGCCCGTGAACGGCATCGTCGTCGGTGCCGAGACCTACCGCGAAACGCGTGGCGCGATCGAGTACGAAGCCTCGGAGCCTCTGATCGCAAAGGGGAAGGAGCATCCCATCGAAGCGTGGATCGCCGTGCGCGCGTTGACGGAAGCGGGTGAACGCCCACTTTCGGGCTCGACGATCGTCGGGCGCGACAGTGAGCTCGCCATCCTGCGCACATTCTGGGAGCGAGCATCGACCGAACGGATGCCGCACCTGGTGTCGATCTTCGGGCCGGCCGGCGTGGGAAAGACAACGGTGGCCACCGAGTTCGCGCGCATCGCTTCCGAAAGTGGCGCCCGCGTTGTGCGCGGCCGTTCGCTCCCCTATCGGGAAAGCGGCACCTACGGCTCCTTCGCAAGCCAGCTCATGCGGTTGTGCGATGTCTTCGAGAGCGACTCTGCACAAGTGGTTGCGGACAAGCTGCACAGGCGGACGGCTGAGCTACTCGCAGACGGCGACGCCGACCCGGATCTGGTTGCGGGCCACCTCGGCGTGATCGTCGGCATCGATGCGGGCACCGAAGCATCGGACCGGGACGCGCTCTTCGCATCCGCACGGCAGTTTCTCGAGGGAGCGGCCCGCGAGCAACCGACCGTGCTCGTCTTCGAGGACATCCACTGGGCGGACTCCAACATGCTCGACCTGGTCGAGGCGCTCGCGATGCGGGTGCGCGCGCTACCGCTGCTGTTTCTCACCCTTTCCCGGCTCGAATTGCACGACACACGGGAACGGTGGGCCAACGGGATCTCGAGCTATACGGCGCTCACGCTTGCGCCACTCGGCGAGCAGCATGCACGCGAGCTCGCGGTGCGTCGACTCGGCGACACCGATCGCGTCGACGAAGTGATTCGGGTGGCCGAGGGCAACCCGCTGTTCATCGAGCAACTCGCCGCCGCGATCGACGAGACGGCGTCGGGGAGTCTTCCGACGAGCGTTCGCGCGCTGGTCGCCGCGCGACTGGACGCGCTGCCGCGCGCCGAGCGAGGGCTGCTGATCGACGCCGCGGTCGTCGGCAAGATCTTCTGGCCCGGCGCGCTCTACGCGATGGACGCGGGGAACAGCAGCGTCGTTCAGGTGTTGGAGGAGCTCGAACGCCGCGACCTCGTACGACGCGAACCGACCTCCATCATCGAAGGGGAGCAACAGTTCGCGTTCACACATGTGCTGATTCGCGACGTCGCGTACGACCTGCTTCCGCGTGCCGATCGCGCGCGCCGTCACGCGCTCGTCGCCGCGTTCTTCGAGAGCTCAACCGGCGCATCCCGCGAGGCAATCGGAGCCATGGCGCGTCACTGGCGCGACGCCGGCGATCACGATCGTGCGGTCAAGCAGCTCGTCCGCGCCGCCGAGCAGGCCGAGCGCGGGTGGGCGAAGGATCACGCGGCAATTCTCTACCGCGAAGCGCTCGAGCTCGTCCCGACAGAGGACATCGAGCAGAAGAGCGCGCTCCGCCGACGCCTGGCGATCGCCGCCCAGGCCGCCTTCCACATCCCCGATGTCAGGCGCTAGGAAAGTCTGCGGGCGTGACGTCGCCGGCAATCTCGTGCAGCGCGTCGATCGTGTGCTTGCCGAGCCGGGACGCGTGCTGGCGCACGACGTCCTCGCTCGGCGCGCCGTAGACGCAGTACGTCTTCACGTTCCCGTCCTCCCCGACGACGACGTGGCTGTGCTCCCACGTGATCTCCGGGAACTCTTCCTCGGTGAGCTCTCGCGAGCGCCGGCCGACCGAGCCCATCTCCGGCTCGGTGACATCGAAGCTGCGAACGATCATGTAGCGCGGCATGACGCGATACTAACCCAGTGACCGAGCCCGGGATCAGCCTCGAGGAGCTCCAGCTCGCGGCCCGCAACCACGGCATGCCGCTGGAAATGCTCCGCGACGACGTGACGCCGATCGGTCTTCACTACCTCCTGATCCACTACGACATCCCGCAGGTCGACGCCGCGGCCTGGCGGCTGACGGTCGACGGCCTCGTCGGCGCTGACCTGTCGCTCGACCTCGCCGCGCTGCGCGCGCTCCCGGCGCATGAGGTGGTCGCAACGATGGAGTGTGCGGGCAACGGCCGGGCGCGCCTGGAGCCGCGCCCGGTCAGCCAGCCGTGGCTGCTCGAAGCGGTGGGCACCGGACGCTGGCGGGGTGCGCGTTTGTGCGACCTCCTCGACCAGGCAGGCGTCGCCTCCGGCGTGACCGAGGTGCTGTTCACCGGACTCGACCGCGGGACCGAGGGTGGTGAGGAGCAGCTCTTCCAGCGCAGCCTCATGCTCGCGGACGCGGTCGGGCAGGACGTGCTGCTCGCTTACGAGCTGAACGGCGTCCCACTGCCGCCGCAGCACGGCTTCCCGCTCCGACTACTCGTGCCTGGCTGGTACGGCATGACCAACGTGAAGTGGCTGACGCGCATCACGCTGCTGGACGAGCCGTTCACGGGCTACCAGCAGGCGAGCGGCTACCGGCTGCGGCTAACAGACGACGACCCGGGCGAGCCGCTGTCGCGGATCTATCCGCGCGCGCTGATGGTTCCCCCGGGCATCCCGGACTTCATGACGCGCGAGCGCAGCGTGCCTGCCGGCACCGTGACGATCGAGGGCCGCGCGTGGTCCGGCCTCGCTCCGGTCACGTCGGTCGAGCTCAGCACCGACGACGGCGCGACCTGGCACGAGGCGCAGCTCGATCCGCCCGAGCTCGGGCGCTGGGCGTGGCGGCGCTGGAGCTACGACTGGACTGCGACCGAGCCGGGACGCCACGTGCTCGCGTGCCGTGCACGCGACGAAGCCGGCAACGAGCAGTCGGCCGGGGCGCGGTGGAACGTCGGCGGTTACGCGAACAACGAGCCGCAGCGCGTCGTCGTCACGATCTCGGGCTGATCGAGCCGACGACGCCGTGCACGCCGAGCTCGGTCTCTCCGAGCCAGTCGTGCGGGCCGGACGCAAAGAAGAGCGTGTCCGTGCGGCCTGCAGTGCCGCCGTTTCCGAACGCGAGCGCCCAGAGACCGTTCACGACGAGTGGCTTGCCGCGCGTGGTGCGCAGCGTTCCATCGTACGACCACCCGGATCCCTCGCGGCGAAATGCATTGATGCGGCCGTCGCCGAAGTTGCCGACGAGCAGGTCGCCACCGAAGCGCCCGAACGATTGCGGGGCGAGCGCGACGCCCCACGGCGCATTCAGCACACCGCTCCGCGCGACCCGTGCGAGCAGCCGGCCGTCGCGGTCGAACTCGTCGACGTAGCCGCCGGTCGGGGAGTCGTTCCCGTTCACCGGTGCGCGCGCCACGTAGGTGACGAACAGATGGCCATCGATCGCCTGGATGCCGAACGGCGCGTACCACTCGGGAATCGAACGGTCCACGAATGCGCCCGCGCGCCGCACGCGCTGCCAGTGCGCGTCGTACATGTCGACGCCCGCGTTGTGGAAGTCGGTCGCATAGACGCGCGCGGCGTCGATCGCGACGCCACGAAAGACTGCTGCCTCGGCCGCTTCGTCGACGACCACGATTGCCCGCGTCGACCAGCCGCTCGGCACCGTGGGCGTCCACGCGCGCAGCATTCCGTCCTCGCACGCGTAGACGAACCGCGCGGGATCCGACTTGCCGGCCGCCGAGACGCGCAATGCCCTGCCCCCGTAGTAGGCGATCCCGGTCGGGCCGCCGTCGACGGAGACGGTCAGCAGCTGCTTGCGGCCTTCGCCGGAGTAGAGCGTGCTCGTCGCGCTTGCCTCGTTCGACGTCCACCACGGCCCGGTCGGGCTCGCCGCGAGCCCCCACACATTCACGAGCCGCCTGTCGACGTGCGCGGCGCGGCGGTGCCCGTCGGAGACGAGTGCCTGCACGGCGTACGCGTTGCGCGGCCCGCCACCGAGCGCGAGTGTGGCGCCGCCCGCTAGGCCGGCGAGGACGAGCGCCGCGACGAACGCGACGCGCACCGGCTCACCTCGGCGGAGCGGTCGACTCGCGGACGACGAGCTTCGTTGCGAGCTCGAGCCGCAGCGCGTCGACGCGCTGGCCTTCGATCAGACGCACGAGCAGGCTCACGCCCATGCGCCCCATCTCTGCGAGCGGCTGACGAACCGAAGTCAGCTGCGGCGTGACGATCTTTGCGGGTTCTGTGTCGTCGAACCCGACCACGGACAGATCATCGGGTACCGAAAGGCCGCGCTTGTGCGCGGCGTGCAGCGCACCGATCGCAACGTTGTCGTTGAAGCCGAAGATCGCGGTCGGCGGCTCGGGAAGGGAGAGCAGCTGCTCCGCCGCCTCAGTGCCGCGGGGGATGCGCCAGTCCGAGTAGACGATCAGCTCCGGGTCGAGCAGGATCCCTGCGCCGGCGAGCGCGGCACGGAACCCGATCAGCCGCTCCTCGGTCGCATACCAACCAGGCGCGCCGGCGATCGCGCCGATGCGGCGGTGACCGAGCTCGAGCAGGTGCTCGGTTGCCTGCTTCGCACCCGAGGCGTGCATCGCGGCGACACATGCGATGCCCTCCGGCGGCGGCTCGCGCGGGTCGACCACGACGAATGGGAACCCCTGGCGCTGGAGCATCCGCAACTCGTCCGCCGACTCCTCCGGGAGCATCAGGATCGCCCCGTCGGTCGTGCCTCGCATCAGGCGATCGAGGAGCGACATCTCGCGGTCGTGGTCGTGAAAGGTCGGTGCGAGCACGATCCGCATGTCACGTTCGTAGAGCGCCTCGGACGCTCCGCTCAGGATCGGCCCGAAGTAGGCGTCCGCGACGAGCGGCAACGTCAGGCCGATCATGCCGGTGCGGCCGCTCGAGAGGCCGCGCGCGCCGCGGTTCGTGCTGAATCCTTGCTCGCGGACGACCTGGAGGACGTTCTCCCGCGTTTCGGGCGCCACGTCGGGCCGGTCGTTCAGGACCCGCGAGACGGTTGCGATCGATACGCCGGCGAGGTCGGCGATGTCGCGGATCGTCGCGCGACCGCGGAACGGCGGCTCGCGCTGGGTGTCGGCCTGAGCCATCGAGCGCCTATTGAAGCACTCGGAACCGTTTCCGGCAATTCCCGGCAGAATTTACATTTTGCGGAGCAGAAACGCTTGACAGGAGCCGTGCTGCCGTGTTAACCGTTCCCGGAAATTTACGGTACTGAATCCCGGTTCGACCCTCAGTCGCCGCAGGCGGCAGGAAAGGAAGGCAGATGTCACGTCCGTCCCGCACCATCCGTGCTCGTGTGATTGCCTCCACCGGCGCCGTCGCGATCCTCGCGGCGCTCGTCGTCGTCGCAGTCGCCGCCGCCCGGCCGCTCGGCCTGTCCTCGTCCTCCGCACCACTCGCGGCGTCCGTCGCGCTCGCACATCCGTGCCTCGTGATGACGGGCTCCGGCGATCCGGCGTTCTCCAAGAACTTCAACCCGTTCATCGCGACCGGCCTCCCCAGCGGCCAGTTCGTGAAGGGAGCGGTCTACGAGGGCCTGACGGTCTCGCCTGAGGGCGGGAAGCCGACGCTGCCCTGGCTCGCTCGCTCGTGGAAGTGGAGCAACGGCAACACGACGCTGACACTGCAGCTCGCGAAGGGCGTCAAGTGGTCCGACGGCAAGGCGCTCACGTCGACCGATGTCGTCTACAGCCTCACCGCCGGCAAGCAGAACAAGGTGATGGACATCGTCGGATTCACACGCCCCGACTCGAACATCGCGTCCGTG
>JAYUEQ010000075.1:0-25158 GCA_043739205.1 Thermoleophilia bacterium
TGCGCGAGCACCTGCTTCTCGATCACGTCGACGACGATGCCGATGCCGACACCAGCGCCACTTGTGGAGAAGCTCAGGCTGCCGGCGAGGTTGGTCAGCGACGTGTCGTCCTGCGCCGTGACCGCGACCTTCTGGGTCGTGGTCGCGGCGATGGTCAGGAGCTCCGGATGCTGGTTGACCTGGGCGTTCGCCCCGATCAGCGCTGTCGTGTGAATGAAGAAGACGTCGACGATCACTGAGCCGCTGACGGCGGCGCCGCCGGTCGAGACGCCACCCGCGAGCGCGACCGACGAAAGGTCGGGAAGCGTGATCAGCGGCACGATCGGTGCGGGCGCTTCCTTGATCTTCGAGGTCGCCGAAACCGTGAGGGCGAGCCGGGCGTCGACCTGAGTCTGGTCGGCCAACGTCGAGTCGATGATCGCCTCGGTCGTGATGTCCGGGAAGACGTTGACCGCGATCGCGCCGCCGACCGCTGCGCTGCCGGCCGAGCCGCCGCCGGCAAGCGCCAGGTTCTGCAGCCCAATCGTGTTCTTTGCGGTGACGTCGATCGCCCCCTGCGAGGTCAGCGTCGAGCCCTTGCCAACAGACGCCTCGGTGTGGAAGAGCACGACTTCGACGCCGATCGACGCCGCGACACTCGCGCCGCCGTTGGAGGAGGCGCCGCCGGCGGCCGCCATGCCCCAGACGACGAAGTCGTTCTCGCCGTTGCCGGTGTTGACAGCCTCGACGATGATCCCGTTGCCCTGGATCACGGCATGCGTCCCGACCGACGCGGTGTTCGTGACGTCGGCGACGTTGACACCGACAGCCGCCGCGATATGGCTGCCGTCGACGCCGTACGCGAGCCCGGTCGACTTGGCGCTCTCATCCGCTGACTGCCCGGCACTCACCTTGACGTGGCCGGTCGTCGCGGTGACGTGCCGGTTCGCGGTGATAGAGGCGATGTTCGAACTCACGACCCAGTTGAGCGTGATCGAGGCGGCTACACCGACGCCGCCGCTGTCGCTGTCGCCACCCTGCGAGCCGGTCTGCGAATTGCCCGCGTCGGTTCCGCCGCCGCTCCCGTTGCCGCTCTTCGCGGTCGGCAGCGTTCCGCCCTTGCCGGTCGTGTTCGGGTTGTTGTCGACCTGATCTTGCTTCTTCTTGTCGGCGCTGTCGTCCGTCTTCTTCGCGCCGGTCGCAGTCGCGTCGGCCTTGGCCTCACTGTTGATCGACGAATCGGCGATCACGTCGACGGAGGCGCCCTGTACGTCCCGCGCGATCTGGGCGAGCGTGCTCCAGTCGCCTGATGGGACGATGTTTAGCGCGATGCTCGCGCCGATCGCGGTGCTGCCTGCGGCGACGGCCTTGGCTGTCGACGAGTAGTCGGCGTCATGCGAGGCCTTCACGGTGATCGACCCGCCCGCCGTCAGGCCATTCGGGGCGGTGCCGAGTCGCGCGGTTGTGTGCTCATCCGTGATCACGAGCAGCGCGACGCCCGGCGCGACGCTGGTGTCGTCGCCGCTCGCGCCGGACACGACCTCGGTTTCGACCTGGCGGCGTGACAGCGCTTCGACATCGACGTTCGCGCCACCGGTCAGCACGGCGCCGTTCTCGACCTCGGCGCGCGTCTCGGTCGACGTCAGCACGTTCAGCGCGACAGCGGCGCCCACGCCGACGCTCTTCGCGTCCTCGGCCTGCGTGTCGGCCTTCGCGAGATCGAGCTCGTTCGCCTGCGCCTTGACGGTGACGTTGGCGCTGCTCAGCGTGGCGTGTGTGCCCGTGCCGACGATCGCCTGCGTGTGATCGTTCAAGACGATGTTGATCGCGACGGCGCCGGCGATGCCGACGTCGGTCTTGCCGGCACCGGCATTCGCCGTCGCCAGGATCTCGTGCTCGGCGAGGCGGAAGAGTGTGTCGGCGGCGGGGCTTGCCGGCAGGTCGGTGCCATTACCGATTGTCGGCTGGACGAGCCAGTCGGTGCCGCTCCACTTGTAGACGCCGGCGGCGCGAACGATCGTCACCGTCGAGACGTCGTCCGGCGTGCCCGTGCAGCCGGTCACGCCGGTGAGCGAGGTGCCGGTCGTGCCGGTGTACTTGCACGTGCCGTTGATCCCCGTGACGGTGAACGACCCTGCCGACGCGAAGTTGGCGGTCGAAGCGACGTTCAGGCTCATCGGCGTCGTCCCGTCGATCGCCTGGCCGCCACCGTTCACGGTCGTGCCGGTCGTCTCGGTCACGATCGCCTTGTCCTCAGGTGTGCCTGTGCAGCCCGAGATGCTGGAGAACTTCGTGTCCGTCTTGCTCCCGTAGGTGCACGTGCCGGTGAGCCCGACCGCAGTGAACGTCCCCGTCGGCCGGAACGTCTTCGTCGACTTCACCGTCAACGCGTGCAAGCTGCCGACGTTCTGGCTTGCACCATCGACGAGCGTCGAGGAAGGCGCGCCTGCGGTGAGCTGGAAGAAGTCGTTGGTTGCAGGCTCGTACGGAAGCGTGGTGCCGGCGTCAACGAGCACCCATTCCTTGGCGGTGTCGTCCCAGCGGCGCACGCGACCGTTGTTCTTGTCGTTCATCAGCGCCTCGACATCGAGGCCGGTCGCGTTGATCGTCGCGATCCCGGTGGTGGCCTTGTTCGTGATGTCCGCGAGGTTGATCGAGACGCCGACGCCGATGCCGTCGCTCGAGCCTGTGCCAACCGTTTCGCCCTTCGCGGTCGCATCGGCGATCGTCGCGGCGAGGGTCTTGACGCTCACCACACCTGTCGAGGTGATCGAGATGCCGTTCAGCAGCTGCGCGAGCGACTTCGTCGTGACGACGTTGATCGCGACCGCTGCCGCGACCTGCACCGAGGTGCTCGAGCTGCCGCCCTGGTCTCCTGTCGCGGCCTTCGGCGTGCTGGTCGTCGACGCGCCCTTGCCGGTGTTGTCCGAGCGCTCGGAGTTCGCACTGGTCAGCTGATCATCGGCCTTCCCGTTGACGTCCTTGCCTGAGCTGTCGCTCGCCGCCGGCTCCGCGCCTGACGCGCTTGCGTCGGCTTCGCTGACGTTCGTTGAAGAGCCGTTGGCCGCGACCGTGACAGCGCCGGCGTCGATGTTCCGCGCGATCGTCGCCGTGACGTCATCCTCGACGATCACGAGCGCCAGGGCGAGGCCGATCGACACGTCTGCCCCGCCTGCATCGGCCTTCGCGGTGGTCGTCGTCTTCGCGTCCTGCATCGCCGTGACCGTGACGGTTCCGATGACGGCGAGCGACTGGAGTGCGTCGCCGTCGATCGTCGCGCTCGTCACAACCGTCGGGTACGAGATCGTGACGTCTGCACTGATCGCGGCGTCAGAATCCGGTGCGCCCTTGGTACCCGCCTCGGCGTAGCTCGTCATCGTGTTGGTGTCGGTCGCGGTGACAGAGACCGTCGACGGCTTCGATGAAGCGTCGAACCTGGCACCCGAATCAATAGAGGCGGTGGTCGTGTCGTTGACGATGTTGACGGTGACCCCTGCGCCGACGCCGACCGTTCCTGCTTCGTCGTCCTTCGCCTTCGCCTTGCCTATGCTGTCGATCGACGAGGCGGCGGAGACGGTAAGGGTGGAGCTGTTCAGCCGGTCGCCTGGTGGGGGCCCGCGGCCCGAGTTCAACTTGATCTCCGCGTTCGTTGTTACGTCGACGATCGTCAGCGCGAGCGAGCCCGCGATGCCGACCTTGCCGCCACCGGCGCCCGAGGTCGCGTCCGTCGAGAAGCTGTCTTTCCCGTTCGCGCCGCCCGAGCTGTTCATGAGCGCGTTGACGGTCAGGCCGTGCGAGTCGATGAGGACGTTGTCCGAGACGAGCGCGACGTTCTGCACCTCGACGTAGTTGATCGCGACGGCCGCTCCGATGTTGGCGGTCTTCGCCTTCACGGCGCTCGCGTTCGCCTTGACCTTGGAGTCGGTGTCCTCGCTGGTCGTGAAGCTCGCGGCGCCGGTGGACGTGAGGTCGAGGCTCGGCGCGATGTTGGCGATCGCCTTCGGCTTGACGATCGCGATCGCAACAGCGGCTGCGACGGTGACCGTCGTGCCGCTGCCGCCACCCTCGCCGCTCTTCGCCTTCGGCGTCGACGTGGAGCTCTTGCCGCTCGGGTCGTTCGCAGCGGCACCGGAGAGGTTCTGGTCGGCCTTCTCGTTGACGTCCTTGCCGGTGCTGTCCTTGCTGCCGTTGGTCGTACCCTGCTTCTCGTCCGCACCCGCCGAGCTGGCAGTCGCCTCGGTGTCGTTCGTCGAGATGCCGTCGGCGGCGAAGGTGACCGCGCCACCGGCGTTCACGCTGCGGTTGAGCGTCGATTCGACGTCATGGTTCGCAACGTCGAGCGCGAGCGAGAGGCCGATCCCTGCAGTGCCACCCTTGGTGGACCCCTTCGCGATCGTCGTGACCTTCGCGGTTTGCGTCGCATGCGCGTTCAGCGCGCCCGTGATCACGAGCGGCGACGACGCGGTGCCCACGGACGCGGTTGTCGTCACATTCGAGATCGAGATCGCGGCCTGGGCGGAAAGCGCGAGGCTGCCGCCGCTGCCGGCCGAAGCGCCGCCGTTGGCGGTCGTGACCATCGTGTCGCTGCCGGTGGAAGTGATCGTAAGGCTCTTGGCGCCGTTGAGCGCCGTGCCGTCCGTGATGCCGGCGGTCGTCGTGTCGTTGACGACGTTCACCGCAACGGACGCGCCGATGCCGCTCGCGCTGCCGTCGGTTGCCTGCTTCGCGTCCGCGAGCGCCTCGTTGTCCAGGTTCGACGCGGCGGTCAGCGAGAGGTCGGCGAGGTTGAGCGCGACCGGGTTCGCGCCCTCGACGTCGGAGGTGGTGTCCGAGATGACGACGTTGACGGCAATCGAGCCCGCGACGCCGACGGAGCTGCCGCCTGCGCCGGAGATGGCGGTCGCTTTGAAGCTCGACTGCGCGGGAGCGGTCGTCTCGACGGTGACCGACGATGCCTTGAGGCTCGCGTTGTGCGCCAGGTAGGCCTTGGTGGTGATGACGGCGACGTCGACGGCCACGCCGATTGCGATGCCCGAGCCGGTGTCGGTCGTCGGCGGGTGCGTGCTCGTGTCGGTCGTGCCGTCACCGACCCCGCCGGTGTTGACGTCGTTGTACGTGGTCGTCGGGCCGACGATCGTCTTCAGGAGATCCCACGAGCCGCTCGCCGTGCCGCGGTAGACCTTGTAGCCGGTCGCGCCATCGACGGCCGTCCAGCTGAGGAAGACCCGCCCGGCCCCCCCGGCGCTCACATCGACCTTCGTCTCTCCGCTCGGCAGGCTCTGCCCGGAGAGGAAGGTCGCAGTGATCACGTAGTAGTAGGTGCCGTCCGGCAGGGATCCCCCGGTGGTCGGTGACGCCGTCGGCGGGTCGGGCGCGAACTTCACATTGCCGCCGTTGCCGGTCGCCGACGAGACGTTCTTCGCGCCGGCGTGGATCTTCTGGGTGCCGCCCGTCGCGTCGATCGTGTGAACGCTGGAGCCGTCGGCCGGCGAGATGTAGGCCTGCGTCGTGGCGACGACAACGGTCACGCCGAGCGCGGCGCTGACGTCTTGGTTGGAGCCGGCGGACTTCGACTTGTCGTTGGCCTTGCCATCAGCGGCAGCCGTCTGCGTCGGGCTCTGCGTCGGGCTGTTGGCCGAGGTGCCGTTGCCGCCCGAGTCCGCCCCGCCCGGAGCCGCGGTGCCCGTCGTCGGCGCGTTGTTGTCCGTGTCGGCCGAGATCGTCAGGTTCTTCGCGGTGATCGGCGTCGCGGCGGTGCTGTCGACGTAGGCCTCGGAGTCGGTGACGAGCACCGCTACGGCGATCCCGGCGCCCGAGCCGCTCAGCGTCGCGTTCGCAATCGTCGTGATGTTCGACTTGAGACTCGAGGAGATCGTCACATTGCTCGCCGCCGCCGAGATCGTGCTCGTGTCGGAGAGCTGGCTGATCGCATGGGAGATGAAGGTCGAGGCGGCCACCGCAGAGCTCTTGCCGCTCGCGTCATCCCAGTCCGCCGATGTGGTGCTCGGGGAGGTCGTGCTCGACGCGATGTCCTTGTTGGCCGAATAGCGCTTGTTGTTCGCCGGGTCAATGACGACATCGTTCTTGCTGTAGGCGGTTCCGCTCGTCCAGGTGCCCTGGAGCGGCACGGCATTCGCGGTCGCGGTGACGTCAACCGTGCTCGAGAGCGTGACGTCGCCGGTCGCTGTGATCGACGAGGAGCCGTGGACGTTGACGTTGGCGTAGTACTCGAGCTCGGCGAGGGCGTGGTTGACGCCTGTGCCGCTCCCCTTCTCGAGGAGGTCAGTGCGGACGAAGGCGCCGTCGGCGACCGCCCCAGAGCACCCGGAGACGCCGGTGAACTGGTTCGCAGTGGTGTCTCTGCCCGTGTAGGAGCATTCAGCGACGACTCCGTCCACCTTGAACTTCCCGGAATCCGAGAAGCCAGCGACGGATGCGACATTCAGCGTCGTACCCAGCGACTGCGCCCCCGCCGCGGTCGTCCGCAACGTGCCCGCCAGGGCAGAGAGCGTGATCTTGTTGCCGGTGAGGGTGGCGCCGTCGAGATCGACGAGCGCGTCGACGCCGAGCACCGGGATCGTGGTCGTGATCCCAGCGAAGCTGATGCCGTTGTCCCGGTAGACCGCGTTGAGGGTGATGTCGCCGGAGCCGGTGTTGATCGTGACGCCCGAGTCGACCTTGATGTGCTCGGCGTTCACGGTCAACGACGCGCCCGGGACGACGTAGTTACCGGTGAACTCAACGGTGTCGGTGCCGAGGCCGCCGTTGATCGTCACCGCGGTCGCCGACGAGATCACGAAGTAGGTCAGTTCGGTGATCTCCGGCCCGATCCCGAACGGCCCGGCGTAGTTCTGCACCTGGATGCAGCTGCTCGTAGTCGGGCAATCGGCGCCGTTCGAGTACGGGGAGACCTTGAGGACATCCTTGTCACCGAGCTCCGTGCTCCCGAGGAGGTCGCGACCGCCGATCGTCACGGTGGCGGCCGTGATCCCGGTCGGCTCGAGGCCGGCGTAACGAACCGAGGTGCCGTCGACGACGAGCGTGCCCGAATGAGGGCCGGACGGGATCGAGGAGACCGCGTCGCCCGCGACGGTCAGCGCGTCCCACCCGCCGTCGCCACCGTCGACGCTCGCCACGCTTCCTCCGCGACCGACAGCGAACGTGTCCTTGTTGTTCGCGGCGCCGACGAGGTTCTCGAAACCGCTGAAACTCGTGCCGGCCACACTGCCGGAGTTCGTGCCCGAAACCGTCCAGACGGTGTCGGCAGCCGGACCGTGCAACGTGTCGTTGCTTCCACCCGCCGAAAGGCTTGTGACATTCGAGAACGAAATCGAGGCGCCGCCGCCCGACACGGTGCCGGTGCCGTCGCCGTTGACTGTCCAGTCCGATGCGCCGGTGGCGTGGAGGACGTTGAGCGAGCCGCCGCTGAACGCAATCGGCGCGGCGATCGCGCCGGCTGCGAGATCCACGGTGAGCGTCTGGCTCGTGACCGAGATGCTGCTGACACTCGCAACCGTCTGAGTTGTCGTCGTTCCGTCGGAGGTGATGCTCAACGTCGTGCCGTCGCTCCCGATCGTGACCGTGCTGCCGGAGATGGTGAGCGGCGTCGCGGGAGATGTCGTACTGGCGACAGGGGATCCGGAACCGGTGGTGGTTGTGCTCGTGGTCGCCGTCGGGTCGGGCGTCGTTGTCGTTGTCGTTGTCGTTGTCGTTGTCGTTGTCGTTGTCGTTGTCGTTGTCGTTGTCGTTGTCGGATCCGTTGTCGTCGGCGCCGGCGGTGTTGAAGTGTCGTTCGCCGGTGCGATCGGAACACTCGCGGGCGCAGCATCCGTTTCGCCGTCGGTCATGCCGCGCGTGTTCGGGGGCGGCGTAGTCGCCGCAGCGTCAGTGGTCGCGGGCACGGTCGCTGCGACTGCCGCGTCTTGTGCCTGCGGCGCCGCCGTCGACGCGGTCGGGGATTGCACGGTCGCGCCGACACCGAATGAAGGCGGTTCGCTGCCGACGCTCGAGGTCACCGGAGTGGACGGCGCAACGGGCTGCGTTGCGTTCGCCAACCGCGGTGTCGTTCGAAGCGCCGATCCGTACGCGTTCGTGACAACGGGCGCCGGTGGCACCCAGTTGCGGCGGAGGCTGATCGCACCGGTGCGCACGAACGTTCTGTGCAGGTTGGGCACCGCGTGTCGTACGTGGAAGAACTGGGTGGGGACGGCGGTCGCTACTGCATGGGGAGCGGCTGCGACGTGCCGGTTCAGCACGGGGAACTGCAGGGAGGGGATGGTCAGACTGTTGAGCGCGTGAACACGCGGGGGCGTCGCAGTCGTCAGCGCGGTTGCGAGCGGAGCCACGTTGATGAAGACGAGGCTGGCGCTGCCGATCGCTACGGCAAGGCGCGCGATGCGCCTTGCGCGCAGCGCGACCAGCCCGAATTCGGGCGCATTCCCCCAAGGAATCGCAACTGCCGACACTCCCCTTGCCAGCCCCTTCCCCCGCCCGATCACGTTCCAATCGACTCGAACGTGCAAGTCGCCCCGGGCTTACTTACCACGGTTCGCTGACAAGTTGCAATAGGTCCGAGCGGAAGAATCGACACAAGCGCACATGTTTCCCACGGTTAACCAGCTGTCAACTGTTCGCCGCGAACCAGATTTTGAGCGCAAAGAAACGAAAACCCCCGGGCTAGCGGGGGTCTCCGATGGGCGGTACTGGGCTCGAACCAGTGACCCCCAGCTTGTCGAGCTGGTGCTCTCCCAACTGAGCTAACCGCCCGGGTCGCGCGACAGTGTAGCCGGACGGAGCCGTGGCCCTCCCCCGTCGCGCCGACGATCGGCCAAGATACTTGCTCGAGGAGGAAGGGAGCAATGTGCCCAGCAATTCAGACGTGCACCCCCGTCATTGGCCGGCAATCGCGATCGCCTGGCTAACGGCGTTCGTGACGTTCACGGTGCTGGCACTCGGATTCGACGTAAACGGCATCCCGTACGGAGGCTGGGCGCGAACATTTGGCGTGCTGTCTGTCGCGACGATCCCGCTCGCGATCTCGGCGGGCGTCTCCGGGCCACACCTGACGCGTCGCCGGCTGGGCTGCGCGATCGCCGGCTTGGCGATCGCATCGGCTGCGCTCGCGTTGACGGTTTGGCATTTCGGCGACGCGCAGTCCTCGTCGCCGTGGCCGAGCACGCTCGCGTGGATCGGACTGATGGCGCTGCTCGCATCGGGCGCGGCACTCGCCGTGCCCACCTCCCGCCCAGACAGCTCAATTCGGTAGCTCAGCGCGGCACAACGAATAAGAGCGCCCGCAGCACTCAGAAGATCTCCGGGCACCACGGCTCGACGCTCGTGCGGAAGAGCGCATCGGCACGAACGGCCGCACCGGCCGTCAGTTCCTGCACGCGCGAGCTGCGCACCAGCGTGTCGAACGTGAACCCGCCGAGATAGACCGATCCAAGACCGGCGGCGTCGAGGCGGAGATCGGCGGCGTCGTCCGTGCGCTCGGCGCCCTCCGATGAGACACGCCAGCGTCCCGCGTTCTCCGGCATCAACGCATCCGTGACCTCGAGCACGACCTCGCCGTGGTTGTAGGTGCGTGCCGACAACGCCTTCCCGACATCGATCAGCCTGACCCACACACCGTCGTCGACCTTGAACTGCATGCGCCGCGGCTCCGCGACGAGCATGAACAACTCGTGGTCGAGTGGCAGCAGGTTGGCGCTGAACTCCGACGTCCAGTCGAAGTCGAGCAGCCAGCGCCACAGCTCGCGCGCGGCGTCCGGCGTCGGCGCAACCACCTCGACGATATTGACGACACCTTTGCTCGAGCCGGCAACCCAGTCCTGCTTCACGTTGTAGATCGCGTAGCCCGCCGGCTTTCCGTCCAACTCGAGCAGGACGAGGTTCTTCGGACCGCCCTGCCGCCTCGCCGGATCGTCGAAGAGCTTCCGCGTTTCCCACCATTCCTTCGAGCGCACGAACATTCCCGCCCGCTGCGCGACGACCCGTTCGAAGAGCGGCGGGAATGTCCGCGCCGCCTCCTCGAGGTCGACGAGGCGCACCGTCCCGCGCGATTCGAACGGAACGGCAAAACGCGTGCGTTCCTTCGCCAACGAGATCCCGCCCATGCGCGAGGCGAGGCCGTAGCCGAACCGCCCGTAGATCGTCGCCTCGGAGGCCCACAGGTAGGCCGCGAAATCACCGCGCGTGCGGCAGTCCTCGAGTTGCTCTTTCATCAGTGACGTCAGGACGCCGCGCCGGCGATGCGTCGGCAGCACACCGACGACGGTGATCCCCGCCGCCGGGACGAGCGTGCCACCGGGAACCGACAGCTGGAACGAAAATGCGCCCGCGCCGCCGACGATCCGGTCGCCGGCGAACGCCGCGTGCATGCGGTCGACCTCGATCCAGTTCGCGAAGCGCTCGGCGTCCTCGAGTTGGTTCTCGTGGCCGAAGTAGTGACCGATCGCGTTCAGCGCGTCGCGCAGCTCCTCGGTCGAGGAGCAAGGCCGGACCTCGATATCCATTGCTCTACCCTAAACGTTCGAGGGGCGCGTACTCCAGCATCAACCGGCGTTCGCTGCCGTCCTCGAAGCGCACGGTGACGACGCTGCCCGGCTCGATCCGCGTCACGATCCCGGTGCCGAGCGACTGGTGGCGCACGGTGTCGCCGGTCGACAGATCGGGAATGTCCGCACGTGGGGCGACCTCGCGCGCCTGGCTGCCGTAGTCCGACCAGGAAGTCGGCCGTAGGCGCTCGCGCTCGACGCCGATCGACGGCAATTCGTCGAGGAACCGTGACGGGAGGTTCGCGTCGCTTCGCCCGTAGAGGTTGCGCCGAAGTGCGTGTGTCAGCACGAGCCGCTCTTTCGCCCGCGTCATCCCCACGTAGGCGAGCCGACGTTCCTCCTCGAGCGAGTTCTCCTCGATCGACCGCGCGTGCGGGAAGATCCCTTCCTCGACGCCGATCATGAAGACGGCGCGGAACTCGAGGCCTTTCGCGTTGTGCAGCGTCATCAGCGTGACTTGCCCGCCGTCGTCTTCGTCGCCCCGCAGCGCGTCCTGGTCCGAGTAGAGCGAGATCTCCTGCAGGAAACCGGACAGCGAGCGCCCCTCACCGACTGTGTCTTGAACTGCAGTGTCGTACTCGCGTGCGACACCGACGAGTTCCTCGAGGTTCTCGATCCGCCCCCGCGCCTCGATCGTCCGCTCCGCTTCGAGCGACTCGAGATAGCCGGTGCGATCGAGCACGGCCTCGACGATGGTCGCGACGTCTGCATCCGTTGCCGTCGCCATCAGCGTCTGCATCGCGTTTCGGAACTGCGTCACCGCCTTGGCCGACGCCGAGGCGAGGCCCGCCTCCTCAACGTGGCCCATCGCTTCCCAGAGCGAGGTGCCAAGCCCGTCCGCGTAGTTGACGAGCCGCGCGATCGACGTATCGCCGATCCCGCGGCGCGGGCGATTCGCGATGCGCATCAGCGACACCGCGTCGGCCGGGTTGTCGATCACCTGCAGGTATGCAATGAGATCCTTGATCTCGGCGCGCTCGTAGAAACGCGGCCCGCCGATCACCTGGTAGGCGATGCCCTGTCGCACGAGCACGTCTTCGAGCACGCGACTCTGCGCGTTCGTGCGGTAGACGACGGCGATCTCGCGCGCGCTGTAGCCCTCCTCGATGCGCGCCGCGATCTCCACTGCCACGAACCGCGCTTCGCCGTGCTCGTCCTCGGTCTCGACTACGCGGACGGGCTCGCCCTCGCCGAGGTCGGACCAGAGGTTTTTCTCCTTGCGCTCGCGGTTGTGCGAGATCACGTTGTTCGCGGCCTGCAGGATCGTGTTCGTCGAGCGGTAGTTCTGCTCGAGCGGAATCACCTTCGTGTCCGGGAAGTCCTTTTCGAAGTCGAGAATGTTGCGAATGTCGGCGCCCCTGAAGCCGTAGACCGACTGGTCGGGGTCGCCAACGGCCATGATGTTTTTGGACAAATCCGTCAGCAGCTGCAGCAGCACGTACTGCGCGTGGTTCGTGTCCTGGTACTCGTCGACCATCACGTAGCGGAACGCCTTCGCCCACTTCGCGCGCGCCTCGGGAAAACGCTGCAGCACGTCGACGGTGAGCATCAGCATGTCGTCGAAGTCGACGGCGTTCGACGCGAACAGGCGGCGCTGGTACAGGGTGTACACATCGGCGACGGTCTGGTCGTAGAAGCTCGCAACGCGCGAGGCGTATTCGTCGGGGCCGATCAGCTGGTTCTTCGCGTTGGAGATCTGCGAGTGGATGCCGCGCGGTACGAACCGCTTCGGATCGCGCTCCAGCTCCTCGAGGCATGCCTTGACGAGCCGCACCTGATCGGCCTGGTCGTAGATCGTGAAGTTCGAGCGGTAGCCGAGCCGCTCCGCCTCGCTACGCAGCATGCGGCCGCACGCGGAGTGAAACGTCATGATCCAGATTGCTCTAGCGATTGGTCCGAGGTTGCGCTCGACGCGCTCTTTCATCTCGGCCGCAGCTTTGTTCGTGAAGGTGATCGCGAGAATCTCGTTCGGCTTCACGCCGTGCGCGGCGAGCAGGTGCGCGACTCGATGCGTGAGCACGCGCGTCTTGCCGGAGCCTGCGCCCGCGATCACGAGCAGCGGCCCTTCCGTCGTCAGCACGGCCTCTCGCTGGGCGGGATTCAGGTCGGCGAGGTAGGTCTCGGGCTGGGTGGCGCTCACCCGTCCACGGTAGCGTCAGGCGAGGCGGTCGAGCTCCCCCTCCAGCCACGCCGTGGCCGCTGCGAGCGCGTCCGCATCGGACGATTTGAGCACCACTTCGACCTCCGGCCCCGCGTCGCCGAAGCTCGGATACGAGCCGACGAGAACGTCCGGCCACCGTGCCGTCGCCTCGACGAGAGCCGGCGAGATGATCGATTCGCGCGTCTGGTAGCGGCGGCGCCAGGAGCCGATCGGGACGGCCGCACGTAGCTCATCCGCGTAGTGGTCGAACATCGCCTTCATCTCGCGCGGCAGGCCCGGCAGCACCCAGGTGCTCTCGATCCGGAAACCCGGCGCGCCACCGACCGGGTTCTCGAGCGGACGGGAACCGCGCGGAAGCGCTGCCCAACGCGCCGCGTACTCCGGATCGCCGGTGAAACGCGAGCGCAGCTCGTCGGCAAGCTCGGGGACGAGCTCCTGCGGCACGTCATAGGCTGCGGCGAGCGCCTCACGCGTGATGTCGTCGGGTGTGCCACCCAGCCCTCCGGTGACGATCAGGTGGTCGACGAGCGGCGCCTCGCGCCGAATGAACGCAACAATACGGTCGAGCTCGTCGGGAATCGCCGCACTCAGCACGACCTTCACCCCCAGCTCTTCGAGCCGCCGACCGAGCCACGATGCGTTCGTGTTCTCCGTGTCGCCGGAAACGACCTCGTTCCCGATCGTCAAGATGGCCGCAAGCACATGACGAGTATCCGTGAGGCCGACGTCGAGCGTGACGCACCCGAGCTGGTCGAGTTGACCCACGAGATCAACCCGACCGCGGTCGTGAACGCCGCCTCCTACGTCCATCGCGAGCGATCCACACCCGAACGCGCCGAGGCGCGCGGTTGGGTCGCCGAGGTGGATGGGAAAGCAGTGGGGCGGGTCGAGTGCTTCCGGAACTTCTTCACCGAGGGCTCACGCAACGGGTTCCTCAACGTTGCGGTGCGCAGGGAGTACCGTCGGCGCGGGATCGGGCAGGCGCTGTACGAGGTCGGCCTCGAGCACGCGCAGGCACTCGAGCTCGGGGAGCTGCTCACGAGCTTCCACGAGAACGGGGCCGGCACGACGTTCGCAGCGGCTTGCGGGTTCAGCGAAGTGCGTGCTGAAACCGAGTCCGTGCTCGATCCGCGGACGGTGCGCGAAGCACCATCACCCGACGTCGACCTACGGCCGGTGAGCGCCGTCGATCCTCGACTCGTCTACCACGTCGACCTCGAGGCCACACTCGACATGCCGCAAACCGAGCAAATCGATCACATCCCCTACGACGAATGGGAACATCACGTGCTCCGCCATCCGCTCTTCACGCCCGCGGGTAGCTTCGTCGCGATGGTCGACGGCGTCGCAGCCGCGGTCTCTCTCCTCACCGCAGACCTCGAGAGCGGTCGCGCGCACAACATGTTCACTGGGACGCTCCGCGCCTACCGCGGCCGCGGCCTCGCACTTGCGGTGAAGCTCGCCTCGATCCAGTGGGCGGCGGCACAGGGGGTCACGATGATGGCGACGAACAACGACGAGACCAACGCCGCGATGCTCGCGATCAACGGCCGGCTCGGTTACGTGCCGGGCGGACGGCGCGTCGAATGGCTCCGCGCTATTTGACTGTGACGATCAGCCCGCCGCGCGGGACGATGAACTGCACGCCGCCATACTGCTGCTGCTGTGCGACGACCAGGAACGCCGCGTACGTGCCGGCCTTCGCGTAGGTGTGCGCAACGCTCGCCGGCGGTTTGCCGGAGCCTCCGGCCCGCTGACCGTCGCCGAACTGCAGTTGCCAGGACACGATTTGCCCGGGGATGTTCGTCCCGAGCGTGAACTGCACCGCGAGCGGATGTTTGCCAGACGTCGGCGTCGCGGTGAGGCTAAGCGTCGGAGGGTTGCCACCGCCCACGGTGACCTGAGCGAACGCGGCGACCAGCGCATACTGGCCCGGCTTGACGGCGAAAACCGCCCTGTAGCTCCCGGCCTTCGCGTAGGAGTGCGACACCGATGACGGCGGCTTCCCTCCGCCCCCTGTGTGTTGCCCATCACCGAAATCGACTGTCCAGGTCGTGATGTTCTGCACCGACGTGCCGAGCGTGAAGGTGACCTTGAGCGGTGGGTTGCCGGTGGCGGGCGATGCGGTGAAGGTCGCGAGCACAGTGCCCACCTGGACGCTCGTCGTCACGCTGCTAGATGTTGTCGCGGTCGCCGAGGTGATCACGGTGAGCCTGGGCTTGTAGTCACCCTTCGCCTTGTAGGTGTGCGAAAGCGAACTTGGTGGCTGCCCGATGCCGACCTTCGACTGCCCGTCCCCGAAGTCGACGCGCCACTGTACGACCTTCGGCGACGAAAGCGCGAACGTCACCGTGAGCGGTGGGTTGCCCGAGTCGGGTGTCGCCTTGATCGCGAGCTTGTTGCTCTTCTTCGCCGAAGTGGTCGTCGTCTTCTTCGTGGTCGTGGCCGGCTTCTTCGTCGTCGTGGTCGTCCCGCCGGCGGACCTCAGCGCACTCGTCACGTAGACGATGCAGAAGCCCTTGCCACCCGTTTGCGGGTTCTGCGACCACGTCGCCGGGTCGGAGTCCTGGCACGTGTACGTGCCGTTGAGAATCACCGGCGTCGAGGTGCTCACGTTCACCGTCCAGTTGACGTTCGGCGCGCCACCCTGGCCGGAACTGCCCTTCGCAGCGAACGGCCCGGCGGTGCTGCTGCCGCTCAGTCCGATCGTCCCAGGCGCCTTCCCTTGGGCGTTGTTCCAGTGGTAGGTGGTGATCGAGGTGAGGCAGTACGCCTTGCCGCCCGTGCTGAAGGCCGGCGGCTTCCCGCCGTTCACCACCCCGCCGCCGTTGCTGTTGTCGAACAGCTTGATCTGCGAGCCCGTACACGTGTACTTCGGCGGCGGCCCAGTCTTGAAGCACGCTGCAGCGCCGCCGGCACCGGTGATCGTTCCGTCATAAATCTCCGTGCACGTCCAGAGACCGTCGTACACAAAGAAGCGCACAACGCCACGGTGGCCGCGCGGTCCTTGCACTGCGTGGTTGCAGCCGTCCTGATCACCGTGGTGCCAGATCGCCTGCGCCGGCGACGGCGTCGCGAACTTGTTGCACTTCGGATCGGCCGCCGGCGCGGATAGCTGCCAGCTCAGCTTCAGCTTGTCTCCATCGGCGTCCGTCGCCGACGCGGTGTAGGTCGTCGCAAATGCCTTCTGAACAAACCTTGCCTTGATCGGCGTTAGCTTCGGCGGCGTGTTCACCGTTGGCGCGGACGGGGCGGCCGGCGCGATCAGGAACGCGAGCGCGACGCCCAACACCCCGAACCCCGGCCACCACCGCGCGCTGCGCCTCATCAGCGCGACTATCTCACGCCGGGTGCCGAGTTCAAAGAACGCTCAGGACAGCGGGAACGACTTCTTCGCCAGCGCCGCCAGGACCTGTGACGTCACCCACACCGGCGTCGTGACGTACTGCGCGGAGTAGCGGTAGCTACCGTCGGCGCGCTTCAGACGCGCGAGATACGCGAAGGCGCTGCGGGGCGGTTTCACGCCTGCGGCGACGAGGCCCTGGATCGCCCACGCTGTCGACTGCGCGTCTGAGCCGCGCCCGTGGTTCAACTCGAAGCCACCGTCGCGGTTCTGAAACGAGCGCAGGAACTGCACCGAGCGCGTCACGGGCGCGCCGTGCACTCCCGCCACCCGCAGCGCCTCGAGCGCCGCGGCGGTGTCGTTGGAATCCGGCTGGCCGTTCAGGTACCAGGCGAAGCCGCCGTTCTTTGCCTGGTGGGCAAGTAGGAAGCGCCTTGTTGCTGTATTCGAGTGACCCAGTGCGAGCACACCCCAGAACGTCGAGTTGAGCGACTCGCCGATCTGCCCGTTCGCACGCACGCGCAGGTGCGCGAGCAGCGCCTCGTTGCGCGAGCCGAGCGCCTGCTCGGCCAGTGCAACGATCGCGAAGTCGTTGGACGACTTCAACACCTGCTCCTGCGACTGCAGGTAGGCGAGCGAGTCGGGCGATTGCGCGCCCGCGGCACGCAGCCCGAGCACTGCCCAAGATGTGAGCAGCGCGTCCGCGGTGCCGTTCGGCTCGGCGAACGCGCCGCCCGCCGCGTGCGACTGCACAAACGAGACGGGAGACACCGCGAGGACGAGCGCAGCCGCGAGAGACGCTAGGCCCACACGACCACCGTCTTCAGGCGCGCGCCGTAGCGGTCGAGCATGCGCCGCAGCTCCGGGCCTGCGGCGAGAGCGATCATCACGTTGCCGGCGGCATGCGAGACGTCGAACCACAGGCCGCGTCCTACGACCGCCACGAGCGCGGGGAGCGTGTGCGGTGAGAAGCCGTACCAGAGCCAGACGTCCATGCTCACGCTGAACGCGAAGCCGAGCACGGCGGCGACCGCAGCGAGCGCCCAGCGGTTTCGTAACGCCGGTGCGAGCAACGCGCCGACGGCGCCGCACGCGCCCCAACCGAGCATCTGCTGTGGCGTCCAGATTCCCTGACCCAGGAAGAGGTTGGAGACGAACGCGGCAAGCGCGCCCGTCGCGACGCCGGCGCGCGCGCCGAGCGATGCTCCCGCGACGATCGCGATCACCGTCACCGGCTGCACGCCCGGCACCGCAGCGAAGAGCACGCGCCCCGCCGCAGCGGCAGCCGCGAGCGTCGCGATCACCGCGAGCTCCCGCGTGGAGTCCGTTCCGGACTCGAACCATGCAACGCCGGCGACCACGAGCGCGGCCGCGCCGAGCGCGGTCGCGAGCGCGCCGTCCTGCACGATGAGCGCGGCGACCATCATCGCCAGTGCGGTGACAACGAGCCTACGCACGCACGCCCTCGCGCACGCCAAGTTCGACGATTCGGTCCGCGACCTCCGCCGCCCACACCAGGTCGTGCGTGACGACAAGCGTTCCACGTTCCGGTGCGTCTGCACGCAACAAGCGCGCGAGGTCCACCTTCCGCTCGGGATCGACGCCGCGCGTCGGCTCGTCGAGCACGAGCAGCTCAGGCTCAGTCACGAGCACCGCCGCCAGCGCGAGCCGTTCGCGCTCGCCGGAGGAGAGGTCACGCGGATGACGCTGCTCGTGCTCGGCGAGCCCAAGCCGCGCGAGCACGACATGCGCGCGCTCGACGTCGGCTCCGAGCGCAACCTCGTCCAACACGCGCTCCGTCACCAGATGCCGCCCGGGATCCTGGGCGAGGTAGGCGGCGCGGGAGCGCGTCACCTCGCCCGCGTCGGGATCGAGCAGGCCGGCCGCGATCTGCGCGAGCGTCGTCTTCCCCACCCCGTTCGGGCCTGTGAGCGCGACCACTTCGCCGCGGCGCACCTCCAACGACGCGCGGTCGAGAACGAGACGGTCGCCGTAGCTGAAGCGCACGTTGCGCACACTGCACACGAGCTCGGGCGCATGGGGCAGGTAGAGCGGCCGGCGCTCGGCAAGCCACGCGAGCGCGTCGTCTCGCGTCGCATCGAGGACGATGCGACCGCTGTCCATGAAGAGCACCCGGTCGACGTGTGCAAGTGGTCGAGCCGGCCGCTGCTCGGAGACGAGCACCGCGCACGGCAGTCGCTCAACGAGATCGAAGAACGCTTCGGCGGCCTCCGGATCGAGCTGGGAGGTCGGCTCGTCGAGCAGCAGCAGGCGCGGCCTGAGCGCAAGCGCCGACGCGAGCGAGACGCGCTGCAGTTCGCCGCCCGAAAGCTCCCCGGTCGCGCGGTCGGCGAGATGCTCCGCGCCGACGAGCGCCAGCGCCTCCTCCACCCGCGGCCAGATCTCCGCCGGGTCGACGCCGATGTTCTCTAGGCCGAATGCCGTCTCGTTCGCGACCTTGCTCATCACGATCTGGTCCTCCGGGTCCTGGAACACGGATGCGACCGTCCCCGCAAGCTCGGCGGGGCGCGCATTACGGGTGTCAATTCCTCCGACGACGACGCGGCCTTCGAAGCGGCCGCCGTGGAAATGCGGGACGAGCGCCGCCAGCGCGCGAAGGAGCGTCGACTTGCCCGAGCCCGACGGCCCGAGCAGCGCGATGTGCTCCCCCTCCTCGATCGCGAGTGACACGCCGTCCAGCACGGGCGCGCCGCCGGTGTACGAGAAGCGCAGCCCGTCGATCGACGCTAGAGCCACAACACACCCACGACGACGATCGCAACGGCCACGACCAGACCGAGGCGGTCGAGAATTGTCCACGGCGGTCGCGGCGCGCGCGTGCGACCCGCGCGCCCATAGCCGCGCGCCTCCATGGCCTCGGCCAGGTTGAGCCCGCGCTCGAGCGAGCCGGCGAGGAGCGGCGACAGCTGACGCACGGGGCCGAGCTCGACACCACGCCCGCGCAGTGCGACGCGAAGATCGCGCGCGTCACGTTCAAGGAGCGGCACGAGGCGCGTCGCGAGCGCGACGGCGACCGTCGAACGCCGCGCCCAACCCGCCGCAGCGAGCAGGCGGTCGTGATCAAGCAGCAGCGCGTAGACCGCGAATGCGAGCCCGACTGCACCGAGCCGAAGACCCTGGAAAAGACCGTTGCGCAGCTCTTCCGTCGAGACGTCGAGCCTCCCGATGACGGGGATCGTCGGGCCGGTCCAGAGCACGTGGGTCCCGATCACCTCGACGAACGGCGTGATCACCACGAACAACAACGCGGTCGAAAGGGTGCCGATCAAGTAGGGCCAGCGCCGCTGCGCAGGTGCGCGCAACGCGACAACCAGGAGCAGCGCACAGATCGCGCCGACCGACCAGAGGCTCGTCGAGAGCAGCGCAGCGGTGGCGATCGCCGCCAAGAGCGCAGCTGCCGGCGCGGGGCTCACGAGCCGTACCTGTAGCGAAGCGTCGTCGGATCCGCTGCGAGCCGGCGGGCGATCGCGGTACCGAGCTCGAGCAAGACGCCCTTCTGGAACCTCCGGATCTGGACCGAGCTCGCAGGCAGGTTGCCGCCGATGACGATGAAATTGCGGAGCGGTTGCTTGGCGTTCACGACGCCGTGCACCTGCTTCGCGATCCTCGCAGCGAGCGCGCGATCGGAAGAGACGACGCTCGTCGTCTGGCCGACAAACGGCTTCGGATAGGCGCCGACGACGACCGGCACGTGCATCGACGCACCGTTCCAGTGGCGGTAGTCCCACCACAGCACATCGCCGGGGTGGATCGTGATCTCGGCGGCGCTGCGATCCCCTTCGCTGCCGTTCACGAAGAAGAACCAGTCGCGTTGCTGCGCCAGCGAGCCTGCGAGCCCGTTTACCGACTGGAGGTAGCGGCCCCCGTACCGCGTCGTCACCTTCAACTGGGCTTCGACGGTCCGGATCCCGTCGGAGCCCGCAGGCACGGAACCCGAAAAGACGACGTGCGCGCCGCGGTCGGTCGTCACCCACAAGGTCGCCGTCCCGTGGCTGCGCCCGCTCCCGCCGCAACCGGCGAGAACGAGCGCGAGCACGAGGACGAGCGTGCGCCTCACTTCACTGCGTTCGAACGGACGGCACCGGTGGCCGTCGCGCGCACGAGGGAGCCGCTGTGCGTGCCGGGGCAGTACGACGTGCCGGTGGCGCCGGCCACCGACTTCTTCGAGCCGATGTGCCACGTCAACCCGGTCACCGTCGCCGCCTTGCCGTTGTCGTCGAAGGCGGTTGCCGTGTAGCAGCCCTTGGCGCCGGCCTTGACGGACAGCGTCGGCGGCCCGCCGGTGGGGCCGAAGTCCGCGTAGTACCAGAGCACGCGATCGCCGTCCTTCAACGTCACCTTGTCGGCGCCGACCGGCGGCGAGACGTCATCCACTTTGAAGACCCAGCCGCTCGAAGCGGTGCCTCCATAGCGTCCGACCTGATCGACGTACGGGCCGAAGCTCGACTGCGTGACGTGGTAGTAGAGCTCGCCCAGAATCGATGCCTGCTCGAGCGCGTCCTGGGCGGTCGTCGCAGTGACGGTGATCTCGGTCGGTCCGAAGAGCGTCTGCGTCTTGCCTTCGACGCGGACCTTGACGGTCGCCGCGAAGGCCGTTGCCGGCAATGCCAGAAAAACCAAAAGAGCGAAGACGAGGCGTGTAGCCACGAATCCTCCTTCCGCGAGGGGTTCGGTATGGAGGGCGACCGGCAGGTCTTCTGACTCGAGGCTCCCCCTTCGCTGCCTTCCCGGCCTAAAGCCAGTGGCGTCGTTGCGAAGAGCAACTCCCCTTACAGCGGCGGGACCGTCCCGGATTCTCACCGGGTTCCCTCACCGTGCGCCCGTTTCAAGCAGCGAATCTACCATGCGCGCCGATGGCCTCTCGCTGGTTGCCGGTGCTCGTCTGGGCGAGCGTGATCTTCGCGTTCTCGTCGATCCCGTCTCTCAACTCGGGGCTCGGAACGTGGGACTACGTGCTGCGCAAGGGCGCGCACATGACGGAGTACGCAATCCTTGCGGCACTGCTCGTGCGCGCAACGGGCTCGTACGTCTGGGCGTTCGGTCTCGCCGTTGCCTACGCCGGAAGCGACGAGTTCCACCAGACCTTCGTGCGTGGGCGCCACGGCTCGCCGATCGACGTCGGGATCGACGCGGTCGGCGCACTGATCGGCCTCGCCCTCCTCCGTTCTAGACTGAATCGATGGAGCACGGAGAGGTAACCGACCGACAGCTCGAAGCGCTGCTCGACCGTCTCGATCGGATCGTGCAGGAGCTCGCCCGACTGAACGCCCGCGAGGAGCGGCGCGAGGAACTGGTCGTGATCGCGCACGAGCTGCGCAACCTGAACGAGTCGATGCAGGCGATCGCCTACGCAGCGCTCGGCACGCAAGGCCCGCAGGTGCGACGCCGGCGCACCAACTAACTACAGCTTGTAGATGTCGAGCACGCCTGTCGTCGCGTGGTCGTTCGCATTTCCCTCCGCGACTACGACGTGCCCGTTCACGACGATCGGGCTTTGCCAGTGCACGCCACCCGACGGGAGCGTTGCGACCTGCTTGCCGCTCGTCGGCACGTAGACCCGGACCGATCCGTTGCCCGCGACGTAGAGCAGGTTGCCGGCGAGAACCGGCGAGGTGCCGCCGTTGTCGTTCGACCAGATCGGGTGCAGGCGCCCCCCGCGCAAGAGCCACGCAGCAGTGCCGCCGTCCGTCGAGAGGAACACCCGCGTGCCCTTCCAGATCGCCGGGACGCTGAATAGGCCCGAGCCGCCGGGGGTCGGAATGGTTTGCAGTTCCCCGCCGAGCCGGCGGTTGACGCCCGGCAGCCCGTGCAACTGGAGGAGACGCACCTTGCCGTCCTTGCCGCCCTGGACAGCAAGCCCGCCGTCGAGCAGGCCGGGGCTCGTCGAGCCGAGGTCGGCATCCGACGATTCGAGCGCCTTCTGGTTCGTCGGCGTCCAGTGTCGGAGCATGCGCGACCCATCCGGCGAGAGGACGATCGTGCTGTCGCCCCAGTCGGTGCTCCCGTTCCACGGCCCGTTACCCGTCGCCACGACGAGGGTGCCGTTCGCTGGATCGACGGCGGCGCCGTTCCGCGACCAGATCGCCGAGTCACTCGACGAGCACGTCCGCGGCACGATCACGCCGGGACGATTCGAACACAACGAGTTCCAGACGTGCGCAATGCGCCCGTTACCCTCCGACATCGTGACGACGTGGCCCTGGTACCGCGGAGCGTCGCCGTAGTAGCCGCCGGTCGTTGCGATCACCAGTCCGCGTGACACGTTCAGCGAAGACGTGATCTTCTCGCGCGTCGGATCGCGCGTGATCGCGGTCGTCCACAACACCTTCCCGTCGGTCAAACGCAGTTTCCGGATCCGTCCATCAGACGCGGCTGCGTAGATCGCGGTGCGGTCGCTCGACGCGGCCGGCGACGCATTGGTGATCTGTGCGGACTTGGCGAGGCGAGAATAGGCAGGAGGAATGAACCGCCACAGGACCTTCCCCGTGTCGGGGTCGAGCGCCTCGGTGCGGCCGTAGGTGGTCGTGACGACGATCGTGCCGCCAACCGAGATCGGCGACGAGTCGACCGTGCCGTCCAGCGTCACCTTCACCTGCTTCAGCGTCCCGACGTTCTGCGCGGTGATCGTCGAGCTCGGTGAGCTGTTGTGGCGCGCTGCGTCGTAGCCGAAGAGGGGCCAATCGCTATTTGCCGGCGCGGGGCGCGCTGCGGCCGGCAGCAGGACGACGAGCCCTGCGAATACCAGGAGCAGCCACTTCATTGTGCCGTCAGGTCAGGCGTCCGCACCCAGGGGCCGGGTGGGGTGAGCAGCGACTCGGCGTGCAGGTAGGCAAGCCCGGCGAGCGGCAGGTCGCTCCAGCGCTCGAAGCAGAAATACCGCCGCCGCCAGTGCGGGAAGAACTTGCGGTTGAAGCTGTGCAGGCGCTCGAGTTGGAAGAGCCGGTCGCCTTTCAGTAGGAGCCAACGGATGACGCGGCTGGTCCGGCTTGCACCCTCTTCCGCGACGAGGAAGTCGGCGAACACGGCGAAGTTGAGGGATACCTCCGTCACCGCGTGATCGCGCGCCCACGCGACGGCTTCCGTGATCAGGTACTCCATCAGCCCGTTCGGCGTGTCCTTGCGGCGGCGCATCGACGACAATGAGTACCCATCACTCGCCGGGGAGGGCACGAGCTGCAGGAACCCTCCGACCGACTTGTCGGGAGCAATCGCGACGGCGAGCACCGTATCGGGATAGAGAAAGAGCGCGTCCATCGCCATCGTGAAACCGCGCTCCGGCCAGTTGCCGCGCCACTCTTCCGACACGGCGCGCAACTCTGCCTTGAGCGAATCGTCGGCGTCTGCGGTGGACAGCACGCGCACCTCATACCCGCTCTTGTCCAGCCGGGTAACCGACTGACGCACCTTGCGGATCGCTCGCCCTTCGAGCGAGAACTCGCTCGGGCGGATAACGGCCTCGTCGCCGAGATACATCGACTTGAAGCCGAGATCGACGTAGTCGCCAAGCGCCTCGCCGGAGGCGCCCGCAACAGCGACCCGCCAGCCCTTCGTGTGCGCGACGCGCACGAACTCCGCGACGAGCTCATGGCGCTCGCCGTCGTCGCCGATCGGGTCGCCCGCGATCAGCGCCGTGCCGCCGATCACCCGGTAGGCAAGGAACGACTTCCCGCTCGCCGAGAAGAAGTAGCTCTTGTCACGGCGCAGGGCAAAGTACGCCAGGCTGTCCGAGCCGTGCTCCTGCACGAGCTCGGTCGCGCGGTCATGGTCGTCGTCGCATGCCGGGATGACGGGATGCGGGCGCAGCCACAACCAGAGTGCACGTACCGCGAGCCCGCCGATCACGAGCAGGGATGCGGTCTCGACCCGCTGTGTCACGCGATCGGTCTCGGACTCGAGCAGGAGCAGCAACGGTACGAAGACGGCGATTGCAGCGCCGATCTGCAGAAGCGGTAGCACCGTCGCGGGGTCCCCCGGTGCGACGAAGTGACGCCGCGCACGGTAGAGCGCGATCAAGAGGATCAGGTGCGTCGTTGCTTCTTCGAAGTCGAGGCCCTTGGCGAGATGCGCAACCGCCGAGGCGGAGACCACTGCGACGGCGAGCCACCAGGCGCGTCGCTTGCGGCGCGCGAGGCCGCGCGAGAGCCAGATCATCCCGAAACCGAGCGCCAGCACGAGTGTGCGGGCAGCGGCCGGAACCCCGGGAGGCAGCACGCCTTGCACCAGGTCGACACGGTTCGCCATCTCCGGCGTCAACGCCGAGACGATCGAGAGACCGCCGGCGAAGGCAGCGAACCAGGCAAGAAGGATGGGCGGCGCTGGGCGGCGCACAGCTGCAAGGTAGCGCCATCGATCAGACAGCGTCTGCCCCTAACGGGTGGCTTTAGTCCGTGAGGAGGACGCGCCGGAGCTCGTCTTCCTTGCCGGGCTCGAGGATTGCCAGAACCTGATCGCCGATCTGGAGCTGGGTCTGCTCGTCCGGGATCTCGGCCAGGCCGTCGCGGACGACCGAGATGATGCGGGCGCCCTCCGGCAGCCGGAGCGCGCCGACGCGCTTGCCCTGGGCGTTCGCGGACTCGTCGATCGTCAACTCGACGATCTCGAGGTTCTCCTTGCGCAACTCGAGCAGGTGGATCAGCCCGTGATCTGGCACCTCGTGCTCGATCAGGCCCATGATCGCGCCGGTCGCCGAGACGGTGGGTGAGATCCCGAGCAGATCGAAGTACGGCTGGTTGCGCGGATCGTTGATGCGGGCGATTACGTTGTGGACGCCGTACTTCTCTCGCGCGAGCTGGCAGATGACGATGTTGTCCTCGTCGTCGCCGGTCGCTGCGACGAGCAGGTCGGGCGGCCGCTTGATGCCCGCCCGCTCGAGCACGAACAGCTCGGTCGCGTCGCCGCGAATCACTTGGTGCTCGAACTCGGCCTCGAGCTTCTCGAAGCGATACGGGCGCTGCTCGATGAGCGTCACCTCGTTGTTGCCCCGGAGCAGCGACCGCGTCAGGTTCGCGCCGACCTTGCCTCCGCCTGCGATGAGGACGTACATCAGACGGGGACCTTGTCCTCGGCGCCACGCACAGCCTCGACGAGCGTCTCGATCG
>JAYUEQ010000076.1:0-4588 GCA_043739205.1 Thermoleophilia bacterium
GGCGGCCCCCCCCCCCCCGCCCCCCCCGACTGTGCTAGGAACTCATCTCCGATGGCCGACGAACCTTCCGTCCTCGAGCTCCGCGGCGTCTCGAAATCCTTCGGGTCGGTCGAGGCATTGAGCGATGTCGACCTCGAAGTGCATCGCGGCGAAGTGATGGCGCTCGTCGGCGACAACGGAGCCGGCAAGTCGACGCTGATCAAGTCGATCGCCGGCATCCACAGCATCGACTCGGGTGAGATCCTCTTCGACGGCAAGGCCGTTTCGATCTCCGGCCCAAAGGACGCCGCAAAGCTGGGCATCGAGGTCGTGTACCAGGATCTCGCGTTGTGCGACAACCTCGACGTCGTGCAGAACATGTACCTCGGCCGAGAGGCGCACAACGCGCTCCAGGTGCTCAAAGAGCCGGTGATGGAGCAGCGCACGGCGGAGACGCTGAAGTCGCTCGCCGTCACGACGATCCGTTCGATCCGGCAGCCGGTCGCGACGCTTTCCGGCGGCCAGCGACAGTCGGTTGCCGTGGCCCGCGCCGTGATGTGGAACTCGCAGCTCGTCATCCTCGATGAGCCGACCGCCGCGCTTGGCGTTGCGCAGACCGAACAGGTGCTCTCGCTCGTCCGGCGCCTCGGAGAACAGGGCCTGGCCGTGATTCTGATCTCGCACAACCTCCACGACATCTTCGAAGTCGCAGACCGCATCACCGTGCTCCGGCTCGGTCGCAACGCGGGTCTCTTCGATCGCAGGGCGACGACTCAGCAGGAAGTCGTTCAGGCGATCACGGCCGGGGCTCCGACCAAGGTCTCCGGGATCCCGCAGGAGGCGCCATCGTGAGCACGCCCGCGAAGCCGGCGCAAGAGTTCGACGTCGCGCATCCCGACGAGAGTCTGTTCCAGAGCCTCTGGGAGAACTTCAAGGGCGGGAACCTCGGCAGTGCGCCGGTGATCTTCGGGCTGACGGTGATCGTGATCGTCTTCGCCTTCACGGCGCAGAACTTCTTCACGGCCGTCAACTTCAACAACATCATCACGCAGATGGCCGGCACGACGATGCTGGCCTTCGGCGTCGTCTTTGTGCTGCTGCTCGGCGAGATCGACCTCTCGATCGCGTACCTCAGCGGCGTCGCCGGCGTCGCGGCCGCCGAGTTCCAGGCGCCGGACAGCGGCCATCATTTCACCGGCATCTGGCCGATCATCTTTGCGCTGGCGATCGCGACCCTGATCGGGGCGTTCCAGGGCTCGTTCGTCGCGATCATCGGCGTGCCTGCGTTCGTTGTCACTCTCGCCGGCCTCCTTGCCTGGCAGGGCGTGATCCAGGTCACGCTTGGCGCTGCCGGCCCGATCATCATCCAGAACAACTGGATCAACTACACGGCGTCGTACTTCTTCTCCTCGACGGCAGGCTGGATCATCGCGGCTGTCCTGATCGCGGTCTATCTGGGCTCGATCGGTTCCTCTCTGCTCGGCAAGCGGCGTCATGGCGTCACCGTGCGGTACCCGTACCTGCTCGTTGCGAAGGCAATCGCGGTCGTAGGAATGACCCTGCTCGTCGTGGCGATCTGCAACCACGATCGCGGTGTGCCGCTGCCAGGGCTGATCATCATCTTCTTCCTGCTCACGTTGACGTACGTCACGAAGCGAACCACGTTCGGTCGTCACGTGTATGCGGTCGGTGGGAACGCCGAGGCCGCGAGGCGCGCGGGAATCAGCGTGCCGCGGATCAGGATCATCGTGTTCATGATCTCCGGGTTCATGGCCGGCGTCGGCGGCGTCATGCTCGCCGGGAACCTCCGCTCTGTCGCCCCGGACCAGGGCGGCGGCACGCTCCTTCTCGACGCGATCTCGGCGGCCGTGATCGGCGGCACGAGCCTCTTCGGCGGCCGCGGCGAGGTGCGAAGCGCGGTGCTCGGCTCGGCCGTGATCGCAACGATCCAGAACGGTCTCTACATCTTCGGGTTCCAGCCGGGCGTGATCTACATCACCACGGGATCGATTCTGCTCTTCGCCGTCACGCTCGACACGCTCGCGCGCCGCCGCCAGGCGAAGACCGGGCGCTGAGCCGCGGGCGGGACGCGGGTTCACGTCCCATACACCGATGAACCTGATTCGCGGGGTTTGCGAACCAGATTCAGTACGAAATTTATTTCTGCGCGACGAAGATCGTGTTCACGGTCGGCGTGAACCGCTTCAAGGTGCCGTCGGGCCAGCGGACGGTGAGGCCGCTCGGCTTCTGAGTGCCGAAGCCGAAGTGCACGCGCGGGTCCTCGGACGACAGGTAGCTGCTCCCCGCCTGCACGTCGCGCACCTGCGGCTCGAACGGGCCGGTCGCGGTGACGATCGCGCCCGGTGAGAACGGCCGCACGTCGACGGTGAGCCAGTTGCCCGACGGCGAGGTGTTGTGCAGCAGGAGCAGTTTGCCGCCGACCGTGTTGACGGCGATGTCGACCCGGCCGTCGTTGTCGTAGTCCGCCGCCGCGACGCCCCGCCCGTTCGTGCGGATCTTCTGGAGCACCGACACGGGGCGATAGCCGCCCTCGACGGGCGTCAGGACGCGGATCGGACCTGCGTCCTTGGCGAGGTTCGTGACCGGGATCGCGCCGCTTCCGAGCACGAGGTTCAGCTTGTTCGAGTTCGTCAGGTCGACCCACGAGTCGCCCCACCCGGTGAACGTTCCGCCGAGCGCGCGCGTAAACGTGTCGCCCACGTAGGTGAAGTTGCCAGGCCTCCCGGCGTAGGCAGCGCTCGTCTGCCGACGTGAGTTGCTGACGAAGATGTTCGGGTTCCGGCCACCGTCGAGCGGCGTGGAGGCGACGCCCATCCCGGCGTTTCCGTCGGCGACGCCAAGCGTCTTTGCGACGTCGACGAACCGCGGTCCGGGCTCGATGATGTACAGCCGGTTCGGATCCTCGTCGTTCGCGACGTAGAGCGCGAGCTTGCCGTTCACGTGCATGAAGGACGCCCCGAGGCTGTGGTCGTACGGCGGCTTGTCGAGCCCGACCTGTGCGCCGACCTCCTTGAAATGCTTGTCACCCCCGTTGAGGAACAGCTCGTCCCGCACGCCGTGGTAGTTACTGGGGAAGCCTTTGACCGAGCCGGCGACAGGGTCGGCCGTGTTGGTGTAGCCGGAAACGAAAAGATCGGGGCGCCCGTCGCCGTTCACATCTGCGACCGCTGCGCCGGAGTGCCACCCGAAGGACACGACACCCGCCTTGCGCGCGCCCTCCGTGAACGTGCCGTTCCCGTTGTTCCAGAACAACAGGTCGTTGGTCGAAGTCGTGACGAAGAGATCGGTGAAGCCGTCACCGTTGAAGTCGGCAGCGACGCAGCCTTCGCCGCGGAGCGGCACGCCGACCCCCGACTGCCGCGTGACGTCGGTGAACTGGCCGTGGTCGTTGCGGTAGAGGTGCCCGGTCGGCAGGCCGCCGTGAGCCTGCCACGCGGGCAGGTTGTCATCGGTGTAGCCGTTGACGGCGAATAGATCGAGCCAACCGTCGTTGTTGTAGTCGAGCCAGCAGAGGCCGCTGCCCATCATCGCCTGCGGGTCGTTCGTCATTCCGTAGCGGAAGGAGCCCTGGCTGAAATCGATCCCGCTACGGGCAGCCACGTCGGTCAACGTGACGCCGCCGACCGGCGTCGGCGCCTGCACGAACGTCGGCCCGGAGGGCCGCGACCCGAGCTTCCAACGCGCGCCGTCCTGGTGGAGGCGATAGGTGACGCCGGCGAGTTGGGTGACCGCGTACGGCGGGTCCTGGCCCTGGCCCGGCTCCAGCCAGACACGCACCTTGTCTTCCTTCGTCACCTTCCGGTGCAGCGTCGCGACGAAGTCGCGCGTGATCCAGCGGGCCGTGCTCAAGTTCAGCTTCGACTCGACGCCGGGTGACGGCGCGATCGTGATCGCGGGCAGGCCGCTCGCCGAGACCGGCCCCGTGGCCGCGGCCGAGCCTGCCGGGCCGCTGGCGGCGACGAGGCTGAAGGCGTAGATCGCGGCCGCGGCGGCCGCGGTGATCGCGAGCCGCAGTCCTGTCAAGCGCAGCCGCGCGAACGGGACCAGCGCGAGCAACGGCCGGGCGGCGCAGACGATCGTCAGCGCGCCGAGCAGCGCGACCTTCGTCGCCCACTCGGTACCCATCGGCGCGATCAAGAGCGCCGCGAGTAGGCCGACGCTCACCGCGTAGACGACGCGATCGCGCTGGCCCCGCGGCGTCGTCTTCGGGTCGGTGAGCATGAAAAAGAGGAACACGAGCACCTCGGGCGAGGAGAGAAGCGCCCACCAGAAGTACGGCCCGGTGATCGGGCCGAGGTGCCAGCGCGCGACCATCGTGTGGCCGGTGGCGGCGAGCACCGCGATCCCGGCGGCGAATGCCAGCCAGAAGCTCACGGCGATCCAGAGCAGCTTGAGCCGCGAGAGAATGAAGAGGCCGCCGCTGACGATCACGAGGAACGCGAACAGGAGCCAGGGCGAGACGGGGCCCCACCAGAAGTCGAGCGGCTCCGCCCGGTTGCGGCCGAGCAGCACGAAGCAGAGCACGAGCCCGATGTTCGACGGGTTGAAGACGTGGCTCCCCCCGCTGGCTCTCAACGGCAGTTTGATG
>JAYUEQ010000077.1:0-11826 GCA_043739205.1 Thermoleophilia bacterium
GGGAAGACGCTCGTTCCTCCGCCGGGAAGGAACCCGATGGGCGTCGCCCCATCGGCGCCATTCAGCGCCTCGTTGTAGGTGCCGTCGCCGGAGAAGACGACGATCGCGTCGACATCAGCCGCAGACGCCTCGGCCGCGAGCGCCGTCGCGTGGCCCGGGGCCCGCGTGAACGTCGTCTGGAGCTCGACGTGCTCACCGAGCGCGTTCGACACCTCCGTGATCCGCCGGCCGGTCACGTGCGTCGAGTACGGGTTGACGATCAGCAGCGCGGTCTTCACTCTCCGAGCATGCCACGCACCGCACTGATCGTCCCGGTCCCCGAGGCCGAATCGCAGGTCGGCGAGCTCCGCCTCGCCCACGATCCGTCCGCGGCCCTCGGGGCGCCGGCCCACGTGACGATCCTCTTTCCGTTCTTCGACACCGCCGAGCTCGACGAACCTGCCGTCGCAGATCTGATCTCGCGCTTCCCTGCATTCGACTTCGAGCTCGACCGCATCGAGCGGTTTCCGGACGGTGCAACGTGGCTTCGGCCCGTTCCCTCCCGTCCGTTCGTCGACCTGACCGCTGCGGTCTGGCAGCGCTGGCCGGAGCGGCCGCCCTATGAAGGCGCATTCGACGAAGTGATCCCGCACCTGACGCTGAGCGTCACGCCGATCGATGTGGAGCTGCAGTTGCCGATCGCGGCCCGGGCCCGTGAGGTGATGCTCCTCGAAGAGGACGAGGCGAGCGGACGCTGGGCCGCCCGCCTCCATCTCCCGCTGCTCGGTTAGTCGGGCGTCGCGTACCCGCGCATACCGTCGAGCAGTGATTCGTAGAGCCGGTCTGCGAGCTGATCGGTGTCGGAACCCGGGCGTAGCCAGGTGTAGGCCCAGTTGGCCGCGCTGAGGAAGAGCAGGGTCGAGGTGGGGACGTCGAGATCGGTGCGCAACTCGCTTCGCTCAACCCCTTCGCGGAAGAGCTCGCGGATCCGCTCCTCGTAGCGGCGACGTTCCGCGACGAACGCCGCGTGGCGATCGCCTTCGAGGTAGCGCCACTCACGGACGAACACCGTCGCGATGTCGAGCTGGCCCGCCACGACCGCGAGGTGGGCTCGGAGAGCGAGCCGGATGCGCTCCGTCGCCGGCGCGCCTGCAGGCACGGCGTCGAGCGCGGCGTGGAAGGCGTTCGCGCCCTCCCAGGCAACTGCCCACAGCAGGTCTTCTTTCGCCGCGAT
The DNA here is from genome assembly GCA_043739205.1 of Thermoleophilia bacterium. Classification (GTDB taxonomy): domain Bacteria; phylum Actinomycetota; class Thermoleophilia; order Gaiellales; family Gaiellaceae; genus PALSA-600. The sequence goes on from JAYUEQ010000077.1 coordinate 1,214, forward strand.
GTGGTGGTAGAGCGACGGCTTCTGGACCCCGAGCTCCTCGGCCAGGTCGGCGAGAGACGTGCCCTGGTAGCCCTGCTTGGCAAAGAGCCTGGCGGCGATCCGGGTTAGTTCCTCACGCCTGGCGGACATCCTGGATTCGCACCCTAACGATCGGTAGGCTGGGAGGCCAGATGGACGCCAGAACCGAAGAGTTTCTCGCCTATGTGCAGGACGGCGGCCAGGTCGAATCGACGGACTGGCTCCCGGACGAGTACCGCCTGAGGCTGATCAAGTTCATCGAGATGCACGCGAACTCGGAGCTGATGGGGGTCCTCCCCGAGCGCGAGTGGATTCTCAAGGCGCCGACGCTGCAGCGGAAGCTCGCTCTGACCGCAAAGGTGCAGGACGAGGTCGGTCACGCGCAGCTGATCTACCGCGTCGCAGAAGACCTCGGCAAGCCGCGCGACGAGATGTTCGCCGACCTGCTCTCCGGCAAGGCGAAGTTCCACAACGTCTTCCACTACCCGACGCACACATGGGGCGATGTCGGCGTGATCGCCTGGCTCGTCGACGCGGCGGCGATCATCTCGCAGAAGGCGCTCCTCAAGTGCTCGTACGCGCCGTACGCACGGATCATGAAGAAGATCTGCTGGGAGGAGTCGTTCCACATCCTCCATGGCCGCGACGTGATCCTCGCGATGATGACCGGCACCGATGCGCAGCGTGAGCTCGTCCAGGAAGCGCTCACGCGTTGGTGGGGCCCGTTGATGCAGTTCCACGGCAACCCGATCCCCGCCGATGAGGATCCGATGGTCGTGTGGCGGATCAAGACTCAAGGAAATGAGGAGGCACGCCAGCAGTTCCTCGAGGGCTACGTGCCGCAGATCTGGGAGCTCGGCCTGACCGTTCCCGACCCGAAGCTGCGGCGGAACGACGAAGGCGTGTGGGAGTACTCGGAGCCCGACTGGGCCGAGCTCAAGTCGGTCGTCACCGGTCACGGCCCGCGCTCGCAAGAGCGTCTCGCGTTCCGCGCCCGCTTCCTCGAGCAGGAGCAGTGGGTCCGCGATGTCTTGCTCGCCGCATGATCTTCGAGGTGTTTCGCCAGGAGAAGAAGGGCCAGCCGTTCGCGCATGCGGGCTCGATCGACGCGCCGGACGCGGCATTCGCCGACGCTTGGGCGCGTGAGCAGTACGGCCGGCGCGGTGAGTCGGAGGCGCTATGGCTCGTGCCGCGCGACGCCGTGCACCGCATCACCGAGTGGGCGGACGAGTTCGACCTCAAGTACCGCCGCGTCGACGGCTACTCGATCAAGTCACGGCTGAAGGAGGCGCGTGAACGCGCGGGCAGTACAGCTTCTCTCGATAGCTGACGACGAGCTGATCCTCGGCTGGCGCGATTCGGAGTGGACGGGGATCGCGCCGACGCTCGAGGAGGACGTCGCGTTCTCGTCGATCGCGCAGAACGAGATCGGCCACGCCCGCGCGCTCTACGAGCTTGCCGCTGTCGAGCTCGACAGCGACGCCGATGCGCTCGCGTTCGACCGTGCGCCGGATGAGTACCGCTGCGCACCGTTCGTCGAGCTGCATCTGTTGGACTGGGCGCACACGATCGCGCGCCGCTACCTCTACGAGGAAGCAGATCGCGTTCGGCTCGCTGCGCTGCGCGATTCCGACGACACGGAGCTCGCGGGCCTCGCCGCGAAGATCGACCGCGAAGAGGTCTACCACCGCATGCACGCCGAGATGTGGGCCGCCCGGCTGCGTGACGAGCCGCGCTTTCGCGACGCAGTCGCCGAGCTGTGGCCGTATGCGCTCGGCGTGCTCGAGCCCGAGCAGCGCGCGGAACTGGCACGCCGCGTCGGACTCGACGTGGTCACTGCGAAGCAGCGCGGAGAGCACACGCCAGAGCTCGCGGAGCTGTGGAACGAGATGACCGAAGTGCGCCGCTCGATCCCCGGAGCGAGTTGGTGAGCCCCAAAAGGTGTCTGACACCTTTGCGCAGTCCAACCTGCCTCGGCACCTCGAACGGGTGTCAGACACCTGTGCGCGCGCCGTGGTAACGGTCGAGCAGGTCTGGACTGCGCTCGAGGAGATCCGTGACCCGGAGATCCCCGTCATCTCGCTCGTCGAGCTCGGCGTGATTCGCGACGTGACGATCGACGGCGACCGCGTGCACATCGACTTCACACCGACCTTCCTCGGCTGTCCCGCGCTCGAGGTGATGAAGCGCGCGCTTGAGGAGAAGGTGGCACAACTCGGCGGCGATCCGGATGTCGCGGTGATCCAGGACGATTCGTGGTCGACCGATCGCATCACCCCCGCCGGCCGCGAGAAGCTGCGCGAGGCAGGCTTCGCACCGCCCGCGCCGCGCGCCGCCGGGCAAGCGACGCTCGTGCAGCTGCAGTCGAAGGCGTTCCGCTGCCCCTACTGCGGCTCGACGGAGACGAAGCTCGAGAACATCTTCGGCCCGACCCCATGCCGCTCGATCCGCTGGTGCGAAAGCTGCCGCCAGCCGTTCGAGCAGTTCAAGACGATCTAGCGGGCGCCGCGAGCGGCGCGGTTGCGGGACGCCGGATCAGCACCGACGCGGCCGCGGCACCCAGCAGCCCGATGCCAGCCACCACTTCCCAGCCGTGGTGGAACGCGACGAGGCGGTCGGCGGTGGTCAACGGCTTCGCGAGCACCGCGATCAGGATTGCGACGCCGACGGTGTAGCCCACCTGGCGCGCCATCGTGATCACCGCGGAGCCCGTGGCGAACCGCTGCGGTGGCAGCGAGCCTGCTGCGGTCGCGGTCAATGTGGGCAGCGTCAACCCGACCCCGGTGCCGACGAGCAACGCACCGGGCAACATCGCAGTCAGGTAGTTCGGCTCGAGCCCGATGCGCGTTGCATACAGGAGCGTCCCGGCGGCGAACGAGAGGCAGCCGGCCGTCGCGAGCACACCCGGGCCTACCCGATGGGCGACCCTGCCGGCGCCGATTGCAAACAGCGGCACCATCAACGGCCCCGGCAGAAACGCGATCCCGGTCCTGAGCGGCGACCATCCCCACGCGGTCTGCGCCCAGACGAGCACCGAGAGCAGGTTGCCTGCGAACGCGGCGCTGAACAGGAACATCGACAGGCTCGACACCGCGAACGCGCGCACGCGGAAGAGATCAAGCTCGATGATCGGGCTGCTGTGGCGGGATGACCGAAGTACGAAGTACGCGAGCAACGCGACGCCAGCCGCGAGGCTGCTCAGCGTCCGAGCCGCGCTCCAGCCCCATTCGGGCGCCTTCACGAGTCCAAGCGTCAACGCGGCCGCGCCGATCATCAGCACGAACGCGCCGAGCAGGTCGGGGCGCGGCTCTGGCACGCGCGGGACAGCGGGCAAGAAGCGCCGGCCCGCAAACAAAGCGGCGATCCCGACCGGCAGGTTGACGAGGAAGATCCAGCGCCAGTCGACCGCGACGAGCAACCCGCCGAGCACGGGGCCGAGCGCCGCGGCGACACCCGAAGTCGCCGCCCAGATGCGCACGGCGCCCGCGCGACGCTCCGGCGGATACGCCGCGAGCAGCAACCCGAGCGAGGAGGGCATCAGCAGCGCTGCGCCCACCGCCTGCAGGATCCGCGCCGCGACGAGGAACTCGACACCGTTCGCCGCGGCGCACAACGCAGAAGCCAGAGTGAAGATTGCGACGCCGGCGAGGAAGCCGCCCTTGCGGCTCGTACGGTCCGCGTAGCGACCCGCAGGAATGAGCAGTGCGGCGAAGACGATCGCGTAGGCGTTCAGCACCCACGACAGCGACGACAGCGACGTCCCGCCGAAGCTCCGCTCGATCGACGGGAACGCCAGGTTGACGATGAAGAGATCGAGCGTCACGAGCACGACGCCGGTGCAGACGATCACGAGCACAAAGACCGGTTTCACGGGAGCGCGTTGCATGAAGCAACGACCTTACACGAAGTCCGTTGCTTGACGCAACCATTGTCGGCTATCCTTGGTGCATGCTCAACCGCGAGTACGAAGGCCAGGACAGCTGCGGCGTCGCGAAGTCGCTCGAGATCGTCGGCGAGCGGTGGACACTGCTGATCGTCCGCGACGCGTTCTTCGGGCTGCGCCGCTTCGAGGAGTTCCAGTCGAGCCTCGGCATCGCGCGGAACGTCCTGACCGATCGCTTGAACCGCCTCGTCGACGAGGGCATCTTCGACCGAGTGCGCTACAGCGAGCGGCCCGAGCGCTTCGAGTACCGCCTGACGCCGAAGGGTCGCGACCTGACAATCGCACTGAACGCGCTCCGCGAATGGGGAGAGCGGCACGTGCTGGAAGGCCCGCCGCGCGTGCTGCGCCGGCGGAGCGACGGCAAGCCGGTCACCGCCGCGCTCGTCCCCAAGGGAACGAAGACCTTGAAGGCGAACGAGGTCGAGCTCGTGCCGCGCCGCAGCGCCTGAGCCGTTCGGCGACTACACCGCCGGCTGCGGGTCGTACTGAATGTAGCGGCGAACGGCTTGCGCGCGCTCGACCGACTCGAGGCGCGCAACAAGGTGCAGCGCCATGTCGATCCCCGCGGAGACACCGGCCGAGGTGACGATGTCACCGTCGTCCACGAACCGCGCGTCTGCGTCGACGTTCACGCCGAGAGCCGCCAGCCGTTCGAGCGCCGACCAATGCGTCGTCGCCGGCCGGCCGTCGAGCAGCCCAGCCTTGCCGTAGACGAGGGCGCCCGTGCACACGCTCGTCATCAGTGCGCCGCCCGAAGCGAGCTCGCGCATCCGCTGCAGGAACGATTCGTCTGCCTGCAGCGGCCGCGAGTCACCACCGGGTAAAAGAAAGAGATCGACCGGGCCGAGATCCGCCCAGGCGACGTCGGGGATCACGCGCAAACCGTGCGAGCACCGCACCGGCTCAGTTGTCTCCGCGACCGTGCGCACCGTGATCGAGCGCTCGCTGTCGCGCGCCCACGCGGTGAGCACCTCGTAGGGGCCTGCGAAGTCGAGCTCCTCGACGCCGTCCCAGAGCCAGATTGCGATCGAATAGTCGTCCATGCGCCGAACGTAGCTTGCGGCGGCTGAACGCGGTAGAACATCTAGATGTCGCATCGCACGCTCGACGAGTTGGTGGCCGATGCGCGCGCCAAGATCGACCGGCTGGAGCCCGCCGAGGCGTGGTCGGCGGCGCAGGACGGCGCCCTGATCATCGACACGCGCTCGCACCGCTCGAGCGGCGTGGTTCCAGGATCGCTCCACGTTCCACTGTCCGTGCTCCCATGGCGACTCGCACCGGACAGCGGCTGGCGTAACCCGCACGCCGGCTCGCTCAAGACCCGGCTGATTCTGATCTGCGAGCACGGCGAGTCGTCGAGCCTCGCGGCCGCGACCCTGGCCGAGCTCGGCTTCCTGCGAGTCGGCGACGTCGTCGGCGGCTTCGAGGCGTGGGTGGCTTCGGGGCTCCCCGTCGCGCCCGCGCCACCGGCCGCCGGCGGTCTGCCTGGAATGGGCGGCCCGGACGGTTGAGTGACGAGGCGGGTCGTCAGCGACGGCCCGCCTCGTTCGCCCCTCGTCAGTGCGTCAGGTTCGCGACCTGTACGGCAGTGATGTTCGAGTTGAACGCCGACAGGTGGAAGGTGCCCGGGTCACCCGTGACGATCCAACAGCGGATGTTGACCGACCCGCTCCCGACGATCGTCACGACGCCCGTGAACGCGATCGGCTGGAACGACGCGGGCAGGTTCCCCTGCCCCTCGCTCGTCGCCCAGTTGACATCGAGCTCCCCGAAGCCGCCACCCGTGGGCGAACCGCCCCAGAGCTCGCAGATCGCGTTGCCGGAGCTCGTACCGAGGTTGCGGAGGACCGTTTTGCCCGTGATCACGTACGAGCCCGCCGCGAGCGGCAGCGTGACGAGGACCTGGTTCTGGCCCTGGTTCGTCCCCGTAATCGAGGTGATCGCGCCTCCGTCGGTCGCCGAGAAGCCGTCACTCGGGCCACGCGGCCCCGTCGCACCGGCCGGGCCGGTCGCACCCGGGGTACCCGCAGCGCCTGGGGGACCCGCCGGGCCGGCCGCGCCTGCGGCTCCGGCGACACCCGCTGGACCCTGAGGCCCGGGGCTACCTGTGGGGCCAACCGGGCCGGCCGGGCCCATTGCGCCGGCAGCGCCGACGGGGCCTGAGGGACCTGTCGGGCCGGTCGAGCCCGTTGCCCCGGCCGGGCCGGCAGGACCTGCAGCACCGGCGGGGCCTGCCGGGCCGCTCGGGCCTGGGGGCCCGGCCTGGCCCTGGAGATTGAAGGCGACCGCAGCCTCGTTCGCGTGGCAGTCGCTAGCGGCCGAGACGAGGCGAACGTTTCCGTTCACCTGGTTCTTGCACAAGATCATCGCTCCGTCAGCCTCGCTCGAGGTCGACATTGCGCCCGCGGTGCCGACGAGCAGCCCAAGCCCAGCGCCCGCGAGCAACGTGGCGCGCACGATCGTCACTTTCATCTGCCCTGCCCTCCCTCGTGACTGCGACCGCAGTCCGCGGGCGCGCCCAGGTCCTACCACCCCTCGCTTTCGAGCGTCCAGGGCGGCCGGGCTTACTCTCGAGCCACTCCTGAAGCCAAAACTCACCCTTTTGATCCCTCAAGCTGAGGGATGCCGATGCCGAAACGTGAGGCATGGCGCTTTCGATCCATCGTCCGGTCGGCTGGTCCCTTCGTCGCCGCCCGCGGACGCAGCCAGCCCGCGGGCCGCTGAAGGTCGCGATGTTCACGACCTCGTACCCGCGCGATGCGGCCGACCTGGCCGGACGCTTCGTCTTCAACACGGTCGAGCACCTGCGCGACCGCCAGGTCGAGATCGAGGTCGTCGCCCCAGGCGCTTACCGTGACTTCGGGCTCACCGGCACGCGTAACGGCGGCGTCGTCCGCGCGCTGAAGCGCCGCCCGTGGCTCGCAGTGCTTCTGCTCCTTTCGATGATCGCCGCGTGCCGCGCCGCTGCCCGCCGGGCCGACCTCGTGCACGCAAACTGGCTCGCAGGCGCCGCGATCGCGCTCTTCAGCGGCCGCCCCTTCGTTGTCACGCTCCACGGCTCCGGCAGTGCAGGCCGCTTCTCCGACCTTTCGCTCGCCCAGCACGCGCCGCGCCTCGTCCGCCTGCTTCTCTGCCGTGCGCGAGCAGTCATCTGCTGCTCCGAGCAGCTCGCCGAGGCGATGCGCAATTGCGGCCTGAAGAACGTGCACGCAATCCCGTACGGCGTCGACGTCCCGACTGCGTTCGGCTCAGAAGACGACGCGCACCCCGTTCTCTATGCGGGCCGGCTCTCGCCCGAGAAGAACATCGACGTGATCGCACAGGCCACGGAAGGCCTGCCCCGGATCATCGCCGGCGACGGCCCGCTCCGCGACCTGCTCCCGGACACGCTCGGTTTCGTCTCGCCCGAGGCGCTCGCCGAGCTCTACGACCGTTCCGCAGTGGTCGTGCTCGTCTCGCAGATGGAAGGGCTTCCGAACGTCGTCCTCGAAGCGATGGCACACGGCAAGACAGTGATCGCGACGCCCGTCGGCGGTATTCCGTCGCTGATCGAGGACGGCCGCACAGGCTTTCTCGTTCCCGTCGGCGACGCCGCTGCTCTGCGCGAGACGCTCGAGCGCGTGCTCGCAGATCCCGACCTGCGCAAGCGTGTCGGCGAGGCAGCTCGCGCGCGTGTCTCCGAGTACTGCTCGTGGGATCGCGTGACCGAGCGCACGTTGCAGGTCTACGCCGAAGCCGCGTGACGTCGACGTCGCGCATTGCCCGCTACGAGGAGTGGCGGGCCACTCGCTATTTCCCCGGCCTCGAAGGGCTGCGTGCGATCGCAGCGCTGCTCGTGGTGTTTCATCACGCGCGGACGCACCGGCTCTGGGGTTTTCTCGAAGGCTGGAACGGCGTGACGCTCTTCTTCGTCCTCAGCGGATTCCTGATCACGACGCTCGCGCTGCGCGAGGAGGACGAGCGTGGCGCGCTGCGCTGGCGCGCGTTCGTCGTGCGCCGCGGCTTTCGCATTCTCCCGATCTACTTCGCGAGCCTCGCGTTGTACGCGGCCGTCATGTACTCGGTCGGCTTCGGCGGCGACCATCGGTCGGTCTTCACGCATGCGCTGCCGTGGTATCTCTCGCCGTTCCCCGAGGTGCCGTTCTTCACGAAGACGCACATCGTCTTCTCGCTCGCCTGGTCGCTCGGAATCGAAGAGAAGTTCTATCTCCTGTGGCCCCTCCTCGCCTTCGTGCTATTGCGCAAGCGTGCGCGCGGCCGGATCGGGCTCGCGCTCGTGCTCGCACTTGCCGCCCAGCTCCCGATCGTCTTCAGCTCGGGCGGGCGAGCCGTTGCGCCCTACAGCGCGATCCTCGTTGGCTGCGTTCTCGCCTTCGCGCTGCACCACCGCCAGTCGTTCCGGTTCGTCGCCCGGCTGGGCTCCGTCCCCGGCCTCGTCGTCGCGCTCGCGCTGCTCGCGACCGTGCACGGGCTCACGCACGTGTTCGACGTCACTGCAGCGGGCTTTCGCGTGTCGTCGCCGTACTACTACCTCCCGTACTCGTTCGCGGCGGCACTCGTGGTCGCGTCACTCGCGCTGCAGGCCAAGGGCAGCGGTGTCTTCCGCTCACGCCCACTCCGTTTCGTCGGCCGGGTCAGCTACCCGCTGTACCTGACCCACCCGATCGCCCTCGGCTTCGCCGCGACGGCGATCGCGCCCGGCGGCGTGCTGACCGAGCTCGTCTACCTCGCGGTCGGCCTCACGTTGTCGCTCGTGCTCGCCTACGGCCTACACCGCCTGATCGAGCGGCCGCTGATCGCTCTGGGCAAGCGCAGCGCGGCGCGCATCTCCGCACCACGGCCGGCGACCGTGCCGGTTCCGTTGCTCGCCGCCTCCTGATCCGCGTTCCCCCGGATGGCTCGAGCGTCCAGGTATGGGAGAGTGTTCGGTGACGCAACAAGGAGGAGCCCGTGTCGTATCCCGTCCGTGTCGAAGGTGAGCTCACCGCGCCGCTCAGTCGCTGGCTCTGGCTTGTCAAGTGGCTGCTGGCGATTCCGCACTACATCTGCCTCGTCTTTCTCTGGCTCGCGTATTCCGTCCTCACGGTCGTCGCGTTCTTCGCGCTCCTCTTCACGGGCCGCTACCCGCGCGGCATCTTCGATTTCAACGTCGGCGTTCTGCGCTGGACGTGGCGGGTCGCGTTCTACAGCTACAGCGCGCTTGCGACCGACCAGTACCCACCGTTCAGCCTCGGCGAGGCTCCCGACTACCCGGCGCGGCTGTCGGTCGACTACCCCGAAACGCACCGGCGCGGACTGCCGCTGATCGGCTGGTGGCTGCTCGGCATCCCGCAATACATGATCGCCGGGATCCTCGGCGGCTCGGCAGGCGGCTGGCACATGGCCGGCGGCCTGATCAGCGTCCTCGTGATCGTCGCTGCGATCGTGCTCCTGTTCACGCGCGAATACCCGCGCGGGATCTTCGACCTCGTGATGGGCTTCAACCGCTGGGTGATTCGCGCCGCTGCCTACGGCTCCCTGCTGACGCCCGAGTACCCGCCGTTCCGGCTCGACCAGGGCGGCACCGAGCCGACGATCACAGGAGCTGTGCCGGCGCCCGTCGCGTAGCTACGTCGCTAATCTCCGCGGCATGGCACACGTCCGCATCCTGTACTGCCCCGTCTGAAACGGCTACGACGAGCGGGCCGCGAGTTTCGTGGCCGAGATCAACGGGACGGAACACAGCGCCGAGATGGTCAGCGGCGACAAGAGCCAGTTCGACATCCTCGTCGACGATGCACTCGTCTTCTCCAAGCAGCGCGAGGGACGGTGGCCCGAGTTGGCCGAGATTCTCGCGGCACTCCCCTAACACCCGCTCAACGCGGGCCGCGCTACCTTCTGCGCTCGTGCGCCGCGCCCTCTTGCTCCTGATGGTTCCCGCAGTCGCCGCCGCCTGCGGCGGGTCGAAGTCGAGCAGCACGACGACCACAGCAGCTCGACCGACACAACAGCAGTTCGTCGCCGCAGCGAACGCCGTCTGCGTTCGCTCCGACCGGGCGGTCTACAAGCTTGGCCGTCTCTCCCTCGCGCCCGCGGGCTGGGCGACGACCGCTGCCGCCGCGCGGCGTGCAGTCACGGACATGAAGAAGGTGACGCCGCCAACGGGCAAGGACGCGGCGTTCAGGCAGTTGCTCGTCGAAGGCGACAAGCTCGCTACCGGCATCCAGCAGGTTCACGACGCGCTCGTGAAGAAGGACTACGCGAAAGCGCGCACGGCGCAAAATGCAGCAACTGCGGCCGACACCGCAATTCACCGCCAGGCGCAGAAGCTCGGTCTGACCTTCTGCCAGCAGCTGCTCACGAACTGGCCTGCGTAACGCGCTACGCGTTCGCGAGCGTCGGATACCTGTCCGTGACGAGCAGCAGGTAGCCAAACGTCTGCGCCTGGAAGCGCAGGCAGTACGCACTGAGGTCGCGGAAGCCTCGCGGATAGCGCCCGGTCGCGAGCGCATAGAACGCACCGATGAGGGCGACGAGGAACAGCACGTAGCCGAGCACGGTCGCGAAGACGTACACCGGAATGACGAGCAGGATGCGCACCAGCGTCTTCCAGCGCACCTGCTCCGTCGGAGGAGCGATCGCCAGGTCGACCGGGTAGCGGCCGGGCCAGCCC
>JAYUEQ010000078.1:0-3353 GCA_043739205.1 Thermoleophilia bacterium
GCGGTGTTGACAGCGAAGCACCAGCCGGGGCCGAAGGCCGCGATCAGCACGCCTGCGAGCGCGGGGCCGAAGATGCGCGCCGTGTTGAAGAGACTCGAGTTGAGTGCGATCGCATTCGGCAGCTCGTCACGGCCGACCATCTGGAACGTGAGGTTCTGACGGGACGGAGCATCGAAGACGAGCGCGGAACCGGTGAGCACGGCGATTGCGTAGATCTCCCACAGCTGCACGTGCCCGAGCAGCGTCACGGTGGCGAGCACCGCGGAGAACACCATCTGCACCGACTGCGTGACGATGACGATGTGACGGTTGTCGAAGCGGTCGGTAATGACGCCGGCGAACAGCCCGAGCACGGTGAACGGCCCGAAGCGGCAGGCGGCGAGCAGGCCGACGGCGAGGCCCCGCGAGTGCGGCGCAAGGTCGACCACGAGCCACGCCATCGCGATGTTCTGCATCCACGTCCCGGCGACGGACGTGAGCTGGCCGTAGAAGAAGAGTCGGTAGTTGCGGTGCCGCCTCAGCGAGGCGAACGTCCGGCGTGACGCGAGCTTGAGGAGCGTCACTCGTCGATCAACAACTTCTCCAGCGCGTCGATCGAACGTTCGATGTCTTCCCGCTCGTCGGGCTCCAGGCGCTCGAGCCGTGCCACGAGCCAGGCCGTCCGCTTCTTACGCACAGACTTCAGCACCTTGTCACCCTCGGGGGTCAAGAAGAGGCCGATGCGCCGCCGATCCGTCGCACGCGTCCGTACGATCAGCTTGGCCGCCTCGAGGCGGACGAGATGACCGGACATCCCCGGCGCTGACACTCGCTCGCGCTCGGCAAGTTCGGTGGCGGTGATGCCGGGGTGGTGCTTGATCGACCCGAGCAACGTGACCTGGCCGCCGGTCACGCCAAGCGAATGGATCTCGCGGCGCAACTCACGCGCGAGGCGTAGGAGAACCGGCCTGAGCCGGCCGGCAACGGTCATCGGGTCGTTCGCCACAATGATTAACCTGGTTAACTATACCTCAGAATTGCCACGCGCCGTCGGTCACGAGCGGCACTGCCTTGCCGGACTGCCGAATGCCGACAGCATTGAGGGTGTCTGTTCCGATCATCACGTCGATGTGCGTTTTCGAGCGGTTGACGCCATAGCGTCTCTGGGCGATCGAGACGGTTCGCGTCTTCGCGAAACCGGAGCCGAACGCCATGTGGGCGGCGGCGTTCTCGTCGAGGAGGCCGTTGAAGTAGATGCGCCCCGTCTGGCCGATGCGCGAGCTCGCGTCGACGAGCGCGATCTCTCCCAGCCGGTCGGCGTTCGGCGTGACGGCGAAGTAGCGGGCGAGCCAGTCGCGGTCCGCGTCGCGTTTCGCCTTCAGGCGCACGAGGCGGCCGCCGCGGAACTCGCCGGAGAGGCCTTCGATCATGCGACCGCCAAAACTGCGCGGTCGTGAGCATCGGAAGGTGCCTTCGGTCGCCGCGGCGTCCGGCGAGATGAAGCACTCCTCCGTCGGGACGTTCATCGCGATCTGGCGCCCCCAATGATCCTGCTCGCCGCCGCCGCGCCACATCGAGTACGGCGCGATCTTGAGACGCAGGTCGGTTCCGTCGTCGCGAACGTGCAGTTCCTTCAGGTCGAGCTTGGTGAGCTTGGCCGCACGACGGCGCAACGCAGCGAGATGCTGCGTCCACCCGGTGTGACCGGGCGGATCCTTCGGGCCGAGACGGCAGAACCACAGCAACTCCTGCGCGAGTTTCCGCTTGGCCTTTGTCACCTCCAGTTCCGGAAAGACGCGCATGGCCCACTCGTCGGTCGGCCATGCACAGATCGTCCCGCGCAGGCGCGCCTCGCGTCTGATGCGCGAGACGTACCGGTTGCGGCCCGCGCTGTCGGCCGCGACGCGTTCGGGCGTCAGGTCGGCGACGACCTCGGGCTCGTACTCGCCCATCACCTGAACGATCGCCACGTGCTCGTCGCCGAGCGCGCGCCACTGCGCGATCTTCCAGGGCGGTTGGTGGCCAAGCGCTTGCCTGGACGCGTGCCGGATCTTGGCGGCGTAAATGCGGTTGTCCTCGTAGACCGCATCGACGGCGAGCGCACCGGTCCGGTAGGCGGCTTCCGCGATGGCAACGGCGAGCTCGCGGTGGCCGAAGCTCACGAGCTCGAGCAGGGTGTCGCCGCGGCGAAAGGCGAGGCAGCCTTTGACGATCATCTCTGCGTATCGCTGCAGCTCGTCCGGCTTCATCGGGCCTTGGGGCATCGATGCAGACCGTAATGGGTACCGTCAACCTATGCCGAATCCGCTCGATTCCTTGAAGGCGCTGGGCGACCAGCTGCGCGCGACGATCGGCGAAGAGCTCGATTTCGATGCGCTGAAGCGACAGGAGCCTGCGCGGCCGCTCGAGGAATTGCTTGCGGAGCTCGACGCGCTGCCGGGGCTCGAGTCCGTAAAGGAGCAGGTGCGCGCGCTCGTTGCGTTCTTGCGCGTGCAGGCGCGGCGCATGGAGGCGGGTCTGCCGGAGGTAGCGACGACGCAGCACCTCGTCTTCCTCGGGAACCCGGGCACCGGCAAGACGACCGTCGCGCGTCTGCTCGCGCAGATGTATCGCTCGATGGGGCTTTTGAAGAAGGGCCACCTCGTCGAGGTCGACCGTGCCGGTCTCGTCGGCCAGTACGTCGGGTTGACGGCCGTGAAGACGGACCGCGTTGTGCGCAAGGCGCTCGACGGCGTGCTCTTCGTCGACGAGGCGTACGCGCTCTCCCGCGAAGCGGAGCGGCTCGACTTCGGCGACGAGGCGATCGAGACGCTGCTCAAGCGGATGGAGGACAATCGCCACCGCCTCGTCGTGATCGTCGCGGGCTACCCGCGTCTGATGCGGCGTTTCCTCGAGTCGAATCCCGGTCTGCGCTCGCGCTTCTCGCGCGAGATCGAGTTCCCGGACTACTCGACCGACGATCTCGTCGAGATCTTCCGACGGTTCGCCACGGAGTCCGAGTATGCGTTCGGTGAAGGCGCCGAGGAGTCCTTGCGCGCGATCTTCCACAACGCGGAGCGCGACGATTCGTTCGGCAATGCGCGGTTCGCACGCACACTGTTCGAGCAGTCGCTAAACGCGCAAGCGCTCCGGCTCGGAGTAGGAGACGTGCAACAGCTGTCGCACGCGGACCTCATGGAGTTGACGCCCGAGGATCTCGTCGCCGGTGCTCGCTCGCTCGGCGAGAACCCGGTGCCGCCGCGCGGCGGCTGGTTCAACCGCCGGCGGTGAACCGGATGAGCGCGGTCACGACCTGCGGGTCGAACTGCGTTCCCGAGCAGCGCAGTAGTTCGGCGATAGCATCGCCCTGCGAGCGCGCCTTGCGGTACGGCCGG
>JAYUEQ010000079.1:0-2200 GCA_043739205.1 Thermoleophilia bacterium
GGCATCGGCATCGGCAAGGGCTTCCAGGGCACGATCAAGCGCCACAACTTCAGCTCCGGCCCGCGCTCGCACGGCTCGCACAACATCCGCAAGCCGGGCTCGATCGGCGCTTCGGCAACACCGTCGCGCGTCCGCAAGGGCATCAAGATGGCCGGCCGCATGGGCGGCAAGCGCGTCACCCAGCTCGGCTTGACCGTGTTCCAGGTCGACGCCGAGCGGAACCTGCTGCTCGTGAAGGGCGCCATCCCCGGCCCGAAGAACGGCATCGTGGAGGTGCGCGGCTAATGGCAGCACCTAAGGCACCCCTGCTCGACGCAGCAGGCAAGAAGTCGAAGGACGTCTCGCTCGATGAGGCCGTCTTCGCTGTCGAGATCAAGCCGCACCTCGTGCACGAGGCCGTGCGCTCCGAGATGAACGCGCAGCGCGCGGGCACCGTCGCGACGAAGAGCCGTGGGCTCGTCTCCGGCGGTCGCGCGAAGCCGTGGCGCCAGAAGGGCACCGGCCGGGCCCGCCAGGGCACGATCCGCGCGCCGCAGTTCAAGGGCGGCGGCCACACCTTCGCGAAGGTGCCGCGCACGTTCATCCAGAAGGTGAACCGCAAGGCCCACAAGGCCGCACTGCGCTCGGCGCTCGCGTCGCACGCGCAGGAGGGAACGCTCGCCGTGATCGACGCGTCGCAGTTCGACGTCCCGTCGACGAAGAAGGCGCGCGCGATCGTCGAGGCCTGGGGCCAGCAGACCCCGACCGTGCTCGTCTGCCTTCAGGAGGAGCAGAACCTCTCCAAGAGCTTCCGCAACCTCGAGCGCGTCGCCGTGATCGGCCCGAGCGAGGTCGAGGTCGGCGCCGTCGTCTGGGCGCGCTCACTCCTCGTGAGCGAGGCCGCGCTGCCGCTCGTTCAAGGAAAGGCGATTTAGCCATGCACGCCGGTCAAGTCATCCTCGCGCCGATCGTAAGTGAGAAGTCGTACGCGGCTTCGGTTCGCGGGAGCTACACGTTCCGCGTGCACTCCGACGCGCACAAGACGCAGATCCGCCAGGCCGTCGAGGAGCTCTTCGACGTCAAGGTCGCGCGCGTCAACGTGATCAAGGTTCAGGCCAAGCCGAAGCGCCGCGGTGCGATCAAGGGCACCCGCCAGGGCTGGAAGAAGGCCGTCGTGCAGCTGCGCGCCGGCGACACGATCGAGATCTTCGAAGGAGCGCAACTGTAATGCCAGTTCGCAGGTTCAAGCCGACCAGCCCGGGCCGCCGCCACATGTCGGTCTCCGACTTCGCCGAGATCACGAAGTCGAAGCCCGAGAAGGCGCTGACCGAGAAGCTGACAAAGAAGGGCGGCCGCAACAACATGGGCCGCATCACGACGCGCCACCAGGGTGGCGGTCACAAGCGCCGCTATCGGATCATCGACTTCAAGCGGTTGAAGGACGGCGTCCCGGCGAAGGTCGCTGCGATCGAGTACGACCCGAACCGCTCTGCGCGCATCGCGCTGCTGCACTACGCGGACGGGTTCAAGTCCTACATCCTCCATCCCGCGGGTGTGCGGGTCGGCGCGGTCGTGCAGTCCGGCGTCGATGCCGACATCAAGCCGGGGAACGCGCTGCCGCTCGAGAACATCCCGAC
Source organism: Thermoleophilia bacterium (assembly GCA_043739205.1). Taxonomy (GTDB): domain Bacteria; phylum Actinomycetota; class Thermoleophilia; order Gaiellales; family Gaiellaceae; genus PALSA-600. Next base: position 1,617 of record JAYUEQ010000079.1, read on the forward strand.
CGGCACGCTCGTGCACAACGTCGAGCTCCAGCCGGGCAAGGGCGGCCAGATGGCGCGCTCTGCAGGCTCGGGTGTTCAACTCGTGGCGAAGGACGGCGCCTACGCGACCCTGCGTCTCCCTTCGGGCGAGATGCGCCGCGTCATGCTCACGTGCCGCGCGACCGTCGGTCAGGTCGGCAACGTCGAGCACCAGAACGTGACGATCGGCAAGGCCGGCCGCAACCGCTGGCTCGGCAAGCGCCCGGGCGTGCGCGGTTCCGCGATGAACCCGGTCGACCATCCGCACGGCGGTGGTGAGGGCAAGTCGAAGGGCGGCCGTCACCCGGTCACCCCGTGGGGTGTGCCGACGCTCGGTAAGCGCACCCGGTCGAAGAACAAGACATCCGACAAGTTGATCGTTCGCGGCCGTCGCCGCGGGAAGGACAAGCGCTAATGAGCAGATCCTCCAAGAAAGGGCCTTTCGTCGAGGAGCGGCTGCTCTCGCGCATCCAGAAGATGAACGACTCGGGCTCCAAGAACATGATTCGCACGTGGTCGCGCACGTCCACGGTCTTCCCCGACATGGTCGGGCACACGATCGCGGT
>JAYUEQ010000080.1:0-6117 GCA_043739205.1 Thermoleophilia bacterium
CTGAGCCGCAGCGTTGTTATAGGCGCCGACGAGGTCCGTCTGTGCCTGCTGCGTCACACCGTCCGACGCGTGGTTCGTGCCGTTGATCGTCATCGACGAGGTCCCGGTCATCGTGATCGTCGGATACGTCCCGACGTCACCGTTGACCGTGGTCGGGCCGGTGTTCGTGATGCCTGCACCGGCGAGCACGGCGAATGAGCCGGAGGTGCCGAGCGGGACTGCGGTTGCGGCAGCGCCGGAAGCGCGGGCCAGCGTCAAGGCCATCAGTGATGCGACGACGAGCAGTCCGAGCCCCATCGTCGCGTTGCGACGCCAGCGTTTTGCACGCGGGCCGTTCTCAAAGAGCTTCATATGGTCCTTCCTCTTAACCGAGCGTGGCGCCGGTCACGACTGTGTCGCCCGGCTGCTCCGACCTACGCTGCTGAGGAAGGGGCTTCTAGCGGCCCCGATTTCTACGACGCCACACGTACAACGGTAGCAGCGGCTATCCGGATACTCCTGTTGGCGGCAGGAGCAAAAGGTGACTGTCGACGATCGCCGCCGCCACGTCCGCGAGCCGCTGTCCGTTGTGCTGAGAATGGTCGCGCAGCAGCTCGAACGCCCTGTCTGCGTTGAGCGCGTGACGGGCCATCAGGATTCCCTTAGCCTGCTCGATCACCGCGCGACGCCCGAATGCGCCTTGCAAGTTGTGGTACTCGGTGAAGCGCTGAAGCGTCACGTCGATCGCGCTCTGCAGCTCCTCGGGCGTCGTATCGACGATGTAGGCGAACACTCCCCGCTTAGCCGCCTCTCTGACGTAGGCGGGATCCTTCACCGAAAGCAGCGCGATCACCGGGCAGTGCGCCTCGCGGACGATCTCGGCGATCAGCGTCAACGCATGCTCCGACGAGAGCCCGAGCCCCACGAGCGCCACATCGGGGCGCTCGCGAGCCGTCACGGCCCCCACCTCCCTGACATCGATCGAGCGCGCGATCACCTCATGCCCAAGGCCGGAAACAACCTGGGCGAGCAACTCGAGCCGGTCGCGCCGCTCGTTCGCAATCAGAACGCGTAGGTGCGGAATTTCGTCAACCAATGTCCGTAAGGCTATGCTTATCTCTGCGACGCCTCAACAAGAGGTGTCGCAACTCCCCCACGGCCCCAGAAAACTGGCTGTGAAGCGTCCGCCCTCAGCAGCGTGGGTCGGAGCAATCGGTTGCCCAGAACGCGTTTGGGCCGGCGATTCCGCTCGATACTGAGGGAGGACGAAGATGGGCACCAAGTTCCCCCGTGTGTTGGTCGTCGACGACGACTCCAACGCCCGCGCACTTTGCTCGATCAACCTGCTGCTCGAGGGGCTCGAAGTCCTCGAGGCAGAAGACGGACGGCGGGGGCTCGCCCGGGCCCGCCTGGAGAACCCGGATCTCGTGGTGACCGACGTTGCGATGCCCGGGCTGGACGGATTCGAACTCGCCGAGGCTCTCCGCCTCGACGAGCACACGGCAAACATCCCACTGATCTTTCTCAGCGGTGAGACCGACGCCGCCAACGAGGCCCGCGCACAATCGCTCGGTGCTCTCGCGTACGTGACCAAGCCGTTCGACCCAGCCGCCTTCGCCAAGCTCGTCGCCGGCGCTCTTACCCACCGAGGACTGCGCCCCGCAGCCACCGACTGACCGCAAGGAGCCGATTGCCAAGCCGCACGGCACGCAGCTCGAGCCCTCGTGCGAACGGCAGACGTCCGCGCGACGGTGCAGCAGCGACGATGCGCGCCGCAGTCGTGTCGACGTTCCCGCCGCGTGCCTGCGGTATCGGAACGTTCGCCGCCGATCTCCGCTCGGCTCTCATCGGCGTCGACGAGATCGACTCGGTCGGGAAAGTTGTCGTCGTGGACGACCCGTCGCGGCCGCAACGCCCGGGCGTGATCGCGACGATCTCGCAGGCGACCCGCGGCGACTACGTGCGCGCGGCGCGCATCCTCGCTCGCCGCGACGTCGACGTCGTGCTCCTCGAGCACGAGTACGGCATCTTCGGCGGCAAGGACGGCGAGTACGTGCTCTCGCTTGCCGAGGAGCTGGCGCAACCGCTCGTCGTCACGCTGCACACCGTTCTCTCGGAGCCGACACGGCATCAGGCGCGCGTCCTCGCTGCCCTATGCGCACAGGCGGAGCTCGTGATCGTGATGACCGACACTGCGTTGCGCTTAGTTGCCGAGAGCGGCGCATGTCCGGAAGCGAAGCTTCGCGTCGTCCCGCACGGCGCACCGACGCTCCTGGTGGAACGCGTGAGTAATCTCACCCCGCGTGGCCGCTTCGTCATCTCGACGTTCGGATTGATCTCGCCGGGCAAGGGTCTCGAGACAGTGCTCGAAGCGCTGCCCGCGATCATCGAACAGCACCCGGAGACGCTGTACGTGATCGCCGGCAGGACCCATCCCGGGGTCGCGCAGCGTGAGGGCGAGCGGTATCGCCTGTCGCTGCAGCAGCTCGTCTCACAACTTGGCCTCGAGGAGCACGTGGAGTTCGACGACCGGTTCCTGAGCGTCACCGAGATCGGAGACCTGCTCGCCGACACATCGGTTTTCGTGACGCCGTACCTCGACCGCGATCAGGCGTCGTCGGGCGCGCTCACCTTCGCAGTCGCAGCCGGCTGCGCTGTCGTCTCGACGCCCTATCGCTACGCGGAGGACCTGCTTTCGACAGGTGCCGGAACGCTCGTCCCGTTCGCAGACCCGGCGGCGCTCGGTAACGCGATCTCGCAGTTCATCGAACAGCCGAAGCTGCTGCAAGCGGCGCGCGACGAAGCGCGGCGCATCGGCAAGCAGCTCAGCTGGCCGTCGGTCGCCGAGGCGACCGCCATCGTCCTGCGCGAGGCCGTCGAGCTCGCACCACGCGGCGAGGCGATCGTCAGCCTTGAGCCGCACCCGGCAAGCTTCCGGAACGACCATCTGCGCACGATGGTCGACGACGCGGGCATCGTCCAGCACGCCCACGGCGTGATCCCGAACCGGCAGAGCGGGTACTGCGTCGACGACGTGGCACGACTCGCCGTTGTTGCGCTCGAGCTCGCACGGCGCTCGGACGAGCAGACGTGGACGTCGATCGTCTACAGATCGATCGCCTTCCTCCACGACGCGACCGACGAGCGGCCCGGGATGCGGAACTTCATGAGCTACGACCGCCGCTGGCTCGACGAGCCCCACGTCGGCGACCACGTCGGACGGGCGGTCTGGGCGCTGGGCGAGATCCTCTCGACTGCATGGACGCCTGCCCTCGTCGATCCGACGCAGCGGCTGCTCGACTCGATCCTCGCCGGCCTGCCCGAAGCGACATGGCTCCGTACTGACGCGTACGTCGTGCTCGGGTTGGCGCGGCTCGACAAGGATCGCCTCGACGATCGCGCCCGTCGGCTGCTCGAGCGCGGCGTCGAGCGGCTGTTCGCCGCCTACGAGTTGAGCGCATCCGACGACTGGCCCTGGTTCGAGGACGCGCTGACCTACGACAACGCGCGCCTCTCCCAGGCGCTGATCACCGGAGGAACAGTTCTCGGTCACGACGATGCCGTAGTCGCCGGCCTCGTCTCGCTGCATTGGCTCGGGGACGAGTCGGGGCTCGCCGACGGCATGCTCCGGCTGACGGGTCACGAAGGACGCAAGCGCGGCACGCCCGCTCCCGGTGCGGGAGACGAGCAGCCGCTCGAGGCGTCCGCGTTCGTCGAAGCGGAGCTCGCGGCGTTCGACGTGACCGGTGACCGAGACCACGGGGTGCGCGCGCACACGGCGTTCGATTGGTTCCTCGGGCGCAACCATCTGAACCGGCCGCTGTACGACTTCGCAACGGGTGGCTGCAGCGACGGGCTCGGGAGCGGCGATGTCAACCGCAACGAGGGTGCCGAGTCGACGCTTGCCTTCCATCGCGCGGCACTCCTCCTCGACGCATCCGAGTTCTCGTCGGTGGTTCGACGCCGTGTCGCGGACCGGGTCGCATGACGGCTCCCACGGCCGTTCGTGGCGAGTTGTTCCAGCGCCACCCTCTCAACCCGATCCTCACGGCATCCGACTGGCCGTATCCGGCGAACTCCGTGTTCAACCCCGCCGCGGCCGTCGTCGACGGCGAGACGGTCATCCTTGCCCGCGTCGAGGACCTGCGCGGTATCTCCCACCTCACGGTCGCGCGGTCTGCGAACGGGATCGACGGCTGGACGATCGACGAGGAACCGCTCCTCGCTCCGCTCGACGGCATCGAGAGCGAACAGTGGGGCTTCGAGGATCCGCGCGCCGTCTGGCTGCCCGAGCTCAAACGCTGGGCGATCACCTGTACCGCCTACGGCCCGCCCGGCCCTGCCGTCTACCTCGCTACGACAACGGACTTCCGAACGGTCGAGCGGCACGGGATCATCCAGGGCGCCGAGGACAAGAACGCCGCACTGCTACCGCAGCGGATCGGCGGGAAGTGGATTCTGTTCCACCGTCCGAGTGAAGGAGCCGTCTCGGGCTCCGGTGGCGAGATCGTCCTCTCGCGCTCCGACGATCTCGTCGGCTGGAGCGCGCCGGAGCAGGTAATGGGCCCGCGGGAGGGAGCGTGGTGGGACTCGCGCCGGATCGGGCTCGGCCCGCCGCCGCTTCGCACCGAGCACGGATGGCTGATGATCTACCACGGCGTGAAGGACACGATCGGGGGTGGCCTCTACCGCGTCGGGCTTGCGCTCACGGACCTGGCAGAGCCGACGCAGGTGCTGCACCGGCTGCCGGAGTGGATCCTCGGCTCGCGCACCAAGTCCGAACGGACGGGAGACGTGCCGAACGCGATCTTCCCGTGTGGCTTGATCCACGACGAACAGACGGGCCTCGTGCGCCTGTACTACGGCTCGGCGGACACGTCGATCGGCCTCGCGACTGCTCAGCTCGACGACTTGCTCGCCGCAGTGCTCGCCGCGCCGGCTTAAGCGGCCGCGGCGCCGGTCATGATCGCGACGGCCTCCTGCATCGTGTGAGACTGCGGCGTCACGACAGCCGCACGCTTGCCGAGGCGCATGATGTGGATGCGATCGGCGAGCTCGAAGACGTTCGGCATGTCGTGGCTGATCAGGATCACCGGCAGTCCCCGCTCGCGCACACGCTTGATCAGCTCGACGACCTGAGCGGTCTCCTTCACCCCGAGCGCGGCGGTCGGCTCGTCCATGATCACAACGCGCCGTCCCCACGCCGCGGCGCGCGCGACGGCGACTCCCTGGCGCTGGCCACCCGAGAGGTCCTGCACCGCGGCGCGAACCGACTGCACACCGATGTTCAGCTCCGCGAGCGCACGCGTCGCCTCTTTGCGCATCGCGCGCTTGTCGAGCATGCGAAACACCTGACCGAGCGGCCCGCTGCGACGCAGCTCGCGGCCGAGGAAGAGGTTCGACGCGATGTCGAGTGCGGGTGCGACAGCGAGATCCTGGTAGACGGTCTCGATCCCGGCACGGCGCGCGTCGAGCGGCGACTTGAAGGTCACCGCCTCCCCGTCGAGGCGGAGTTCGCCCTCGTCCGGGTGCAGCGCGCCCGAGAGCACCTTGATCAGCGTCGACTTGCCGGCGCCGTTGTCGCCGATCACCGCGAGCACTTCACCCGGGTAGAGGTCGAAGTCCGCGCCCGAGAGCGCCGTCACGTGCCCGAAGCGCTTGATGATCCCGCGCGCCTGGAAGAGCGGCTCAACTGGCACGCTCATCCGCGCTCCTTGCGATGCGTGAGTTGGTCGACCGACACGGCGAGGATGACGAGGATGCCGGTGATCAGGATCTGGTAGACGGACGAGACGCCCATCAACACGAGCCCGTTGCGGAAGACGCCGACGATCAGCGCGCCGAACAACGTCCCGATCACGTTGCCGCGACCGCCGAAGAGGCTCGTGCCGCCGAGCACGACGGCGGTGATGCTGTCGAGGTTGTCGGTCTGCCCCGCGTTCGGGTCACCGACCTGCGTGCGCGCGATCAGCAGCAACGCTGCGAGGCCGTAGATCGCGCCGGCGACAACGTAGACAGAGATGAGCAGGCGGTCGGTGCGAATGCCGGACAGCCGCGTCGCCTCCGGGTTGTTGCCGACGGCGTAGATGTGGTTGCCCCACTTCGTCTGCGTGAGGACGAACCAGATGAGCGCGTAGA
>JAYUEQ010000081.1:0-16412 GCA_043739205.1 Thermoleophilia bacterium
GAGATCACGCCGAGCAACGTCGACCAGCTTCAGCGTGTCTACGCGCTCGACTTCCAGAAGATCGACCCGGATGTGCGCCGCGGCCAGCAGTCGTATCCGCTCGCGATCGGGGGCAACCTCTACGTGACGACAAACGACGACAACGTGTTCGCGCTCGACGGCGCCACCGGCAAGGTGCTCTGGCAGTACAAGCCGCCGAACAGCGCGCTCTTCAAGAATTTCGGCATTGCTGCGAACCGTGGTCTCGCCTATTGCGACGGCCGTCTCTTCATCTCGCAACTCGACATGAAGCTGGTTGCGCTCGACCCGAGTGACGGGAAAGTGCTCGCCGTTACGGCGATCAGTCAAGACGTGCCGAACGCAGCCACGAACTACGGCTACTCCGAGACGAGCGCTCCGATCTGCGCGAACAACCACGTGATCGTTGGCGCGGCCGGGTCCGAGTACGGGATCCGCGGGTTCGTCATGGCCTACACGACCGACCTCAAGCCCGCGTGGCCCACCCCGTTCTGGACGGTGCCGCCGGACCTGCAGTCGTGGCGTCGGTCGTCGCGCGTTGTCGGCGGCGGTGCAGTGTGGACACCCACGACGGTCGACACGACGACGAACACGCTCTACTTCGGCACCGGCTCGGCGACGCCGCTGTACTTCCCAGGCCTGCGGCCTGGAGTGAACCCGCGCACCGACTCGCTGATTGCTGTCGATCTCACGACGGGGAAGATGCGCTGGTTCCAGCAGTTGATCGCCGGCAACCAGTGGGCCTACGACGTTTCGCAGCCGCCGCTCGTCTACACCGGCAAGGTCGGCGGGGCGACCCATCGCATCGTCTCGGTCGCGACGATGGAAGGCGTCTGGTTCGCGTTCGACGCGAAGACGGGCCAGCCATTCCACGAGCGCGTCAAGGTGATCGACCGCGTCGAGCACCCGGCGCTCCGCCCGGGACAGCCCGTGACCGTGTTCCCGTCGTCGCTCGGGGGGCTCAACTACTCGCCGGCTGCGTACGACCCGAAGACGAACTACGTCTTTAACGCCGCGGCGGAAACCGCTTCGGTACTGATCCAGCAGAAGCTGACGCCGACGCAGAAGAAGCGAAAGCTGTTGCTCGGCGACGTCTACCTCGGCCTGTCCAACGGCAACTTCGGCACGGCCCTCCAGAACTGGCACGACCACGGCTCGATCAGCGCCATCGACGTCTCGAGCGGCAAACGCGTGTGGAAGTTCGATACGCCGGAGCCCGAGCGTGGCGGTGTGACGGTCACGGCGAGCGGGCTCGGCTTCGCGGGCGGCGGCGATGGCGTCGTGCGCGCGTTCGACCTCAAGACCGGAAAGATCCTGTGGACGTTCTCGACCGGCCGGCCGATCGCGAGTGGGCCGACCATCTTCAGCGCAGGCGGCAAGGAGTACATCGCGATCACGGTCGGCGGGACGCCGACATCCTCCAGCGGCGGCATCGCATCGTTCATGTCGGTGTTCGCGCTGCCCGGCAAGAGCAAGTTCGCAGCTGGCCCCGCCAACGAGCGCAGCACCGCGTCGGCCGTGTCGTCGTCTCAGGCGCCGAAGGCGCCGGCACGCGCCCGGGTTAAAGCGGCCGGCGGCGCGCCCCGCATCGAGGTGACCGGCGGCGCCGTCGGACTCGCACTTTGGCAAGCGTCGACGTCGAACGAGGCGTCGGTGACCGGCAGGATCCTGCTCGGCGGTCGCCCTGTGAAGGGCGCGCTCGTCTCTGTCGATCGTTACACGCTGCCAGGTGCGACCGACGCGAACGGCGGGTTCACTGCGAACGTCGATCAGACGCTCGCGCGGCGGCATCCGATTCAGGTTGTCGACGCATCGCATGCGACCGTCGGTGGGAAAGCGCTGACCGAAGCGCAGCAGAACGCACTTCGCGCCGCAAGCGGTGGCATCTCGGTCGGCTACCGCATCGCAGATGCGCAGGCAAAGGTTCTCAAGAACGGCAACGTGCAGGTGACGGGGCGCGCCGTTCGCACCGATGGCGCGGCGGCGCCGGGCGTCGTCCAGTTGAGCTACCGCCTGCAGGGAACGATCACCGACTCGACCGGCAAGCCGGTGCAGGGCGCGACGGTCGTGTCCCGGACGACCGACCGCGACTTCTGGACGTTCTCGCTCCCGACCGACGCGAACGGCCACTACGTGTCGTTCTTCTCCTCCTCCGACGAGCAGGGGAGCGATCCGGTGCCCCTCAACGTCCAGGTCGCCTACGGCCGTACGTCGTACGGATCCGGTCAGGCGAACGCGAACTTCAAGCGCCTCAGTAGCGCGACGATGAACATCAAGCTTCCGGCGTCCGGGGCGTCGATCCCCGTGCCGACCTCGACAGCCGACACAGGCGCGTTCTACCGCGGCCTGCTGGTGGGCGTCGCCGGCCCCAAGGGCGTCGTGCAGCCGATCTCCTCGACCTGGCCGGATGCGAACGGCCGCTTTACGCTTGTCCTCCCCCACCAGGCCCGCGGCACGTCATTGCGGTTCTGGGAGAGCGACTTCGTGACGTTCTCACGCGTTGCCGCGCGCCCGGGGGGGCCGACGGAGCCGACCTCGACGCCGACGGCGCTGACGAACCGGATTCCCGTCGGCATCGCTTCCGTCCGCGTCGGCTAAGAGTCGCGACGGGTGGGGGGAGAAGCTGCGGCGCCGAGCGCTGCAGCTTCTCGGTTTTCCGAGTTCGCTATGCGCTGCGCAGCTGTCGTAGAATCGACTACCGAAGCGAGGAGACACCGTGGAGCAGGTATCGGACATCCTGAAGGGCAAGCAGGGACCCCTCCTGACGATCTCGTCGGAGGCATCGGTCTTCGAGATGGTTGCGCAGATGGTGGAAGCGAACGTCGGGTCGTTGCTCGTGACCGTCGGCGGACGAATCGAAGGGATCGTCACCGAACGCGATTACCTGCGCCGGGTGACGCTGGAAGGGCGCACGGACAGGGACACTCCGGTGAGCGAGATCATGACCTCGCCGTTGATCGTCGTTACACCGCAGACGCCGGTCGAAGAGTGCATGGCGATCATGACCGACCGCCGCATCCGTCACATGCCTGTGGTCGAGGACGGCGAAGTGGTCGCTCTGGTCTCGATCGGCGACCTCGTCAAGTTCCAGTCGCAGCAGCAGGACTTCAAGATCCAGTACCTGACCGACTACATCTCAGCTCGCTGACACCCAAAGACGAAAGGCCCGCCTCGAAGGGCGGACCTCTCGTCGCCAGAGCGTCTGGTGGGTCAGGCGGCGGCGATGCCCTCCGCACCTGCCGGGAGCCCGCCGATCGATCCGATCGGGTCGAGTGTCCCGTCCGTTGCGATCGTCCACGCGGTGACGCGGTGCAGACCGTCGGTCAGGTTGTAGAGGAAGTGACCGTCCTGGCTGATCGCCAGATCGAGCGGGTGGCTGCCCGCGCCCAGGAACGCAGCGGGGTTGCCCGGCGTGTCGAGCAGCGTCAGGCTGCCGTCGTTCCCGATCCCGAACCGCGAGATCGTCCCGGATCCGCCGTTTGCTGTGTAGGCGTACCGACCGTCGTTGCCGACGGTGAGCCAGCACGGTGCGGCCTGGTTCGCAGCGACGGCGCCGCTGATCACCTGGAGCCGGCCGTTCGCATCGATGCTGTACGACGACGCCGAGCCCGAGGCGTTGGACGTGAAGAGGTTGCCACGTGCGTCGAAGTCGAAACCGAACGGCGTCCCACCAACGGAGGGACTGGTGGTCGCTGAACCGGCGAGGCCATCCTCGTCGACCGCGAAGGTGTCGATCGTGCTCGACCCTTTCTCGGTGACCGCGAGCACACGGCCGTTGGGTGAGAACTGGATCTGCGCGGCACCGGCTGCACCGACGCTCAGCGCCTGCGTCGAGCCGTCAATCGCCCGCAGGCCCTTGCCACTGACGGTGAAGCCGCTGACATTCGCGACACCGCCCGCGTTCACGACGTACAGCACCTTCCCGTGCAGGGTGAGGCTCACCGGTGTCCTACCGCCAGAGGGCACGGTGGCCACGAGTTGGAGACCGGTCTCCGTGACGGCGAGCTCCGAGATCGAGTTGCTCCCCGCGTTCACGACGAAGACTTCGTGCCCGCCCTTGCCGACGATCACCGAGCCCTGGTCGCCGAGCAGAGCGCCGGTCCCATTGCCGCCTGTTGCGTAGGTGCCGGCGGGGACGAGCGCGCCTTCGGCAGTGCGGTCGTAGGCGACGACGGCGTTGCCCGAAGCCGCGTTGGTAAGGACGTAGACCGCACCGTGCGCGGCCACCGTGCGGGCCGCCTGTGCGGTCGCCGCTGTTGCGAGTGCCGTCATTGCGAGGAGTCCCGCAAGTACCAGCTTGATACGCGTCATTTCTTGCCTCCCGAAACGATTGAATTCCGACCGAGCACGTCGCTCGGTTCGGGGCTACCGTCTCGGCAGGCGCCGCTGCGTTACGCGGATGTTTCTTGCCAGTTTCTGAACTGTGCGAGCAGCGCGTCGCGCACCTCTGGCGTGAGCGTCTCCTCGCGCGGGAGTTCGCCGGTCAGGCGCACGGTCTCGCGCATGTGATCGACGTAGGTGACGCAGCCGGGGCACGCGGACAGGTGTTGCTCGAAGCGTTCGCGTTCGGGCTCCGGCAGCGCGTGATCGAGATACGCAGTGACCAGTTCGACAACTTCCTGACAACTGAGCGTTTCGCTCACGGCGTTTCCTCCGTCAGGTAGCTCTCCAGTGCGGCTCTCACCTTGGAGCGCGCACGGTGCAACAGCACCCTTTGATGTGTCTCGCTGACCTCGAGGACGTTACAGACCTCTTCGGCCGCCAGGCCTTCGACGTCACGGAGTGTGATCACGAGCCGCTGGGCGGGCGGAAGGTGGTCGATCGCCCGTGAGATCACCGCCCGGGTCTCTGACGCTTCGAGTCTCGCCTCGGGAAGCTCGCTCCATGCTTGTGGAAAGGCGATCCAGCCGCCCGGGTGGTGGTCCTCAGGTCCGTGGAAGCGCTCCAGCGAGACGGCCGGCTCGTCGCTCCCCAGGTCGTCGAGGCTCGAGAACGGCACGCTTCGCGCCTCGCGCACAGCCCGTGTCTTTGCGGTGTTCGAGACGATTCGGAAGAGCCATGTCTTCAGGGAGGAGCGCCCCTCGAACCGGTCGAGGCCGTGCAGGACGCCGAGCCAGGCGTCCTGCACGACCTCGTCTGCCACGGCGGTCGTGCGCACGAACGTCAGCGCGAAGCGCCGCATCGCTGCGCCGTAGTCGTCTACGAGCGCGTTGAAGGCCTTTTCGTCACCGGCACGAAGCGCCGTGAGCAGTGCCTCTTCGTTTCGAGACATCGGCGTCGAGATGACGGGCTCGGTCATCAGTGCAACCGTAAACCACTCGCACGGTCGAAATGTGACTTTTTTCTTTCCTCACAGATGGTCGGCAGACTGCCCGGCTTGAGAGGGGGGTCTCTCATCTGTGCGGTCCTGGCCGCGTTCCTCGTTGCAACTGCCGGAGGCTCGGCTGCGACGAAGCAGGCACGCGCGACCGTCTTCACGGGCTACGGCTTCGACGCGTGTACTGCGCCGTCGACGAACGCGCTGCACGCATGGTCGGCGTCGCCCTACCGCGCCGTCGGGATCTACCTCGGCGGCGTGAACCGCGCGTGCAAGGACGGCAACCTGTCCGCGTCGTGGGTCTCGTCGACGGTCTCGAGCGGCTGGAGCCTGCTGCCGCTGTACGTCGGGCTGCAGGCGCCTTGCGTTGGACAGACGCGGCTGCAGCACATCTCGACCGTGCAGGCGACCGCTTTGGCGCAAGGGCGCGCGTCGGCCGACGATGCGGCGGGGCTTGCCACCAACTTCGGTCTGCCGACCGGCAGTCCGATCTACTTCGACATGGAGGGCTACAGCGCCAACAACAGCGCGTGTACGAAAGGCGTGCAGTCATTCGTCACCGGCTGGGTGACCGAGCTGCGCGCGAGCTCGTTCGTGCCGGGTGTGTACGGCAGCGCGGCGTCGACGATCCGCGACGTCTCGACGCTCGGTAGCGCGATGCCGGACGTGATCTGGATCGCGAATTGGAACGGCGTCGAAGGCGTGTTCGGCGACCCGTATGTCAGCGACAGCATTTGGCCGAACCACCAGCGCGTCCACCAGTACAAGGGCGGTCACAACGAGACGTGGGGCGGCGTCACGATCAACATCGACAGTAACTACGTCGACGGAGCGGTCGTCGGCAACGCCGGCCCGCCGCCACCGCCGCCGCCGCTCCCGCCGGCAGGCTCGGTCGGCTCGGGTGACGGCAAGGCGACGGCGACCTGGACGAGCGGTTCGTTCCCGTCGACGGCCGTCGTGACCCTGACCCCGACGGCACAGGCGCCGTCGCCGAACGGCTACGCGGTGCAGTTGTCCGTCACCGACTCCACGACCTCGACCTCGATTCCGCGTTTCGGCGCCCCGGTCAGCCTGCATCTCGCGGTCCCGGCCAACGGCCTCGCGCCGTCGTTCTCGACCGACGGCACGACGTGGACCCCGCTGCCCAAGCTGACGCCGGGCATCGACGCCGGCTACACGCTGCTCGGCGACGGAACGGTCGAGATCGACACGCTCGTGCCAGGCTTCTTCGGCCTGCTTGCCGACACGGTCCCACCGAGCCGCCCCGACGGAGTCGCCGGACGCCTCGTCAATGGCGCGCTCAGGATCACCTGGACCGGCGCGACCGACAACGCCGGACCGATCGCACGCTACGACGTGCTGCTCGACGGTGTTCCGTCAGCGCGCGTCGACGGAAGCAAACGCCTCGTGATCGTGCGCGCGTTCCATCCGACCACACAGACCGTTTATCGGATCCGCGCGGTCGATACCGCCGGCAACGCGAGCGTCCCGTCGCGCGCAGTCGTCGTTCTGCCGACGAAGCGGCCGTCGGATGTGCCGCGCGCGCTTCCGCGCTGGGCGTGGGGCCTCTACGACTTCCAGCACCACACGGGCTCACGCCCCGCCACCGCGCCGCACAAGCCGCCTGCCTGGTACTGGCGCTGGGCCGCGTGGCGCTCGACGCCGTATCGCGTCAAGGCCTAACGCGACGCCGTAGGCGGCGAGCGGCACGAACGGCAGTTCAAGCCGCAACCCGGTGAAGTTCGGTGCGACGAGCAGCAGGACGACCGCGCCGACGACCGCGCCGCGGAGCAGCTTCGTGGAGAGGTCGTCGTTGCGGACCGCGTAGAGCGCAATGATTCCCCCGACCGCGAACAGACCGACGTACGGATGATGGATGAGGTAGGTCAGGTCGTCCTTCACGAGCCCTTTCTCTCCGTTCACGTACCGAGACCGGATGAACCCCCAGGTCGCATTTGCAGGCGGGCGGAACTGATTCAGCGTGTACGCCATGATCTCGCGCGTCGGTGCGCCGAACAGCAGCGGCGCGGGCAATGACGCGACGATGCCCGTCGCGAGGGTGACCGCCGCGCGCCGCGACCGCTCGCGTAGCGCGACCCACGCGAGTCCTGCGACGACGACAAGTGTTGAGTCGCGTGTGAACGAGAGCGCGAGCATCGTGAACGCAAAGACCGCGAGCCACGGTTTCGGGCGGCGCAGCGCGAGGACAGCGGTGGCAAGCGCGGCTGCCTCGAGCGCGACGCCGAAGCTGTCCGTCAGCGGCAGCAGTGACCAGTAGCGCAGCGGTCCGAGCGCGAGCACGCCGAGCGACACAACGGCTGCGATCCAGGCGCGGAAGCGCAACAGGAGGAGGGCGTAGACGAGCAACCCGGCGAGGACGTAGCCCGCGAGTGAGACCGCGCGCAGCGCGTTGTCGCCGAACGCGGGCTCGACGGCCGCTCCGAGCGCCGGCACCACCCAGCGGCGTTCGTAGAACCGCGACGAGTAGGCGACCCACTGCGGGCTGGCAACGGTGCGGCGCGCGGGCGGCGTATCGCGGAGCTCCTCGGCTACCCGGGGAGCTGCGAGGGGGCCGGTGAACACCTTGTCCAGCGCTTCGGTCTTCGGCGTTCCCTGAACCCGCAGGAGCTGCGACTCGTAGAACAGGCTGTCCGGCTTCCACTGGTAGGAATCGCCCCAGTGAACGGCAACGAAGCCGATCCCGGCGAGCGCCACGATCACGGCAAGCGCACGTCCGGGCACGTGGCGATGCTAACGCTTCCGGTCATGCCGCCTCGTCTCCGCCTCACTGCCACGATCGCCCTCGTCGTCCTCGGGCTCTCGACCGCGCTCGTGCCCTCCATGGGCGTCGTGCCGGAAGGCGGCGACCTCGACGTCTTCTACGGCTACGCGACGAAGATCGTTCATGGCGATGTGCCGTACCGCGACCTGAGCCTCGAGTACCCGCCGGGCGCGCTTGCGGCGATCGTCCCGCCCGCGCTCGGTAGGCCGAGTGAGCACACGTACGCCGTGCGGTTCGAGTTCGCGATGCTCGGGCTGTTTGCCGGGCTGATCCTGCTGCTCGCGCGGCGACCGCGTGCCGCCTTCGTCGTTGCGCTCGCGCCGCTTCTGCTCGGGCCGGTCGTGGTGAAGCGCTTCGATGTGCTGCCCGCCCTGTTGACGCTCGTTGCGCTGCAGTTGGCGCTCAACCGGCGCTATGCGTGGTCCGGCGCTGCGCTCGGGCTCGGGACGGCAGTGAAGCTTTATCCGGTGCTGCTGCTTCCGCTCGTCGTGATCGCTGCCGGCCGGCGCGCGGGTGCACGCGCGGTCGGCGCTTTCGCCGCTGCGTGCGCCGTTGTCGTGGTCCCGTTTCTTGCACTCAGCCCGCATGGCCTGATCGAAAGCGTGCGCAGCCAACTCGGCCGTCATCTGCAGATCGAGACACCGCTCGCGAGTCTTGCGTTGCTTGCGCACTCGCTCGGCATCGTCAAGGTCGGCATCGTGTCGGAGGCGCACACCTACGGGCTCGGCGGCTCGTCGGGCGCGCTGCTCGCCCTGCTGACGACGATCCTGTTCCTTGCTGCACTTGTCGTGATCTGGCTGAACGCACCGCGTCTCGTCGGTTCACACGACGGGCTCGTGCTCGCGTGGGCGGCGACGCTGTGTGTCACGGTCGTGTTCGGGCGCGTGCTCTCGCCGCAGTACCTGATCTGGCTTCTGCCTGTAGTTCCGCTCGTCAGCGTGCGCGCGACGTTGTGGCTCGTCGCTGCGCTGCTCGCGACCAACGCCTGGTATCCGTCGCGCTACCTCGACGTGGTGCTGCACCTGGATCGCGGCGATCTCGTGCTGCTCGTCGTGCGCAACGCGCTGCTTACGGTGTTGCTGGTGATGCTGCTCGTCGCGATCGAACCGCGACTGCGGCGAGTGCCACGAGTGCGACGCTGACGAGCAGCAACGCAAGCGGCGTATGGGCCGTGAAGCGGGGCCAGCCCGCCGGCACGAGCAGCAAAGCAGGGCCGATCGCCCACCGCTCGTCGCGCATCAGCAGCGCGATCGTCGCCGCGAGTGCGAACAGCAGCACGAGCGCGACCGGCCAGCCGTGGGGCGCCCGCTCGACCACGGTTCCACCCGCATAAAGAATCCGCCACGCGCCGAGCGCCACCAGTCCCAGCACGAGCTGGTGTCGCGTCAGGTGACGCGCAGCGCTGGCGCAGACGCCGGCTACGACGGCGAGGACAACGGCGCCGACCACGAACAGCGCAGACCTGCGGTCGTCCCAGAACCAGTGGAAAACGGTCAGCGGGAGCGGGCCGTTCTGGTCACCGCCGCGGAAGAGCCGGTGGAACATCGTCCCGACGTCCTCGGAGACGAGCATCGGGTCGGCGAGGATCGAGACGGTCGTGACGACGACCGACGCCAGGGCGAGTGCGAGCGTCGGGCCGGGCAGGTCGCGCCAGGCTGCAGCGATGCCGAGCGCGAGAAACGGGAGCATCGGCACCAGGAACCGCGGGCCGGCGTTGAAGCCGCCGAACGGGAGGTAGTAGGCGGCGTCGTAGAGCAGGAAGAGCGCGGTCACCGCCAGGCACACCGCTGCTTCCGGCCGGCGGCCGTTGCGCCAGAGCCCGATCAGGCCGGCCACCGCGAGCACCCAGACGGGTGTCAGCACGAGCAGACCCTTCGGAGAGAGAAGCAGCGCGACGAGGGAGTGGAGGCTCGGGAGGCCGAGCCCGAAGAATCCCGATGCGTTCGCGCCCAGAACATCGTGACCGCTCTTCCCGGGCTGGATGACCGCGTGCGAGTACGCGAGTGACCACGGCCGCCCGCCCGCCCAGATGTTGAACACGAGTAGCGGCAGGACACCCAGCGCAAGCCCGCCGAGATAGCGAAGCCGCTGACACGCGTAGACCGCGAGCACGAGCGCGACAATGGCAAGCGGGAACTCCACGTCGATCGCAAGCCCGGCGAGCACGCCGGACGCGAGCGCGAACCGCGATCGGTCGCGCATCAGCAACGCGAAGGCGGCAAACCCGAGCAGCGCCGACAGTTCGTGATCGAAGTACAAGGTTGCGAAGACACCGGCCAGGCTGCCCGCGCCTAGCGTCACTGCTGCGATCGTCCCGTAGCCGGGAACGAGGCGCTCGGTTGCAGTACGCACGAGCAGAAGCAGGAGGAAGAACGGGAGCGCCGCTCCCCAGAGCCCGACCTCCCAAGGGGCTGTGGACGGCATCGCATCCTCTTCGGCTCGCGGCCACGGCACGCTGTACGGCGGTCCGTGCACGACCAGGCCGGTTGCCTTGAGCGCGAGGTAGTAGGGAACGGTTGCGAGCGCCAGCCCGGGCGCTTTCGCGGAGTAGAAGTGACCGCCGACGTAGGCGTCGTCGCGGGTCCAGCGCTCGTACGGGTCGATGCGTGGCGTCCCGTGGTTTGCGATCGCCGTCACGAGCGCGAGGTGTGCGTTCTGATTCGGACCAGGGTCCTGCAAGATCGCCGCCCAGGCGAACGCAAGCGCGATGAGCGGAACGATCCAGATGCGCGCCCTCACGACGCGGTACATGTCCCCATTCTGGACCAGAAGAATCCCGCCGGGCGCGGTGGCGCCTTGGTCTACCGCTTGGGCTGAGCGGCAGCGTCGACGGCGGCGTAGTCGCGCGCCTCGAGTGCCCGGATGATCATGTTCAGCCGGCGAGCTCGAGCGCGCCCCTCCGTGCCGTCGAGCCAGGCGAGCCAGCGGTCCCAACGGGTGCGCGACACCCGCTGCTGTGTTGCCTTCGCCTCGGGGCTCGCTTTCAGTCGCGCCTTGAGGTCGTCGGGCACGGGCGTCGGCGGTTGCACCGTGTAGGCGCGGTCCCACTCGCCGCTCGTCCGCGCCGCCTCGACTGCGGCGAGCCCGAGCGGCCGCATCTCGCCGTTTGCGATGTGACGCAGCGCGATGTTCTTGTTCACGAGCGACCACTTGCTCCTCGGGCGGCGTGGTGTCCAGCGCTGCGCATAACGGTGCTCGTCGATCGACCTGATGATGCCGTCGATCCAGCCGAACTTGAGCGCCACCTCGACGGCGTCCGCCCAGGCGATCGACTCCTTCCCGCTGGCCTTCTTCCAATAGACGACCCACACCTCGGGCTCGGTCTCATGGTTCGCTTCGAGCCACGCGGTCCACTCGGCCTGGTCACGCGCGATGATCTCGTTCACGTGAAGGCGTTCTCTCCCGTCAGGGCACGACCGATCAGCAGCTTCTGGATCTGGCTCGTCCCCTCGTACAGCGTCGTGACACGCGCGTCACGCAAGTACTTCCCGACCGGGTACTCGTCGATGTAGCCGTAACCGCCGTGCGCTTGCACCGCGGCATTCGCGGCCCGTACTGCGACTTCGCTTGCGAAGTACTTCGCGTAGGAGGCTTCCACCGTATGGCGTTCGCCGCGGTCCGCGGTCGCAGCGGCGCGCCAGACCAGAAGCCGCGCTGCCTCCGTCTCGACGGCGATGTCGGCCAACAGTTCCTGCACGAGCTGGAAGCTTGCGACGCTGCGGCCGAACTGCTTGCGCTCCTTGGTGTAGGCAATCGACGCATCGAGGCAGCCCTGTGCGATTCCCACGCAGCCCGCGCCGAGCGAGATGCGCCCGTGGTCGAGTGCCGACATCGCGACCTTGAACCCCGAGCCGAGCTCGCCGAGGCGGTTCTCGTCCGGCACGCGCACGCTGTCGAGGAAGAGCTCCGCTGTGTCTTGTGCGCGAAGCCCGAGCTTGCCCTTGATCGGGCGCGCCTCGAACCCGGGCGCGTCCGCGGGCACGACGAAGCACGTGATCCCGCGTGGCCCCGGCTCGCCGGTGCGCGCAAAGACGAGCGCGTTCGCTGCCCACGAGCCGAGCGTGATGAAGATCTTCTGGCCGCTGATCACCCAGTCGCCGCCGTCGCGCTCGGCGCGCGTCTCGAGCCCGCCGGGGTCGGAGCCGGCGCCCGGTTCGGTCAGCGCGTAGCAGCCGAGCGCCTCGCCGGAGGCGAGCGGAGGGAGGAGGCGCCTCTTCTGCTCCTCGGTGCCCCACTTGGCGACGGACTTGCCATAGAGCCCGTTCGAGACGGAGACGATCCCGCGTACGTTCGAGTCGGCCTTGCCGAGCTCCTCGACGACGAGGGTGTAGGAGACCATGTCGAGGCCCATCCCGCCATGCTCCTCGGGGAGCGCTGCGGCGAGGAAACCGAGCTCGGCGAGCTTGCCGACGATCGAGCGGTCGATCGCCTCGCTGCGATCCCATTCGGCGGCGTACGGCGTGATCTCGGCAGCGCAGAACGCGCGCGCGGTCTCGCGAATCAGCTGCTGCTCGTCGGAGAGCGTGAAGTCCATCGCTGAAGACTAAACGGGACCACAAAAAATCCCGCTGAGCCGGTGGCGCTTTCGTCCACTTCACCGACCGGCCGCATCAGGCTTGCGCCTTTAACAGTCACTCGGCGAGGCTTCGACCTACTCGCGCTCCGCGCTCGGCGGGATCCGCAATGTATGCCGAGGGCGGCGCGCCGCGCAAGTGCTCGCGGACGGAGAATGTCGCAGTTTCCAGAGAATCGTTCTGGCAGGGTTGCCGTCATGGAACTACCGGTTCGAGGACAGTTGACCCTGGTGCGTCCGGCGACGGACGCCGACATCGACCTACTCGTCGCCTGGCACGCCGACCCCGAGGTGTCGCGCTACTGGGACGACGAGACCTTCACGCCGGAGCAGATGCGGGCGCGGCTCGAGCGAGAGCCCGTCGATGCCTGGATCGTCGAGTCCGCCGGTGAGCCGGTCGGCTACCTGCAGTCGTGGTGGGAGGGGGAAGGTCCGCGACGCGGCGGGCTCGACGGGTTCCTCGTCCCGGAGGCGCGCGGTCGCGGCCTGATGCCGGACGCGGCCCGTGCCCTCGCCGAGTCGCTGCTCGAGGCCGGGTGGGAGTACGTGACCGTCGACCCGTACGCCTGGAACGAGCAGGCGCTGCGCGGCTGGCGAAACGCCGGTTTCGTCGAGGTCTCCCGCCACGACCCCGACGCGGACCACGCTTCGCCGTGGGTGCTGATGCGGTTCACAGACGCTTCTGAATCCAGAAACTCTTGAACCTGGTTAGAAAGCGAACCAGGTTCAGTTCTAGGCCCGAACCTGGTTTGCTCGTTAACCAGGTTCGTGGGTTTCGAGCTGCGGGGATGGCGCACAGCGCCGCAGCTCGCTACCCTTTGCTGCATGAACGCGAACCGGACGACGACGACGACGCTGCGCCGCGCGCGGCCTTCGGTCGCCGGATCGCGCGCGGCATAACACACCAGCAGGCGACCTCCTGACCTGTCCATTCGACCCGCAGGAGGTGGGTTACGTTGTCGTCGTTGAAAGTTGTTCTCCCCGATAGTTCCGAGCTCGAGCTGCCCGAAGGGGCAACCGGCCTCGACGCCGCGCGCAAGATCGGCGCGAAGCTCGCCGAGCAGGCCGTGCTCGTGCGCGCGAACGGCTCCGTTCAGGATCTGCGGCTGCCGCTCCACGACGGCGAGAAGATTCACTTTCTGACCACCCGCGACACCGCGGACCCGGACGCTCTCTACGTGCTTCGCCACTCTGCCGCGCACCTGCTCGCCGAGGCCGTGCGCCGGCTCTATCCGGGCGTGAAGATCGCGATCGGGCCGCCGATCGAGAACGGCTTCTACTACGACTTCCAGTTCCCGGAGCCGATCAACGAGGACGACCTCGCAAAGATCGAGGACGAGGTGAAGCGCGAGATCAAGGAGGGTCGGGAGTGGTCACGCGAGGTGATCTCACGCGACGAGGCCAAGCGCCGCTTCGAGGCCGAAGGCGAGCCGTACAAGGTCGAGCTCGTCGACACCGCCGAGGGCGACATCTCGCTCTACAGCCAGGGTGAGTTCACCGATCTCTGCCGTGGCCCGCACCTGCAGAACGCGAAACCGATCAAGGCGTTCAAGCTGACCGGACTTGCCGGCGCGTACTGGCGCGGCGACGAGAAGAACACTCAGCTGACCCGTATTTACGGCACCGCGTTCTACTCGCAGGCCGACCTCGACGCCTACCTCGAGCGGCTCGAGGAGGCGCGCAAGCGCGATCACCGCAAGCTCGGGGTGCAGCTCGACCTCTTCCACCTCGAGGAGATCTCGCCGGGCTCACCGTTCTGGCACCCGAAGGGAATGTTGATCTGGAACGAGCTCGAGGACATGCGCCGTCGCGAGGACGCGGATCGCGGCTACGACGAGGTGAAGACCCCGCTGATCTTCGACAAGGTCCTCTGGGAGCGCTCGGGCCACTGGGAGAAGTTCCGCGAGAACATGTTCCTGATCCCGGAGGAAGACCACACCTTCGCGATCAAGCCCATGAACTGCCCGGGGCACATGGTTTTGTTCGCCGACAAGCTGAGGAGCTACCGCGAACTGCCGCTGCGGTATGCCGAGGCCGCGCCTCTGCACCGAAACGAACGTGCCGGCACGCTGCAGGGGCTCACCCGCGTGCGGCATGTCACCCAGGACGACGCGCACATCTTCTGCACCCGCGAGCAGTTCGAGGACGAGATCTTCGGCTGTCTCGACTACGCGAAGTTCATCTACGACCTCTTCGACCTCGAGGCGGGCTTCGAGCTCTCCACCCGCCCGGAGAACCGGCTCGGGACGGACGAGGAGTGGGACTTCACCGAGGGCGCCCTCCAGGCGGCGCTCGACCGGCGCGGGCTCGAGTACTCGATCAACGCGGGCGACGGAGCCTTCTACGGTCCGAAGATCGATCTGCACATGAAGGACTCCCTCGGCCGCTCCTGGCAGATGGGGACCATTCAGCTCGACAGCCAGCAGCCTGCCCGGCTGAACTGCCGCTACGTCGGCGCAGACAACGCTGAGCACGTCCCCTACGTCGTGCATCGGGCGCTGATGGGCTCGTTCGAGCGCTTCATCGGCATCCTCACCGAGCACTACGCGGGGGCGTTCCCGTTCTGGATCGCACCGGTGCAGATCCTCGTGCTTCCGGTCGGGGAGGGGCATCGCGAGGCCGCGCGGGCGCTCGCGGAGCAGCTTGCGCCCTACCGCGTCGAAGTCGACGCCTCCGACGACACCGTCGGCAAGCGGATCCGCAACGCCGAAGTGGCGAAGACCCCGTGGGTGATCGTCTACGGCGACAAGGAGTCCGACGACTCCCTGGCGATCCGCGAGCGCGGCGGCGAGCAGACCACCCTCTCCTTGGCTGATTTCCGGGCAAAACTTGCTACGCTGGACCCCTGGCAAGCAGGGGCGGAACCGTCTCTCACCTCCTAGCTCACGCTTCGGAGGTTCAATCTGTGTTTTTGACCGCTCAGGTTGATGAGATCCTCCGCCGCTGCGTACCAGCGGTTTTTCAATGTAACGAGGAGGAAACCACGAGCTTGGTGAAGATCATTTGAGGCCGCGTAGGCGTTCTGGGTTCGAACCGCCGCGCCGTCCCGAACCGCAGACACGGATCAACGACGCGATCCGTGTACCCAAGGTGAGGCTGATCGGCGAGGACGGGGAGCAACTCGGAGTCAAGACGACGGACGAGGCGCGTGAGTACGCGTACGGCAAGAACCTCGACCTGGTCGAAGTCGCGGCCCAGGCAGACCCGCCGGTTGCCCGGGTGATGGACTACGGGAAGTACCGGTACGAGTTGGAGCAGAAGGCGAAGGTCGCCCGCAAGCACCAGACGCAGATCAACGTCAAGGAGATCAAGCTCAGGCCCAAGATCGGAATTCACGACTACGACACCAAGAAAGGCCACGTTGCGCGCTTCTTGAACCAGCGCGCGAAGGTCAAGGTGACGATCATGTTCCGGGGCCGCGAGCGCGAGCATCCGGATCGCGGGCGCGACTTGCTGATGCGCCTCGCGGACGACGTCAAGGAGATCGGCCTGATCGAGACACAGCCGCTCCTCGAAGGGCGGAACATGACGATGGTGCTCGGCCCAACGAAGAATGCAGGAGTCAAACGAGATGCCGAAACAGAAGACACACTCAGGAGCGAAGAAGAAGTTCAAGGTGACGGCAGCGGGGAAGTTGCTGCGGCGCAGCCAGATGTCGGGGAACCTCATGAACAAGTCGCCGAAGCAGAAGCGCCAGTTCAGTAAGGACCAGCCGGTCGACA
>JAYUEQ010000082.1:0-2040 GCA_043739205.1 Thermoleophilia bacterium
CCGAGAGCGGAGGGAGCTCCTGTGTCGCGCCGTGCTGCTCGAGCCAGCCCCAGTTGAGAGCGAACGCAGAGAGCAGCGCGAGCGCGAGTCCGGCGCCGACGCTCATTTGCGCTCGCTCTGGAACGGCAGGTACGCCTCGGCTGCGAGCGCGGCGATGCCGACTCTCGGCAGGTCGCGCCGCCGCTCGTAGACGACGAAGCGCCGCTCCCAGCGCGGGAAGAACTTGCGGTTGAACGAGAGCAGGTTGTCGAGTTGGAAGTGGCCCTTGAGTGTCATCAGCGCGCGGCGCTGCACTTCCTGCATCCCGGTCAGGTCGGCCTCGGGTGCGAGGAGCGCGGCGAACGGCGCGAAGTTGAGCGACACGCGTTCGAATCCGTTCTCACGGGCCCACCCGATCGCCTCGCAGATCAACCACTCGTTGAACCCGTTCGGTGTCGTGCGGAGGCGTGGCATCGACGACAGCGAGAGCGCCGCGCTGCACGAGACCGCGAAGTGCAAGAAGCCGGCGGTGCTGCCGTCCGGCGCGAACCCGATCACAAACAGCGCGTCCTCGTCGCCGAGTGAGAAGAGCGCATCGAGCGCCATCACGAAACCGCGCTCGGGCGCATCGCCGCGCCAGTCGCGCGCGACTGTCTCGAGCTCGCGCCGCAGATCGCTGTCGAGCTCGCTCGGGCGAAGCACGCGCGTTATGTAGCCCGCCTGGGCGAGCCGATGTACCGACTGTCGCACCTTGCGGATCGGCCGTCCCTCGAGCGAGAAGCTCTCCGTGTCGACGATTGCTTCGTCTCCGTGGTACAGCGAATGAAGACCGTGGACGGCGTAGAGCGGCAGGAAGCCTTCAGAGGCGCCGAGAATCGCGACGCGCCAGTCACGATGGTGGGCGTGCTCGACGAACCGGGCGATCAGCTCGTCAAGGCGGTCGCGCGGCCCGATCGGATCGCCCGAGACGATCGCGACGCCGCTCACGACCCGATAGGCGAGGAACGCAGCCTCATCGGTGGTGAAGAAGTACGACTTGTCCGAGCGAAGCACGAACGGCGCGAGCGTGTCCACGCCCCAGGCGTGGACGAGCGCGCGCGCGACGACCCGTTCTCGTTCCTCCTGCACGACGCGGTGTCGCCACGGCGCGATCCAGCCGGCCACGACCCACAACGTCGCGCCGATGCCGAGCAGCAAGAGCGAGAGTGGGAACCAGTCGCCGAATGCGCCGACCAGGTGGGGCGACCCCCGGAGGTTGACGGCGAAGAGACCGTCGAGCGTCTCGCGCAACGCGAAACGGAGGGTGAGAGGCTGGTCGGCGGCCGTGCGATTCACCCAAAGCGCGACGACCGCATAGAGACCGATCGCGGTGATCACCGTGAGCACGCGCCGCGCGACGAGTCCGCGCGACTCCGTGTCGCCCGGCCCGTCGAAGTCGTGCCGGCGGGCAATCAGCAGGACGAGCACGACGGCCGAAGCGAGTGTCCCGTGGTTGAAGCCGTGGAGGACGTGCAGAGCCGTCGAAAGCCCGGTGACGATCGTGGCAACCTGCCACGCACGATGGCGGCGGCGCACGAGGCCGCGCGAGGCGACGAGCATCGCCACCGCCGCAAAGACGCCGGCGGCCTTCGCGAGTGGGCCGACCGCGTCCGGCGTGATGTTGTGCAGAAGGCCGGCGTTGCGTCCCGGCAGGACGCCGTGAATCAGGTTGAGGAGGCCGCCGATCGCGACGAGTGACGCGATCACGATCGGCGCGCGTTTGTCAGGACGCGGGCGCGCGAGCGCCGCGGCTCCGAGCGCAACGACCGCCGCCGACAGGTACACGAGTTGCAGTCGATCCGCCTTGTCGAGAGCCTCGCGCATCGATACCTGCCGGACGATCGAGATCGAGATGCCGACCTGCAGGTAGCTCCAGATCCCGACGCCGAGGCCGAGGATCAGTGCAGCGGTCAATCGCTCGATCCGAGCCCAGCGCGCGTACGCGCCGAGGAGCGCAGCCGCGACACCCCACACGAGCAAGTACCAGGCAAGAGAAACGGAAGAGTGGCGCGAGAGCTCGTC
>JAYUEQ010000083.1:0-3108 GCA_043739205.1 Thermoleophilia bacterium
CGGTCGGCACGAATCTCGTCTCGTCGTACTGCTGCCCAGCTGCGCCATTCGGTCCCCCGCCGACCTACACCGGTGCGCCGATGAACGAGGACGGCGCCGAGCATCTGTACTCCGTCGACATCACCGAGCCGATCGTGAACATGGGCGTCTCGGTACTCGCGTCCACGCCCGGGTCGCTCATCGATCCGTTCGTGCTCGGCTCGAAGAACGAGAACGATGTGCAGGGCTACGCGGGCATCCCGACCGATGTGAACGGGCTGACCTACGACGCGAACATCGACGTTGGCGCGGCCGGCGTGCAGTTCCCGTTGTTGCAGCGCTTCTACGTCGCGGTCGACTCACGCGCGGATTCGTTCACCAACAAGTCGCAGAAGGGCAAGTACCTCCTGAACGCGTGGATCAACGATCTGACGCCGCCTTCGGTGCGCGTGCTGACGACCCGCGTGACGGCGGGCCGGCCGCTGATCGTCGCGCAGGCCGTCGACTCGGGATCCGGCGTCGACCCGCTCTCGCTCGTCATCAACTACTCGGGCGCGCTCGTCGGAGCCTCTGCGTATGACCCGTCCACCGGGCTGATCGTGTTCGGCATCCCGACCGCCGCACCCAAGTTCAAGACCGGCAAGACGAACATGATCGTGAGGGCCTCCGACTACCAGGAGGCCAAGAACATCAACACCGTCGGCAACAGCATCTATCCGAACACCCAGTTCAAGCTCTCCAAGCTGACGGTCGTGGACGGCCCGACCGTGACCTGGGTCGAGCCGCCCGCGCGCGTGTGCGCCTTCAAGAGCGATCGCCTGGTCGTCGTGGCGGACTCGACGAAGAAGGTCAAGCAGGTCGCGTTCACCGACAACGGCAAGCGCATCGGCGTCGACAAGAAGGGCTCGGGCGTCTACGCGATCTCGTGGAAGACCGCCAAGCTCAAGAAGGGCACACACAAGCTGCTCGCAACGGTGACGGACGCCGCCGGCCGCACGGCGGCAGCTGGTCGCGTGCTCAAGGTCTGCAAGTAGCAGATCTGCAAGTAGCCGTCGTCACCGGCGCTTCCTCCGGCATCGGTGCCGAGCTCGTGCGTGCGCTGCAGGCGCGCGGGACCCTCGTCGTGGGGCTGTCCCGGCGGCCCTCGGAAGCGGACGAGCACGAGGAGTGCGACGTGGCCGACCGCGCAGCGGTCGAGGCCGCCGCGGCCCGCGTGCTCGAGCGGCACCCGCGTATCGACCTGCTCGTGAACAACGCGGGTGTGGGTGCGCGCGGCAACTTCCTCGATGCACCTCCCGACGTGATCGAGCGGGTGATTCGCGTCAACTACCTCGGCTCGGTGTGGTCGACGCTTGCGTTCTTGCCTGGGCTCGAGCGCGGCTCGCACATCGTGAACGTCGTCTCGGTCGCGGGCACCGTTGCGGTCGGTCCGTACTCGGCGTCGAAGCACGCCCAACTCGGGTTCTCGCGCTCGATCGCGGTTGAGCTTGCCGCACGCGGCATCTCCGTCCACACCGTGAACCCCGGCTTCGTCGAGACCGAAGGGTTTCCGCAACGCTCCCGCTTCGGGGCGCTCGGTTCGCGGATCGTTGTCGACCCGCCCTTCGTCGTGCGACGCCTGCTCGAGGCCGTCGACAAGAACAAGCGTGAGATCTTCGTGCCGCGCTGGTACCGGGTCGTGGCCTGGGCACAGGCGCTCGCGCCCGGCCTCGTCGCCCAAGTCCGGTCGGGGCGCGGCCCCGGGCACGGTCACTAGAGGCTAACGGCGCAACAGGTACCAGCCGACGACGGCCTCGTAACCGTTCGGCGCGAGGCTGCGGGCGCGCTCACGCTCGTCCCCTTCGCACCCCGCGAGGTCGAGATACGCATCGAGATCGCGCGACTCGTGGACGACCTCCTCGCGCAAGAGCGTCAGGCTGTTCGAGTCGAAGAGCCCGCGCAGGTCGGTATCCGCGAGGACGCGGGTTGTCGACGGGTCGCGCGCGTGCTCGAAGCGGGTCAGATCGAGCCCGACGAGCGGGTCCGCTGGGCCGATCTGATCGACGACGAGGATCGTTCCGCCGGGGCGCGTGACGCGCGCGAGCTCGGCGATCACCAGTTCTGGCCTCGGCGTGTGGTGCAGCGTACGCAGCGTCCCGGCGAGATCGAACGAGGCTCGTTCGAATGACAGGTGCTCGCCGTCGCCGACGATCACTTCGACGTTCGCGGGTGCATCGGCGCGCGCCCGGGCGGCGAGCTCCTCGTCGAGCTCGACGGCAACCACCTCGCGCACGCGCGGCGCGATCGCGAATGCGAACGCCCCGGTACCCGCGCCGACGTCGAGTACGCGCTCGTCGCCCGTCAGGAGCAGCCACTGGTCGAGCCGCTCGGCGAGGGCGGCGGCGCGGACGCGCTGGAGTGCTACCCGCCGTTCGGCCTTCGCGCTCATGAGTCGGTGACGACTCTACGCGCGCGTGTCGGCGCGGTGTTGATCCGAGTGACGAGTTCGTACGTGATCGTGTCCGCCACTCGTGCGTGCTCCTCGAGCGGCATGCCGTGGCCGACGATCGTCACGGGCGTGCCGGGCGGCAGCTCCCCGTCGAGCACCACCGCGGTCGCGTCCATCGAGACGGCGCCGATCACCCGTCGCCGTTCACCGCCGACGCGAACCTCGGTACCGGCGAGGTCACGGCGGAAGCCGTCTGCATAGCCGAGCGGCATGATCCCGATCCACGTATCGCGCTCGGCCACGAACCGACGCCCGTACCCCGTCGACTCACCTGCGTGCAGTAGCTTCGACTGCGCGATCTCGCTCGTCCATGACAGCACCGGCTCGAGACCGTCCTCGCCCGGATCGGCCCCGAACGGCGAGAGGCCGTAGAGGGCGATCCCACAGCGTGCGGCATCGAAGTGCGACTCGGGCAGCCGCAGCGCGGCTGCGCTGTTCGCGACGTGGCGTGTGAGGTGCGAAAGCGGGTCGGTCGCTTCGCGAAAGCGTGCGATCTGAAGGCGCGCAAAGTCCGCGTCGGTGTCCGCAGTCGCGAGGTGCGTCATCACGCCGACGACCTCGCGCGAGAGCGCCGGCAGCTCGGAGGTGCCCCACCGTCCCATGCCGGTGTCGAGCTTCACATGTACGGCGACGCCCTCCGG
>JAYUEQ010000084.1:0-2603 GCA_043739205.1 Thermoleophilia bacterium
CGGCTAGGACGCCACTCGGACCGTCCCCCGGTCGTCCCCGCACGGTGCGGGAAATGCCTCCGTCAGGGAGTGGTCGTCGCGAGCGCCTCTTGGGCTGCAGCCTGCTCGGCGTCCTTCTTCGAGCGGCCTGAACCGGTGCCTTTCACCTCGCCGTCGATCATGGCGGCGGCGGTGAACGAACGGTCGTGCGGCGGGCCCTGGACGTCGAGCACGCTGTAGGTGACCGAGCGGCCGAGACGTGCGAGCTGCTCCTGCAGCTCCGTCTTGTGGTCGACGTGGGTGGTCAGCGCGTACTCGATGCGCGGCTCGAAGGCGGCGACGATCGCCGGCTCGACGAGCTCGAAGCCGTGCTCCAGATAGACCGCAGCGATCGCGGCTTCCAGCAGCGCGGCGAGCACGTTCCGGTTGATCGAGAGGCGCGCCGCCTCTTCCACCTGCAGTGCGCTCGCCTCTTCGCGCATCCGGTCGCCGAGACCGAGCTCGCGCGAGAGCACTGCGCAGCTCGCACGCGAGACGACGTGCGAGCGGACCTTCGCCATCCGCCCCTCGCTGAACTCCGGGAAGCGGTCGTACAGTGTGCGCGCAATCGCGAGTTCGAGCACCGAGTCCCCGAGGAACTCGAGCCGCTCGTAGGAGAGGGTGCGGTCGGCGGCCCACGAGGAATGCGTGAAGACCGCCGCCGCGCGCTCGGCCGGGAGCTCGTCGATCAGCTCCCTGAGGGTTCGCGCCTTACTGATGCGAGGTGACGTAGTCGACGGCCTGCCCGACAGTCGTGATCTTCTGGGCATCGTCGTCAGAGATCTTGATCCCGAACTGATCCTCGAGTTCCATGATGAGCTCGACGAGGTCGAGCGAGTCGGCGTCCAGGTCGTCCTGGAACGACGCCTCTTCGGTGATCTGATCCTCTTCGACGCCGAGCTGTTCGGTCAGAACTTCCTTGACACGCTCGAAGACTTCTTCACGCGACGCTGCCATGTCACCTCATCGTTTGGGGGGCGAGAACATACCGTTCCTGAAAACGGCGCGATCATACACGGACGCGCTCGGGGAGCCGCTCGGCCAGCCGTTCCACCACACGGTGGTCTGCCCCGCGAGCGGCCAGCCGGATCGCATTCGAGATCGCTGTACGGCCGGAGTTGCCGTGAGCGATCACCGCCAGGCCGCGCAGGCCGAGCAGGTAGGCGCCGCCGTAGGTATCCGGATCGAGCCGCTTGCGCAGGCGGCGAGCGGCCGGCCGGATCAGCAGGCCGCCGAGCTTGCCGTAGGCGGTCGCCGTCAGCTCGTCGCGCAACGCGTCGAGCAACTCGCGGATCGTCCCCTCGAGCAACTTGAGTGCGATGTTGCCCGTGAAACCGTCGGTGACGACGACGTCGGCTACGCCGCGGAGCAGATCGCGCGACTCGGCGTTGCCACCGAAGTTGAGGCGACTGTCATCGCTGAGAAGCTTGTGCGCTTCGATCGTCAGGTGGTTCCCTTTCTCGTCCTCTTCGCCGATCGAGAGGAGCCGTACCTCCGGATTGGGCAGATCGAGCAGCTCGCTGCCAAAGATGGAGCCCATGTGCGCGAACTGGTGCAGGTGCTCCGGGCGGTTGTCGGCGTTCGCGCCGGCGTCGATCAGGACCGACGGCCCGCGGCGCGTCGGGATCGGCACGGCGATCGCTGGCCGCATCACGCCCGGCAGACGCCGCAGGTGCAGCAGTCCTGCGGCGAGCATCGCGCCGGTGTTGCCCGCTGAGACCACGGCATCGGCGGAGCCATCGGCAACGCCACGAACGGCCGCGACGAGGCTCGAGTCCGGCTTCGCACGCACGGCCTCGGTCGGCTTGTCGGCCATCTCGATCACCTCGGTCGTCTCGACGAGCGGCAAGCCCTGGGTGTCGAGACCCGCCGGGCCGTACAGGACGACCTCGATCCCCTCGGCGACGGCATCGAGCGCGCCGAGGATCACCTCGCCGGGCGCGTTGTCTCCACCGAGTGCGTCGACCGCGACGCGCGTCACTTAGCTCGTGCCGAGGCGGAGCGGCTCGACTTCGCGGCCCTTATAGGTGCCGCACGTCGGGCAGATCCGGTGCGCGCGCTTCGGCGACCCACACTGGGGGCACGTATTGACGCGCGGAGCCTCGAGCTTGTGCGTGGCGCGGCGCTTGTCGCGGCGCGCTTTGGAGGTTTTCCTCTTGGGGACAGCCATGAGCGGCCGCCATCATAGCTATGATCGCCCGCGGGCCTTCGGGCTCGTCCCATGACGGATCTCTAAGTCGAAATCACCGCTTCTCGCCTTTCGACTTGTAAGGAGGTTCGCCCCATGCCGGGCTCACTCTCAGTACGTGATGTGTCCAAGAGCTTTGCTGCCGTCCAGGTCCTCGACCACGTCTCGCTGGTCGTCGCGCCGGGCGACCGCATCGGAATCGTCGGCCCGAACGGGATCGGCAAGTCCACCCTGCTCCGGGTGCTCGCCGGCCTCGAGCAGCCGGACTCGGGTCGGATCGTCCGCTCGGGCGCCGTCGGCTACCTCCCCCAGGAGCCCGAGGCTCGGCCCGGCGAGACGGTGCGGGACTACCTGGCGCGCCGCACGGGCGTCGGGGCTGCGGAGCAGGAGATGGACG
>JAYUEQ010000085.1:0-4244 GCA_043739205.1 Thermoleophilia bacterium
TCCGGCGGCGCGGGCGCCGCCAGGTCGACGATCTCGAGCAGGCGGTGCACTGCGTCGCCGACCTCGGTCGCCTTGAGACCGTGCGCCCCCGCCACCGTGCCGCGCTCCTCGCGAAGACCGGCAACGCGCTCGACGTAATAGCGATACGAGCAGCGCTCGAAGAGCGCGAGCGCCGAGTACGAGAGCCGCTTCACCTTGTGCAACGGCGGCGTGGGCAGCGGCAGAAGATCGGGTAGGCGGTAGCCGCGCGGTGCCGGCTCGGTGGGGAGCTCGGCGAACAGTTCGAGCTGTCCACCCTCCGTGATCACGAGCTCCGACTCGAGTGCGGTAACCGGCGGCGCCCAGCTGTCGACAGTGAGCAGGAACCGCGCGTCGCCGCGCTCGAGTTCGACCGGATCGCCCGAGACACTCTCGATCTCGTCCTCGGCGTCGAGACGCCCGAGCACCCAGCCGATCGGTGTCTCGCGATCCTGCGAGCGCTCCGGATCGATTGCTCCCGAGACGATCAGGCGATCGATCGCGCGCGTCATTGCGACGTAATAGAGGCGGAGGCGCTCGGCCTTGTCCTCGAGCTTCTCCGCAACGCGCACCTCTTCGTAGCTGAAGACACCGCGCTTCTTGCCCGACTTCGGATCGATCACCCGGAAGCCGAAGCTGCCGTCGGGACGCACGAGGATCTCGTCTGCCGACGGCGCACCGATCGTGTCGCGCCCCGCGTCGGCGACGATCACGACCTTGAATTCGAGCCCTTTCGCCGCGTGGATCGTCAGCAACCGGACCGCGTCCGCGCCCTCTTCCTCGGAGACCGCCTCGAGTTGCGACGCGCCCACCGCTTGTTGGTCGCGAATGAACTTGACGAAGCCTTCGATGTCGGGGCCACGCAGCTCCTCATAGGAACGCGCGAGGCGCATCAACTTGCGCAGGTTTGCGTAGCGGCGTTTGCCGTCCCATTGCGCAAGGACCGCGAGGTCGTAGTCGTGGGCGGAGACGACTTCTTCGCAGAGCCGTTCAAGCGACTGGCGCACGGAAGCCGCCGCCAGACGCTCGTAGCGCTGTTTGAACGCACGCACGAGCCGCGCGTCCGTGTCGGAAAGGGCGTCGGGCAGCGAGCGCTCGATGCCCGTGTAGAGCGGACGCTTCCCCGCATGCCTGCGGATGAGGACGAGCGCGTCGTTCGACAGCCCCACGAACGGGGAAGCGAGCACCGACACGAGAGCCTCGTCGTCGTAGCGGTTGTGCAGCAGCCGCAGATAGCGCAGGAGGTCGACCACCTGCTGCTGGCCGAAGTACCCGCGGCCGGTCGCGCGGTAGGTCGGAAGCCCTGCTGCGCGCAACGCCGCCTCGTAGCGCTCTGCGTCGGTGCCCGCGGCGAAGAGCAACACGATCTCGCCGGGCGTGGCGGCACCGGTGTCGACGAGCTCTCGAACCCGTCGCGCGATCGCCTGCGCCTCCCCTTCGCGCCAGTTCGCATTCGCCTCGCGGTAGCTGCGCTTGTCGCTGACGAGAAGCTCGACCGGGTGGCCGAAGACCGGGTCGGTGAACGCGCCCGAGGCCGCGAGCTGTTGGTAGTCCTCGCCGAACTCGTCACCGAACAGGTGGTTGACCGCGGCGAGCACCTCGGGCCGCGAGCGGTAGTTGAACGTCAGCGGCAGGTTCTGGGCGGCGCGTTCGCGGCGATCGCGGAAGACGGCGACATCAGCGTGGCGGAAGCCGTAGATCGACTGGAACTCGTCGCCGACGAAGAACACGTCGTCCGGGCCTACGCCGGAGGCAAGCAGGTCGACGATGTCGCACTGCAGACGGTTCGTATCCTGGAACTCGTCGACCATCAATGCGCGGAAGCGCAGCTGCTCGGCCTCGCGCACCTTCTCGTCGTCGCGGAGCAGGTCACGGGCGAGCAGCTGCAGGTCCTCGAAGTCGAGCGCGGACTCGCGCTGCTTGGCGGCCGCGTACTCGGCGGCGAAGAGGTCGAGCAGCTCCTGCAACAGATCCTTGTCGCGCTCGGCGAGCTCGTCGAACGCCGCCTGCTCGAGCCGGTCGCGCGCGTCGCGGAACGCCGCGGCGCGGTCACCGGTCGCGGGGAGGACATGCGCAAGGTCGAGCATCTGCTCCGGATTCGAACCGAGTGCGAGAGCGGCGTTCGCGGAGAGCAACTGCTTCTCGGTCGCTCCGGGATCGGCGGCCAGGGCGCGAGCCGCCACCTGCAGCTCTTCGAGGCGCTCGGCGATGCTCGCCTGCGGGCCAAGCTCGAGCGTCAGGTCGCGACCTGCGGAACGCAGCGTCTCGTAGACGCCGGTGAGCATCCGTCGCAAACCCTGCGCGCTGTAGGTCGCAAGCAGCCGCAGCCGTTCGGGATCTCGCGTCGAACAGAACGACGCAAGCGCACGCTCGAACGACTCGCCGCGGATCACCGCGCCGTGCTCGTCGTCGAGCTCGCGGAAGCGGGGGTCGATGCCAACCGCGAACGGGTGTGTGCGCAGCAGGCGCGAGCAGAAGCCGTGGATGGTGGAGATCCACGCGCCGTCGAGCTTGCGCGCCAGATCGGCGCGGCCACGGCCGTGCAACGCGGCGCGAATGCGAGCGCGCAGCTCGCCGGCGGCCTTCCGCGTATAGGTGATGACGAGCACCGATTCGACATCGAGCCCCTGTTCGCACACCGCGCGCACGAAGCGCTCGACGAGCACGCTCGTCTTGCCGGTTCCCGCGCCAGCGGAGACGAAGACCTCGCCTGTCGCCTCGACCGCTTTCGTCTGCTGCTCGTTCAACGGAGCCGTCAAGGTCTCGGCACCCGGCACATCGTCCAGAGGTCGCACCACGTCGGGCACGTCCCGCCCTTCGGATCGTGCGTGACGTCGCCTGCGCGGATGCGCTGCGCGTACTCACGCCCCCGGTCGCGCGAGGTCTCGACGAGCGCCCAGAACTCCTCCCCGGGCAGATAGTCGTTCTTCTGGAAGCCGGGCAGGTCATCGGCGGCCTCGGCGTGGAGCAGGCCACGCGTCATGCGCGCTCCCGCCAGCGCGCGATACACGCCGCCGAGCGGCTCGATCCCGACGAGGTCGCGCAGCACGAGCATGTAGAGCGGGATCTGCAGCTTCAGCTCGTCGTCGATCTGCTTCGCGGAGTGCACCGTGCGCCCCGACTTGTAGTCCTGCACGATCCCGCGCGCGCTGTAGGGATCGACGTCGATCCGGTCGATCTTGCCGCTGAGGTAGAGGTTGTCGCCGAGATGCAGGCCACGCTGCAGCTCGGGTGCGGAGCGGTCGGAGCCGAAGCCGACCTCGAAACGGCGCGGCAGGAACTCCACCGGAGATTTTGCCTCGTCCTCCAGGAAGCCCTGGAGGTCGCTCCACAAGCTCTCGTCGAGCTCCGCCTCCTGGAGGTCGGTCAACTCGAGGCGCACGCCGCCCCGCATCGCATCGTCGAGGCACTGACGCAGGAAGCCGCGCGCCCGCTCGATGTTCTCCGGTGTGACGCGGTCGTGCCCGACCTCCTTTGGGAGCCCGGCGTAGAACTTGTGCAACGCGCTGTGCGCTACGGAACCGCGGAGCATCGCGTCGGCCTCGGCGTCGATCGTCTTCGGCGAGACGATCCGCTCGAAAAGCCACGCCGACGAGCAATCGGCAAAGCGTTCGAGCTCGGTGACGCCGAAGGTGGTCTTGTTCCCGAACCAGTCGAGCAGCACCGGGCTCGTCAGCCGCGTCTGCCGCTGCAACGCGTTGCGCGCGCGTGTGAGGCGGCGCTGCCAGTCGTTCGCATCGGCAAGCGCGCGTGCGCCCTCAGGGTCGCTGACCGCGAGCAACGCAAGAGCGCGCAGCCGCTCGCGCTCCGACGGCGCCGCCTCGAGCCCCCACGTCAGCGATGAAAGCGCGCGCCGCTGTGTTGCACGCGCGACGTCGTCGTCGTCGAACACCGCTGCGACCTCTTCCCAGAACGGGCTCGGCTCGCGCGGCGCGCCGTCGTCGGTTGCGGCTTCGCGCACCAGGTAGAGGCGCCTCGTCGCGCGTGTGCACGCCGTGTAGAAGAGGTAGCGGTCGCGGCTCACCTGATCCGGACGCTCGAGGCGCGCTCCGAGCTCGCGACGTGTGTCGTCATCGAGAAACGGCGAGGTGCGCGTGCGCCGCGGCAGCGACCCCTCCTCGAGACCGAGCACGAACACGACCTCGTAGCGGCGCGTGCGCGCGCGCAGCAGGTCGACGACTGCGACGCGTCCCTGTTCGCCGGTAGACGAGCGCACCTCCGCCCGC
>JAYUEQ010000086.1:0-7096 GCA_043739205.1 Thermoleophilia bacterium
CGCACCCGAGTTGAAGGTGCCGATAACGCCCACGACGCTGGAGTTCTGTGCGTACGCGTTCGCGTTGGCCGACGCCTTGCCCGAGTCCCACTTACCTGCTTGTGCAGTCGAGTCATCGCAGCTCTGGTAGGCGATGGAGTACTTGCCCGCCTTCCAGCCGTGCTGCGTGAAGATGAACTTGATTGCACGTGTCATCTGGGAGGTCTGTGTCCGTCCCGATCCCTGCAGCGGCAGGTCGGAGGCGATCAGCAGATTCCCGCCTGCATTCTGGATCGCAGAGCACGACGATGCCGGCAGCGGCGTAGCGCCACTCCGGGCAACCGCCCCGCTCACCATCGCAACAAGCGCGATGATTGCGACCAGCGCGGACACTCCTGTGCCCGCGTAAATGCGCTTCTTCACTCGTCCTCCTGTCTGGGGGGTCAGGGGAATTGCCGGGAGAGCATAGAACGGCAAATCGAGCTGCGCCAATCGGCTCCGGTAAAGGGTGGCATAGGGTGGTGCCGAAAAGCACTCCGTGACGAGCTCTTACCTCACCAGCCGCGCCATGCCGGCGGTCGCGGCCCGCGTTCGGTCGGCGCCTGCCACGTGGGCGTTCCTCGGCGCGGGGGCGGCTGCGATCGTCGCCTATTTCCTGCTGCCACAGCACGGCGACGCGCAGTCGATTTTCTACGTCGTGATCGGGTTCTCCTCGGTGGTCGCGATCTACGTCGGGAGCACCCGCAACCTGCCTCGTGGGCAGCGCCTCCCCTGGCAGCTCTTCGCCCTCGGCCTGCTCGGCCAGGTCGCAGGTGATGCGATCTTCGCGGTCTACGAGGTGTCACTCGACCGCGAGCCTCCGTCGCCGTCGATCGCGGATGCCTTCTATCTCGCCGGCTACCCCTTGCTGGCGCTCGGCGTGCTCCTGATCCTGCGGAAGCTCGGTGGGCAGACAAGTCGCGCCGCGATCCTCGACACGCTCGTCATCTTCAGCGGCGTTGCCCTCGTCCAATGGGTCTTCTTCATCGACCCGTACAACCACATGGTGTTCGGAAGCGAGTTCTCGCGTCTTGTCGCGATGGCGTACCCCGCGATGGACGTCCTGCTGCTTGTCGCGTTCGCGCAGCTGCTCGTCGGGCCGGGCGGACGTACGCGTGCCTACCGCCTGCTGCTCATGAGCATCGCGCTGTGGGTCGTAGCGGACGAGATCTACGGGTTGAACGTCGATAGCTACCAGGGCGGCAGCTGGATCGACGCGCTTTGGCTCGCTTCATACGTGGTTTGGGCTGCGGCTGCGCTCGAGCCGTCGATGACTCGTCTTGCGGTGCCGGACCGCCGCCGCTTGCCCCGGCTCACGCGAACGCGCCTGCTCCTGCTCGCGGCAGCGCTGTTGACCGCGCCGCTCACGCTCCTGATCGAGCGCGTCGCGCATCACCGGGTGCATGCGTTCGTGATCGCGTGCGGCGGAGCCGCGCTCGGTGCGGTGGTCCTGCTGCGCCTCGCTGGCCTTGTTCATGCAGTGGAGCGCGCGGGGTTGGCCGAGCGGGTCGCACGTCGCGAGGCGGAGCAGGCGCAGCAGCTGCTGACGTTTCAGAACGAACAGCTCGTCGAGATCGACCGGCTGAAGGACGAGTTCGTCTCGAGCATCTCGCACGAGCTGCGTACGCCGCTGACGTCGATCGCCGGTTATGTCGAGCTCCTGCAGGAGGAAGAGGAGAGTCCCGAGAAGCTCGGTCACCTCGCGATCGTGGGGCGGAACGCCGAACGGCTGCTCGCGCTCGTCAGCGATCTGCTCTTTGCCGCCAGGCTGCAATACGGCCGGCTCGAGCTCGAACGGACGCCGGTCGACCTGCGGCACGTGGTCGAGCAGTGCGTCGACTCGGCGCGGCCCCGCGCCCAGGCGGCGTCGGTACGGCTCGAGGTCGAGGTCGAGGACGTGCCGGAGATCATGGGCGAGCCGGCAAAGCTCGCACAGCTCCTGGACAACCTCGTCTCGAACGCGATCAAGTTCACGCCGCGGGACGGGCTCGTCAAGGTGCGACTGGCCCTGCGTCCCGAAGCGATCCGCATCGAGGTATCCGACACCGGGATCGGGATCCCCGATCAGGAGCGCGAGCGGCTGTTCGAGCGGTTCTTCCGCGCGCAGTCGGCGCTCGAACGGCAGATCCAGGGCACCGGTCTCGGGCTCTACATCTCCAAGGCGATCGTGGACGCCCATGACGGCCGTATCGGCGTCGACAGCGCCCCGGGCGAAGGCACGACCTTTATCGTCGAGCTACCGGTGAATACGTGACCGACACCCGGCTCGTGCTCTGCGCCGACGACGATGAGGACATCCTTTCGCTCGTCTCGCTTCGCCTGCGGCGGGCCGGCTTCGAGGTTGCGACGGCGGCTGACGGCGAAGAAGCGGTCGAGATCGCGCGGGCGCGGCGGCCGCTGCTTGCAGTCCTCGACGTGATGATGCCGAAGCGCACGGGCTACGAAGTGCTCGCAGCGCTGCGCGCAGACGAAGCGCTGCGCGGGATGAAGGTGATCCTGCTCTCCGCCCGCGTGCAGGAGAGCGATGTCACCCGCGGGCTGGACGCGGGGGCAGACGCGTACCTCGCGAAGCCGTTCAAGGCGCAGGACCTCGTTGCGAAAGTCGAGGAGCTACTCGGTTAGAGACCGCTAGGTCTGTGTCTTGCGGTAGCGGTAGCCGAATCCGCGCACCGTCTCGATCGGCGCCTCGTCCGGTGCGTCCGGCATCAGCTTCCGCCGCAGATAGCCGACGTAGAGCTTGACCTGGTCGCCGGAGACGCCGTATGGGTCGCCCCAGACGAGCTCGAGCAGCTGGTCGCGTGACAGCACCTGGTTCGGGTTCTGTACGAACGCTGCGAGGAGCTTGAACTCGAGCGGCGTGAGCTGGACGTCACGGCCCTGCACCCTGACGCGCCGCTGTGCGTAGTCGATCTCCGTGAAGTCGTCCTGGTAGGCCTCCAGCACCTCGGTCTTGCCGCCCGAGCGCCGCAGGAGCGCCTGGACGCGTGCGAGGAGCTCCTGCCGCCCGAAGGGCTTGGCGACGTAGTCGTCGGCGCCGGCTGCCAGACCGCGGACCTTTTCGAGCTCCTGGGTGCGGGCGGTGAGCATGATCACCGGCACGTCTGAGAGATCACGGATCCGCTCGAGGGTCTGGTAGCCGTCGAGATCCGGCATCGTGACGTCGAGGATCACGAGCGCCGGAGCGTTCGAAAACAGGTGGCGGAGCGCCGCACGGCCGTTCTCGGCTTCGTCGACGGTGTACCCAGCGCGCTCGAGCAGTTCGCGGACGAGGGTCCTGATGTCCTCGTCGTCGTCGACGACGAGAACCCTGGGGCGGGCGTTCATACGGGGTTCATACCATCCCGGAAGCCCAATCCCTGCGGCGGTCGTCGATTCTTGGCCTGTGGCACGGGTACTCATCTGCGAACCGCACGACGACATCAGCGCTCTGCTGGAGCTCGTCGTCCGTCGTCTCGGGCACGAACCGATCGCCTTTATGGGCGGTGACGTCGAGCACATCGGTGTTGACGCCGCGGTGATCGAGCCTGGCGAGGCCTCGGCCCTGGAGGTCGCGCGCAACCTCCGCGCGCGGAACGTGCCCGTGCTCTTCACGAGCATCTACCCGGCAGATGCCAAGGTGCTCGATCTCAAGCCGGCGGCGTATCTCGTCAAGCCGTTCCCGCTCT
Source organism: Thermoleophilia bacterium (assembly GCA_043739205.1). GTDB lineage: Bacteria > Actinomycetota > Thermoleophilia > Gaiellales > Gaiellaceae > PALSA-600. The sequence continues at coordinate 3,684 of JAYUEQ010000086.1, forward strand.
ATGCCCTCGAGCGTGCGCTCGAAGCGGCACTCGCAGTGACCGGGCTCGTGCCCGCCGTCGCTGCTGTCTAGCGCGCGCGCTTCCGGAGGGAAGAAACCGCGGCGCAGTTGCGTCTTCTTATGACCGCTAAAGGTTTCGCGGCCATGATCGATAACGTGGCTAACTATTCTTTCGGAGGCTCGTCTGACGCATTTGATGGATGAATCGGGTCATCTCTGTGAGCGCGCTCGCTTTTGGGTGTCGCTGCGCCTCGATGGTGAGCTGTCGGAGCTCGAGGGCGCGTTGCTCGATGCGCACCTGGCGCGCTGCGCCGGCTGCTCTGAGCTTGCCGCCGGCTTCGACGCCTCGACCGCGGTGCTGCGGTCTGCACCGCTCGAGCGGGTCACGCCGATCGCGGTCGATCTGCCGCGCTCGCCTCGCCGCCTCCTTGCCTCGATCGCCGTCGCGGCCGTGCTTGTCCTGGGCGTGATCGCCGGAGGGATCGTGCGCGGGGAGGTCTCGCACGGCACCGCGACGCCCAGGGCCGTTGCGGTCGTCGCTAGCTTCGAGACGCCGGACCAGCTCCGCACGCTGCGCCGCTCGGCACTGCTGAACATGCGGCCGTTGCCGCGCGACGTCGCCGTCGAACCGGTCTAGCCCGTTAGCATCGCCACGTGGCGGTAACGCCGGAGGCCGATCGCTGGGAGGCGCTGTACGCGGCTCGCACGCGTGGCGAGGCGAGTGAGGGGATCGCCGCGGTGCTCGGGCTGCTCGGGGTGCCGGACGTGATCTCGTTCGCAGGCGGTTTCCCGGATCCGGTGACCTTCCCGCGCGAGCGCGTCTCGGCGTTGCTCGGAGAGTTCGCAGCGACCGGTGAGGCGGCCGCGTTCCAGTACGCACCCACCCGCGGGCTGGCCGGTGCGCTCGACGCGTTCGCCGATCGCATCGAGGGCCAGCAGGGTCGGCGCCCCGCCGCCGACGAGCTCGTGATCACCAGTGGCGCGATCGAAGCACTGGAGCTCGTTGGCAAGTCGTTTCTCGACACCGGCGACCTCGTCGTCGTCGAAGGCCCGACCTACCTCGGCGCGATTCAGGCGTTCCGCAGCTTCGAGGCGAGGCTCGACACGGTGCCACTCGACGACGACGGGCTGCAGGTCGACGAGCTCGAACACCGCCTGCGGCACGGGCTCAAGCCGAAACTCGTGTACACGATCCCGGACCACCAGAACCCGGCCGGCGTGACCCTGTCGACGGAGCGGCGGGAGCTACTCGTGAAGCTCGCGCGTGCACATGGGTTTCTGATCGTCGAGGACGTCGCCTACCGCGAGCTGAGTTTTGACGGTGACGCGCTGCCGAGCCTGTGGTCGCTTGCGCCGGACGTCGTCATCCAGGCGGGCACCACGTCGAAGACGCTGTTCCCGGGAGTGCGGCTCGGCTGGGCCCTTGCTCCGCCCGAGGTCGCGGCGCGACTCGTCTCCGCCAAGCAGACGACCGACCAGTGCGCGGGCGCGTTCGGCCAGCGCCTGTTCGAAGAGTTCCAGCGCCGCGGCTGGATCGACGAGCAACTGGTCGGTGCACGAGCGCTCTACGAGCGGAAGTGTGCGCGGCTGCTCGCAGCACTCGAGCGTTCGCTGCCGGCGACCGCGCGGTGGACGACGCCGCACGGCGGCTTCTTCTCGTGGCTGACCCTTCCGGGTGTCGACACGACCGAGCTCGCGCGACGAGCTATCGAGAGCCGGGTGGGGATCGTTCCAGGCTCTCGGTTCTTCGCCGACGGCCACGGGGCGGACAGCGTGCGACTGTCGTTCAGCCTCGTCGAGGAGGAGCAGATCGACGACGGGATCGAGCGCCTCGCCACGCTGGCGCGCTGACCGGCTACCCCTTTTGAGGAAGAAGTCGACCGTTTTCGGTCGAGCGCTCCCCCCGGCATTTGCCGATAGGACGACCATGTGGCAGGAAACCCACGAGCCCAGGCGCCGGCTTGGGCGCGCCTACATCGCGGTTCTTGGCGTGGTGCTGATGGTGTCGCCGGGACTTGCGCTCGCCGAGCACCTCACGGGCCACGAGTTGCAATCTTTCCCGCTGATCGGGCTGATCGGCCTGATCGCGCTGGTCGTGCTCAGCCGTCTCGCCGCCGGTGAGCGAGAGGGCGAACGCCTCCGCCGCGAGGTTCGTGCGAAGAACGAAAGGCTCGCGGAGACTGCGGCGATCGTCGAGTCGACCGACGATGCGATCACGGCGTCGATGCTCGACGGGAGGATCGTCAGCTGGAACCGAGCGGCCGAGCGGCTGTACGGCTACCGCGCCGACGAGATGATTGGACAACGGATTCACGCGATCGTCGAGCCCGAGCGTCATGCCGTGGTCGACGAAATGCTCGCCGCCCTCGCGGCTGGTGTGACGGTCGAACCGCACGAGGCGACCGGCGTGCGGAAGGACGGCACGATCATCCCGGTCTCCTTGACGGTGTCGACCGTGCGCGACGGCAAAGGGGTGGTGCGAGGGATCTCGACTATCGCCCGCGATATCTCCGATCGCCGGGCGGCTGAGGCTGAGCGCGACGCGCTCGTCAACGAGCTCGCCGGACAGAACGAGCGCTTGCGCGAGCTCGATCGGATGAAAGACGACTTTGTCGCGTCCGTCTCGCACGAGTTGCGCACACCGCTCACCTCGATCCGTGGCTACCTCGAGCTTGTGCGCGAGGACGGCGACCTCGACGAGGAGCAGGAGCGAATGCTCGGCATCGTCGACCGCAACGCCGACCGGTTGCTCGGGCTCGTCAGCGATCTCCTGTTCATGGCTCAGGTTGACGCCGGCAAACTGACGCTCGAGTTGGAACCGGTACAGCTCGCCTACGCGGCGGTTGAGTCGGTCGAGGCGGCTGCCCCTCGGGCTGAGGCGTCGAAGATCGAACTGCACCTCGACGTCGAAGACGGGCTGGTTGTCCGCGGCGACCGGATGCGACTCGCGCAGGTCTTCGACAACCTGATCTCCAACGCAATCAAGTTCACGCCGGCGGGCGGCCGGGTCGATGTGCGCGTCTCCCGAGCGGCGGAGACCGCGGTCATCAGTGTCTTGGACACGGGAGTCGGCATCTCCGACGACGAGCAGGTGCAGCTGTTCGAACGTTTCTTCCGCACGAGCAGCGCGACGCGCGCCGCGGTGCAGGGAACCGGGCTCGGCCTCGCGATCGTCAGGGCGATCATCGAGAGCCATGGCGGCACCGTCGATGTGGAGAGCAGCGTCGGCGAGGGAACGACGTTCGTCGTCCGGTTGCCGCTCACCGTGCGCGAGCTCCAAGCAGTTAAAGCAGTCGCCCGCTGAGAAAACAAAAGCCCCGCGTTTGCGGGGCTTTTCAAAGGCTGCGGGACTAGGACTCGAACCTAGACTACCGGATTCAGAGTCCGGCGTCCTACCATTAGACGATCCCGCAG
>JAYUEQ010000087.1:0-12758 GCA_043739205.1 Thermoleophilia bacterium
CATCACGCTGCTGTCCGACGAGAGCTCGCCCGGTTCGAGGGGCGCGAACTCGATACGGCCGGCGACGGATTCTTCGCTTCGTTCGACGGCCCCGCGCGCGCCGTTCACGCCGCGACCGCCATCGGGCAATCACTGCGGGCGCTCGAGATCGAAGTGCGGGCAGGTGTTCACACGGGCGAGTGTGAGCTGAGTGACGGCAAGGTCGTCGGAGTCGCGGTGTCGATCGCCTCACGCATCGCGTCCCTGGCTGGTCCCGGCGAGGTGCTCACCTCGAGCACGGTCAAGGATCTCGTGGCGGGTTCCGGACTTCAGTTCGACGACCGCGGCGAACACGAACTCAAAGGCATCAACGAGCCCTGGCGCATCTTCGCCGTCCGTTGACGGCGCCTCGAGGATCGACCGCACCTAAAGAGCGGAACGCGAATCGAGATTCGCGGTTCGGAGAAATGGTGACCTGCGGGAGTCGAGCGACTGGCCGCTGAGATCGCGTAGTCGCTCCAGGCTCGGCCGGGCGAGTGACGCTGGCTCTCTGGTCGCGGGTTGCGAATCTACTCCTCGCTGCGACCGATGATCTCGATCCGGTAGCCGTCCGGATCGCGCACGAAGCACAGCCATGAGCCGCCGTCGCGCACCTGATACGGCGGCTTCTCGGGCTCGATGCTCTGGTCGGCGAGGCTTGCGAGCGTAGCGTCGAGGTCGTCGACGCCGATCGCGACGTGGCCGTAGGCCGTTCCGAGCTCATAGGTACTGCCGTCGTGGTTGAACGTCAGCTCGAGCTCCTCGTCCTGGCCGGGGAAGGCGTAGAAGTAGAGCGTCGCCTCGAGCTCACCGTTGCGCACGATCGGTGACTCGCGACGGAACTCCATCCCGAGCGCCTCGTAGAACGCCCGGCTCTGCTCCGGGTCGGTGACGCGGAGCATCGTGTGCAGATAGCGGCTGGTCATGGCCGCATCCTAGAGGGCGGCGGTCATTCGTCCAGATCCTCACGGAGCAGCGCGAAGAGCACCGCGTCCTGCCACTCGCCGTGACGCAGATAGGCCCTGCGCTCCACGCCTTCGCGAATGAACCCCGCGCGTTCCGAGTGGCGGATCGCGCGCTCGTTGAAGCCGTAGCACTTGAGCTGGATCCGATGGAAGTCGAGGTCGACCAACAAGTACCGCTGCAACTGGCGCGCCGCTTCGTCCGCGACGCCGCGCCCGCGAAAGTCCGGATGCACCGCGAGCCCGCCGATGTGCGCGATGCGGTGCACGGCGCTGCGCTCCTCGAAGCCCATATGGCCCGCGCGCTCGCCGTCCGACTCGACGATCAAGCGCCCGAATCGCTCGGGCTCCTCGAGCGAACGCTGGATCTCGGCGCTGATGCTTTCCCGGTCGAGCGCGCGCTGACCGCCGAGGAACGGCTCCGTGTCCTCATGCGTCAACAACGCGAGCAGCCAGTCGACGTCCTCGGCGGTAGCGCGACGGAGCGTGATCACGTCGGTTTGGATGGAGCTGCAACCAGCGCACCATGACGCGGCACCCGGCGCCTGCGACCGGTGCCGAGGGCAACGCCCGTCAGGATCAACACGAGCCCGGCGATCGCCGCCACCCCGATGCTCTCGCCGAGGAACACTGCGCCGTAGGCGAGCGCGACCGGTGGAACGAGGTACGTCACGAACGAGGCATACGCAGCGCCTGCGCCGGCGATGATCGTGTAGAAGAGCAAGTAGGCGAACGCGGTCCCGACGACGCCCAGAAAGACGACCGACCCGATCGGCTTCCACCCGGGAACGTGGTTCGGCGCAAAGATCACGCCCGCCGGCAGCAGCGCGAAGGCAGCGACGACGGTCGTGCCAAGCGCGACGGCCTGCGGGCGCACATCCGAGAGATGATGCTTCGCGAGCAGGCCACCGGCGGCGTAACAGGTCGCCATCCCGACGACTGCCAGCGCACCGAGAATCTTCCCCTGCGGCTGCGCGCCGACGAGCAGCGCCACCCCGACGAAACCGACCGCAACGCCGACGAGGCGACGCCCCGTGACGCGCTGCTCGTGGAAGAACCCGAATGCAAGAAGCGCATTGAAGATCGGCACCGACGCCTGGATGATCGATGCGAGGCCGGAGTCGATGCGCGTCTCACCCCAGGAGAGCAGCCAGAACGGCACCGCCGTGTTCAGCAGCCCAACGACGACGAGCCACGGCCACTGGGCGCGCAACTCCGCGAGCGTCACTTTGCCGCCCAGGACGAGCGGAACGACGAGGCCAAGCGTCAGCGCCGCGACGCCGAGCCGCCCGAGCACGAGGGTCGCCGGGTTGAGATCCCGAACGGCGACCTTGATGAACATGAACGAACTGCCCCACACGAGGGCGAGCAGCACGAGCATCGTGAGGTAGCGGCGAGTCATCTCGACATACAACCTGGAGCGCAGCGATTCTGTGAGGTCAACGAGCGGCGCCGGTCACACCTTCCCGGGGGCCGTCAGAGGCCCCGGGTACACTGGCCCCCTGAGCCCGGTCGCCGAGCAGCCTCTGCATCGTGCCCTCGGTCTGACGGACTGGGAGTTCGACCGTATCCGCGAGTTGCTCGCGCGGTTGCCGAACGATTTCGAGCTCGCGGTCTTCTCGCTCCTCTGGTCGGAGCACTGTGGCTACAAGCATTCGGCGCGCCTGCTGAAGCGGCTGCCGTCGAGCGGCGCGCGCGTCCTCCAGGGGCCGGGCGAGAACGCCGGCGTGATCGACCTCGGCGACGGGGTCGCGGTCGCTTTCAAAGCGGAGTCACACAACCATCCGTCTGCCGTCGAGCCGTTTCAGGGCGCGGCGACGGGCGTCGGCGGGATCCTGCGCGACATCATCGCGATGGGCGCGCGGCCGATTGCACTCCTCGACGGGCTGCGCTTCGGCGCGCCCGACTGGCACTTCAAGCGTGCCGTCGCCGGTATCGGCCACTACGGCAACTGCGTCGGCGTCCCGAACGTGGGCGGTGAGTGCGCATTCGACGAGGCCTACGCGCTCAACCCGCTCGTCAACGCGATGTGTGTCGGTCTCTTGCCGACGGAGCGAGTTCTGTCGGCAAAAGCGCAGGGGCCGGGCAACGCGCTCGTCCTTTACGGGGCGTTCACAGGCCGCGACGGGATCGGAGGGGCCTCCGTGCTCGCGTCGCAGGACCTCGAAGGCTCCGACGAGAAGCGCCCCTCAGTCCAGATCGGCGATCCGTTCCGCGGCAAGGCGTTGATCGAGGTGTCGCTCGAGCTCGTCGAGCAGGACCTCGTCATCTCGCTGCAGGACTGCGGCGCCGCGGGACTCGCGTCGTCGCTCTCGGAGATGGCGCGCGAGGTCGGGGTCGACGTGCATCTCGATCGTGTGCCGCTACGTGAATCAGACCTTGAGCCGTGGGAGATCATGATCTCCGAGTCGCAGGAGCGGATGGTCGCGGTCGTCGCACCGGAGCGGATCGACGAGGTCCGCGCCGTGTGCGAGCGCTGGGAGCTGCCGTGCACGGTGATCGGCGAAGTCACCGACCACGGCGAGCTGCGCTGCTTCTTCGACGACGAAGTCGTCGGGGCGATTCCCGCTGCGTTGCTCACCGACGAATGCCCGCGGTACGAGGTCGAAACAACGCCACACGCGGTCGAGGCGGCACCGGTCGCAGCGATCAATCACGAGCCCAAGACGTGGGTGTTCGAGCAGTACGACCACCTCGTTGGCTCACGCACCGTTCGCCGGCCAGGCTTCGATGCAGCCGTCCTCCGCATCGACGGGACGCGCGGGATCGCCGTCTCGCTCGACGGCCCACGTCTCGGCGAGCGCGATCCGTTCGCGGCGGGCTGGGGAGCCGTGATGGAAGCGGCGATGAACGTCGCCTGTGCGGGCGGTGAGCCCCTCGCGCTCACGGACTGCCTCAACTTCGGCAACCCCGAGAAGCCTGAGATCGGCTGGGAGATCGAGCAGGCGATCGAGGGCATCTCGCAGGCGGCTGAGGAGCTCGGCGTCCCCGTCGTCTCGGGGAACGTGTCGCTCTACAACGAGACGGGCGGCAGCCCGATCCCGCCCACCCCCGTCGTCGGCTGTGTCGGGCTCGTCCGCGACGTGACGGCGATCCCGTCGAAGTGGCAGAGCGGCGACACGCTCTATTTCCTGCCGGGCCGCGGTGCGCCGCTCGTCCGCTTCGTCTGGGAGAACGCCCACCGCTTCTCGCTTGCGCACGACGTCTCCGACGGAGGCCTCGAGCTCGCACTGGCCGAGGCCGCAGCGTGGTCGGGCTCGGAGTTTGTGTTGAGTCAACACAAAGTGGGTGAAGGCGTCATCGTTGCGGCAACCGACCAGCCAGACTGGGACGGCGTGGTCGAGCTCGGGAGGGTTGCCTGATGTGCGGCGTGTTCGGGGTCCGCGCGCCGGGCCGCGACGTCGCGCGCCTGTCGTACTTCGGGCTCTATGCACTGCAGCACCGCGGACAGGAGTCGGCGGGCATCGCAGTCTCGGAGAACGGCCGCCTCACCGCCGTGCGCGACCTCGGGCTCGTACCGCAGGTCTTCGACGAGCGCACGCTCTCCGGTCTCCGCGGCGACTACGCGATCGGCCACACCCGCTATTCGACAACCGGCGGCAACGCGTGGGAGAACGCCCAGCCATTGCTCCATCGCGGCCGAAAGCGGCTCGTCGCACTGGGCCACAACGGCAACCTCGTGAACGCCGAGGCGCTGCGCGAGCAGGTCGGCAAGCCGCTCGCGTCGACCTCGGACTCCGAGGTGATCGCTGCGTTGATTGCCGATGACGAACGCCCGCTGGAAGAGGCGATCGTCGGCGCGATGGCGCGGCTCGAAGGCGCCGCGACCGTGGTCGGGCTCGCCGACGGAAAGATGTTCGCGTTCCGGGACTCGTTCGGTTTCCGGCCGCTCGTGATCGGACGGCTGGGCGACGACCCGGTGGTCGCGTCCGAGTCATGCGCGCTCGATCTGGTCGGCGCGACCTTCGAGCGCGAGGTGCGTCCCGGCGAGCTTGTGATCGTCGACGACGACGGGCTTCACTCGATCCAGGCAATTGACTCGGAGCAGAACGGCGCGCTCTGCATCTTCGAGTTCTTCTACCTCGCGCGCCCGGACACGCGACTCGCGGGGGTCGAGGTGCACGGCGCTCGTGTGCGCATGGGCGAGCGCCTCGCCGCCGAGTCGCCAGTCGAAGCTGACCTTGTCCTCCCGATCCCCGACTCGGGCACGCCGGCCGCGATCGGATTCGCGCGCGCCACCGGCATCCCGTTCAGCGAGGGCTTGATCAAGAACCGCTACGTCGGCCGTACGTTCATCCAGCCGGAGCAGGGCATGCGCGAGCAGGGAATCCGGATGAAGTTCAACCCGCTGGCGGAGGTCGCCGGGAAGCGCTTGGTCGTCGTCGACGACTCGATCGTGCGCGGATCGACGACGCGGCAGATCGTCCAGATGCTGTTCGACGCCGGCGCTGCCGAAGTGCACGTACGTGTCTCATCGCCGCCGGTGATCTCGCCGTGTTACTACGGGATCGATCTTGCGTCGGAGGACGAGATGATCGCCGCCCATTCGACGGTCGAAGAGGTCCGCGCGGCGATCGGTGCAACGAGCCTCGCGTACATCTCGCTCGACGGGCTGCAGGCGGCGACGCGCAGGCCCGCAAGCGCGCTGTGCCGCGCCTGCCTGACGCGCGAGTATCCGACGCGCGTGCCGGCAGACGCGGCGAAGCTTCGTTTCGAGCCGGTCTAACTACTGTTCGAGCACGCGGGACGCTTTCGCGATGCCGCGGGAGATCAAGTACGCCGCCGTCGTCCACTTCATGAACTCCACCCAGGTGCCGGAGTTCACGTTGTCGGAGGCGAGCGCGACGATCGCCACCACGAGGGACGTCACAGCCCACCAGAACCACTCGGCGTTGCCGGGGATCGGTAGGCGCGCACCCGCCGGCCAGTTGGGACCGGGGCCGTAGTTCGGACGTTGCTCCGAGCCTTCCATCGGTGTTCCTCCTCGTTGCGGTTGCCGCGAGAAGTTCAGCGCGGCGCGCCCAGATCCTCCGCGCGCCCGTAGCGCACCGCGCGCTTGACCTGCCGGGGGTCGAGACCCTGCTCGAGCAACCGCTGACGCAACTCCCCTTCCGACGCCATGCGCAGGAACAACCAGACGAGCGCAGCGAGCGTCACAAGAGACCCTTCGGCCATCATCACGATCCCGCCGAGATTGAGGTCGTGTGCCGGCGTGATCCCCCACTGCGGCGCGTGCCGGTAGACGCTGTAGAACGCGCTCGAAGACCAGATGAAGATGTTGCCGAGAATCGTCTCGATCAGCCGCACAGCGAAGATGTAGCCGATCTTCGGGCCGGTTCCGAACCAGGCAGGCGCGGGCAGCGTCTCGACGACCGGCTCCCACATTAGGCAGCCGAACGTGAAGAAGCAGAAGTGCATGAGCGCATGCACCGCGGCCTGGTGCAGCGCCGCGTCATAGAGGTACGGGATATGCCAGACGTAAAGGTCGGCCGCCCACAGCGGCAGCGCGATCAGCGGATGCGAAAGCACGCGCAGCTTCTCGACGACGCTCAGCGCGAGCACCGGCCGCAGAATCTGCCCTGTCATGCCTGCGACGAAGCAGAGCGGCGCGAGATCGCCGAGCAGTACGTGCTGCGTCATGTGCATGAAGAAGAAGTGCTCCTCGCCGAGGGCGTCGATCGGCGAGTTGAGCGCGAGGACAATGAGGACGATCCCCGTCCAGAAGCTGAACTGGCGCCAGCCCGGTGCGGGCCGACCCTCGCGCGCAAGCGTCCGCGTTCGTCGCAGATAGAGCAGCGCCACGATCACGGTCGGGACGACCTGCAGCGGCTCGAACGTCCACGGGGTGAGCAGAGACGGCGCGTCCACGGCTTCGAAGGATAGGTACGTGCGGCTCTTCCACTCCCAACCTGGTCATCGCGCAACTCCGGGAGGTCGAAGCTGCGGGCCGGTCGGCTGACCGGCCCGGGTCGTACACTGCCACCCTGAGCACGGAGAACAGTTACGCCGCCGCAGGAGTCTCACTAGCGACCGCCGGATCGATCGTCGAACGACTGCGCGCGGCCGTGGAGTCGACTGGGGCAACGAGCTTCGGCGCCTTCGCCGGGCTCCATCCGCTCGACAGCGAGCGGCTGCTTGCGGCCTCGACCGACGGCGTCGGGACGAAACTGATCCTCGCCCGCGCCCGTGGGCGCCTACGCGACTGCGGCGCCGACCTCGCCGCGCACTGCATCAACGACGTCCTGACCTGCGGCGCGGATCCGCTGATGTTGCTCGACTACGTAGCGGCCAACGAGATCCACCTCGAGGAGGTCGCCGAACTCGTCGAGGGCGCGGCCGCCGTCTGCCGCGAAGCAGGCGTCGCACTCGTCGGGGGCGAGACGGCCGAGCTGCCCGGCATCTACGCCGAAGGCGAGCTCGACTTCGCCGGGACCGCCGTCGGCGTCGTCGCCCGCGCCGATCTGATCGACGGCTCGACGATCGAAGCGGGCGACGCGGTCGTGGGCTTCGCCTCCGCCGGGGTGCACGCGAACGGGTTCACGCTCGTGCGGCGCGTACTCGAGACGGAGGACTACGACGGTGACGACCTCCTCGCACCGACGCGTCTCTACCTCGACGTCGCGCGCGCTCTGCGCGGTCGCGCGAAGGCATTCGCGCACGTCACGGGCGGCGGCATCCTCGGAAACCTCGAGCGCGTCGTGCCGGAAGGGCACACCGCAGAGCTCGACTGGGACGCCTGGGAGCGGCCGCCGGTGTTCGCATGGCTCGCGCGCCACGTCGACGAGGACGAACTGCGACGCGTTTTCAACCTTGGGATCGGCTGGTGCGCGGTGGTCGCGGAGCCGGTGGCCGGCGAGACCGTGATCGGGCGGATCCGGTGATCGGCGTTCTCGTCAGCGGCAACGGCACCAACCTGCAGGCGCTGCTCGACGCCGGGCTGCGGGTGAGCGCAGTCGCCGCGAACAGGAAGGACGCCTACGCGCTGATCCGTGCGCGCCAGGCGGGCATACCCACGGCGACGTTCGGCCTCGATTGCCACACCGACCGCGCCGAACGCGATCTCGTGATGGCGACGTGGCTCGAGGAGCACGGCGTCGAGCTCGTCGTCCTCGCGGGCTACATGCACCTGCTCACAGCGCCATTTCTCAAGAGGTTTCCCGGGCGGGTGATCAACGTCCACCCGTCGCTCTTGCCGGCGTTTCCCGGCGCGCACGCGATCGACAACGCGCTCGCCGCGGGGGTCGAGACGACCGGCGTGAGCGTTCACTACGTCGACGACGGGCTCGACACGGGTCCGCTGATCGTGCAGGAGGACGTGCCCGTCGAGCCGCGCGAAACACTCGTCGAGCGGATCCAAGCGGTCGAGCATCGCTTGCTGCCGCAGGTGGTGAAGGACCTGTGTCTCGCCGCGCACTGATCAGCGTCTACGACAAGGACGGCATCGACGCGTTCGCGCGCGGCCTCGCCAAGCTCGGCTGGGAGCTCGTCTCCTCCGGCGGCACCGCGTCCTATCTCGAGGAGCAGGGGCTCGCGGTCACGACCGTAGAGGCCGTGACGCAGGCGCCCGAGATGCTCGGCGGCCGCGTCAAGACACTGCACCCGCGCATCCACGCAGGAATCCTCGCGCGGCGTGATCTGCCAGAACACGTCGACACGCTCGCCGAGCACGACATCGCGCCGATCGATCTTGTCTGCGTCAACCTCTACCCCTTCGCGACCGTCGCGGCCGAGCGCGGCAGGACCGAGGCGGAGGTGGTCGAGATGATCGACGTCGGTGGGCCGTCGATGCTGCGCGCTGCCGCGAAGAACTTCGCGCACGTCGCCGTCGTCTCGAACCCCGAGCAGTACGAGGACGTGCTCGCGGAACTGCGTGAGCACGGCGACACAACCGTCGAGACGCGCCGGCGGCTCGCCCGAGAGGCGTTCGAGACGAGCGCCGTCTACGAGGCGACGATCGCGAACTGGTTCGGCGACACCGAGCCGTTCCCCGAACAACTGACGCTTGCGTTGCGCAAGGTCACCGACCTGTCCTACGGCGAGAACCCCCACCAGGCCGGCGCCTACTACCGCGAGGTTGGCGCGCGGCGCCACCTGCTCTCTCAGGTCGAGCAACTCGGCGGCAAGGCGCTCTCCTACAACAACCTCGTCGACCTCGAAGGCGCGCGCCGGGTGCTGCGCGAGTTCGTGATGCCGGCGGTCGTGATCGTCAAGCACGCGAACCCGTGCGGCGTTGCCGTCGCCGCGACGATCGAGGAGGCCTGGGAGCGCGCCCTCGCGGCCGATCCAGTCTCCGCTTTTGGCTGCGTCGCATTGTTCAACCGCGACGTCGAGGGCGCGCTGGGGGCGCGGATCGCGGATCACTTCGTCGAGGTGCTGATGGCGCCCGGCTTCGACAGCGTCGCCGTCGAGGCGCTGCGGAAGAAGAAAGCGCTGCGGATCCTCTGCGACGGCGAACGCCGATCGGAGACGCCCGGCGAGCGCGATTACAAGCGCGTGCTCGGTGGGATGCTCGTGCAGGAGCGCGACACCGACATCCAAGACCGCGAAGAGATGCAACTCGTCGCCGGCCAGATCTCCGAGCAGCAGTGGGGCGACCTCCTATTTGCCTGGCGCGTCTGCAAGCACGTCTCGTCGAACGCGATCGTGATCGCGCGCGACCTGCAGACGATCGGCGTCGGTGCGGGCCAGATGAGCCGTGTCGATTCGGTGCGCATCGCCGTCGAAAAGGCGCGCGAGCACGGCCACGACCTGCAGGGAGCGGTGCTCGCGAGCGACGCGTTCTTCCCGTTCGCCGACGGGCCGCAGATCGCACTCGATGCGGGCATCGCAGCGGTGATCCAGCCCGGCGGCTCGAAGCGCGACGCGGAGGTCGTGGCCGCGGTTGAGGCCGCCGGTGCGGCGATGGTCTTCACGGGCCGCCGCCACTTCCGGCACTAGGAATAGAGGCAGGGGGTTTGGTGGCAGCCGCCGCGTTTGAGACGATCGCGGCACCCCAACGAATCCTTCGGAGGTTCGAGAATGGAAGCTGGCTCAGCAGCCGGTAGACGTGACTTCGACCACCTGCGCGAGCACTCGATCGGGCTCCCGGGTGTCCTGTTCCAGTCGATCACGCACATGGCGCCCGCCGCGGCGGTCGCGTACTCGATCTACATCTCGGTGCCGCACGCCGGCGCCGCGCTCCCGCTCTCGGTCGGCCTGGCCCTCGCCGCCTGCTTGCTCGCCGCCAACTCGATCGGCCAGCTCGCAAAAGAGCTGCCGTCGGCAGGCGGCCTCTACACCTACGCTGCGCGCACCCTCGGCCCGTACGTGGGCTGGATGGTCGCGTGGCTCTTCCTGCTCTTCGAACCACTCGTCGCACCGTTCCTCTTTCTCGAGTGCGGCTGGGCGATGCACGAGGTGATGGCGAACGAGGTCGGCTGGCATTACTCGGGCCAGTGGTGGATCTGGGTGCTGCTGACAGCGGCCATCGTGTTCCTCCTCACCTACCGCGACATCCGCATCTCCGCCCGGGCGGGCGTGATCCTTGGCATCTTCGAGATCGGCGTTTTCGCAGCGCTTGCGATCTGGATCCTGCTCTCGAACACCGGTCACCTGAGCCTGCAGCCGTTCAATCCGAACCACGCACCGGAGGGCGCGTTCACCGGTGTCGGCAAGGGCATGGTCTTCGCGATCCTCGCGTTCATCGGGTTCGAGGCTGCGGCACCGCTCGGCGAAGAGGCGAAGCACCCGCGCAGCACGGTCCCGCGGGCGGTTATCTACTCCTGCCTCGGCATCGGCCTCTTCTACGTGCTGCTTTCGTACGCATGGGTGATCGGGTCGGGCGGAGTCGATACGTTCGTCAAGACCGCCGGCGCGAGCGCTGACCCATGGCGCGCACTCGCCAAGGTGTTCTGGGCGGGCGGCTGGGTGCTCGTGTTCGCCGCGATCATCAACTCGATCGTTGCGAACTCGAACGCGGGCTTCAACGCTGCGACGCGCGTCTTCTATGCGATGGCCCGCAATGGCATCGCGCCGAAGGCGCTCGCGCGAACGCACCCGAAGTTCAAGACGCCGAACGTCGCAATCATCGTCAATACCGTGATCGCGGTCGCCCTGTCGCTCATCATGGGCTGGAAGTGGGGTGCGCTGAACGGTTTCATCATGCTCGCGACCGCGGCGACCGTCGTCGTGATCATCGTGTACATGCTGGTGATGCTCGGGTCGATCCGTTTCTATCTCACCGAGAAGCGCGCGCAGTTCAACGTGTTCCTCCACTTGATCTTCCCGCTCGTGGGGATCGCACTGTTCGCGTTCCCGCTGTACTACCAGTACTTCCCGCTGCCGCCCTACCCGTATCGGTACGCCGCCTGGTTCGCGCTCGCGTGGATCGGCGCCGGGTTGCTGATCGGCATCGTGCTGTGGCAGACGCAGCCCGAGACGCTGAGAGCAGGAGAGCGGATCTACGTCGAAGACGAAGTGACCGGCGCCGACGTCCCGGACACGCCGGCGATAGCGAACTGATGGCGACGACGAACTCCTACCGGATCGGACGGGACGAGGTCGTCTGGGCGTTCGGACCGAACATGGAGCCCGTGCTCGAGGTCGAGCCGGGCTCCATGATCACTCTCGAGACGAACGACTGCTTCACCGGCCAGATTCGGAGCGAGGCCGACCTCGTGACCGCCATTGATTTTCAGCGCGTCAACTCGGCGACGGGGCCGATCGCGGTACGCGGTGCCGAGCCCGGCGATTCCCTGATCGTCGAGCTGCTGGAGGTTCGTCCGGCCGAGCGCGGATTCGCGACGCTCATCCCTGGCATCGGCCAGTTGATCGATCAGGTGCAGGCTCCGCTGACGCAGGTCTTTCGCGTCGAGGGCGACACCGTCTACATGAGCGACCGCATCTCGTTCCCGCTACGCCCGATGGTCGGAGTGATCGGCGTCGCGACCGAGAGCGAGACGATCTTCAACGGTTACGCGGGACAGCACGGTGGGAACCTCGACAACCACCTGCACGGGCCGGGAGCGAAGGTCTATCTCCCGGTTCGCCAGCCGGGCGGCATGCTCGCGATCGGCGACATGCATGCGTCGATGGGCGACGGCGAGGTGTGCTTCACGGGTGTCGAGATCGCGGGAGAGGTGACGATCCGCGTCGGGCTGCTGAAGGGCAAGCAAGGGACGTGGCCCGTGACGGAGCTTCCCTCGCGGTGGGTCGTGCACGGAACCGCGGGCCCGGACTTCATGGAGGCGCTCGACCGGGCCGTCGAAGAAGGTGCCCGCTTCCTCGTCGACCAGTGGGGCTTCTCGATCGAGGAGGCGTTCATCTTCCTCTCGGTCGCCTGCGATGCGAACATCTGCCAGGCGTGCCGGCCGCAGGAATTCTCCACGGTCGCGCGCGTTTCGATTCCCAAAGTCTCCGCCACCCCCCGTCCCTTCTCATAACCAGGAGCCCTCGCATGCCCGATCCCAACAGGTGGAAGGCGCTCGCAGTCGTCTGCGCGGCCTTCTTCATGACCGTCCTCGATGTCTCGATCGTGAACGTGGCACTGCCGTCGATCGGCAAGTCGCTGCACTTCTCCGAGACGAACCTCCAGTGGGTGATCACCGCCTACGCGATCACATTCGGCGGCTTCCTGCTGCTCGGCGGTCGTGCGGCCGACCTGCTCGGAAGGCGGCGCGTGTTCTACGTCGGCGTGACGCTCTTCACCGTTGCATCGTTCCTCTGCGGACTCGCCTGGTCCGAGGGCGTGCTGATCGGCGCACGCGCGCTGCAGGGCCTGGGCGCGGCAATCATCTCGCC
>JAYUEQ010000088.1:0-8260 GCA_043739205.1 Thermoleophilia bacterium
ACGCTCGAGGAGGCCGAGGGGTTCGGCTTCGCGCGCGTGCTCGGCCCGGACGGATGCGCCGATGAACTGCGCCGTCGCCGGTAGGAGTGCGCGTCGGTATGCGCCGACCTGCGCCGGGTAATTGAGAAGCGTGAGAAGCGGTGAGGTGACCGATAGGCCAGAGGCGACGGGGGATGCCTGGGGGTTGAGGGCGTGGAGCATCGTGTTGAAGACCCTCGTGAACCGGGCCGAGGTTTCGGCGCACAGCTTCCAGAGCTCCGACAACTCGGTCTCGGAAGCCGCGAATTCGTGCGGTCGGAGCGCCGGGAAGCCAAAGATCTCGCCTGGTCCGGGGATCGCGCTCGGGTGGCCGGGATGAAACGAGACGTACGGTTGTCCCAGCGCTCGGAGGGCGAGCGTCGCGCCGAAAGAGAGCTGGTCTGAGACGACGACCGTCGGTTTGACGTCGGTGACGATCTCGCGCAGCCTGTTTGTCACCTCCTGCGGCTGCCAGAGCAGATCGCGCAGGCGCGACTCGGCCTGGTAACGGAGCGTCGCGATCATCCCGGCACGGGTCGCGGACAGGAAAGCCTCGACGCCCGCGCCCTCGCCTGCCGGTTGCTCCGAGGCCCGCAGCAGGCCGGAGTTGTTGCCCGGGCCAAGCACGAGATCCCGATGCTCGAAGCCATCCTCATGCACGCGGGGGGCGAGCGAAGGGCCGGTTGCGATCACGACGTCGTGGCCGCGACGCTCGAGTGCTCGACCGAGCGCTGAGAGCGGAAAGTAGTGCGACGCGTAATCGGGGCTCAGGATCAGCGCTCTCATGCCGCTTGCTCCAGTTGGCGCGACTTCGCGAGGTCGAGATAGAGCGACGCCAACCGCTCGGCCATCGTGTCGATCGAGAACTGACTGCGAACCCGTTCCGACGCGCGCACCGCCCGCGCCGGGTCGTTGCGGACGGCTGCAGCCTCCGTCAGGCCACGGCGAAGCTCGCCGACGCGCGTCGTATCGACGAGAAAGCCGGTCACCCGATCTTCGACGTACGTCGCCGGGCCGCCGGTCTGTGGAGCAACGACGGGCAGGCCGGCGGCGAGCGACTCGAGCAACGCGAGACCGAACTCCTCCTTGTCGCTTGCGCATGCGTACACACCGCCGGCCGCCACCGCGCCGTCGAGGCCGGACAGCGCCGTCCGCAGCAGCTCGGCAACCTCGTCGTGCGAGCGATGACCGAGCACCAGCAGGCCGGAGTTGGCGGCTGGATGACGGGCCACGCCATCGGCCAGCAACTGCAGCACGATCTGCTCCTCGACGGTCGGCGCTTGGAGATTGCCTCCGACGATCGCGAGATTGAACGACTCGAAGAGCAACGGGTCACCTGCCCAGGCCTCGAGCAGCCGGTGAAATCCCTTGACGCGGTGGAGCCGCCCGACGGAGATCAGCAGCGGCAGCCCGGCGCGCTCGCGGGGAAGCGCACCGATCGCCCGGCGGAGGTCTGATCGGACTGCGGGCTCGTGGTCTGCCTCGTGCGCTCGCGCAGCCCGGTCGACTGTCTCGAGCGAGATGCCCTCGGGGATCGTCCGCAACCGGCCCGTGCTCGACCGGCGCGTGTCGACGCCGAGGAGCTCAGCCAGATCGGCATGGGCGTTGGGCCTCGGGAACAACACCAGGCCTTCGGCCCGCTCGAGCATCGTCTCGACGAGGTGGGCGCGAAACAAATAGTGGTCGCGCCGATCGGCTTCGGCGAAGGTTGCGCGATTCAACGTTCCTGCATGCTCGGCGGCACGGATGGTGGAGTGCGGGTCCGGCGCAAGCGTGAAGCAGATGGGGATCCCGAGGCGGCGGCAGGCGCGGGCGGCGGCGAACGTGCCGACGTCCGCGAAGCGGAGGTGGACGACGTCCAGGGGCATCAGCCGGCTGAGGGTGTGCTCGAGGGCGCGTTCGGCTTCGAGACGATACGGCCACATGTCGGCCGTCGCGAGGTAGCCCGGAGGCCCGAACGGAACGCGTTCGATCGAGGCGTGGTCGTCAAGGGGCTCGTGGAACACCTCGTGTGTCGCCGCCGCAGATGTGTCGGCGAATGCGCGAGTGATCGTGACGGCGTGGTCGATCTCAGGGCGGCGGCCGAGCGCTCGCGATAGGTGAACGGTGAGGGTTGCGAGCCCGCCGCCGTCTCCCGCGCCCGCTTCTCGGAGCTCACCGTCGAGGCGCCCCTGGAGGAACACCTGGCCGATCCGAAGACCGCGACTCTCGGCGCCGCCATTACGGCGCCGGCTTGCGCTCAGGGTGCGATCTGGCACTTGTAGGACTGCTGCAAACCGGGCACGGGTCTGGGCGTTCGGTTCGCGTTCGATCTCGCGTTCAAGGAGCGGACCGGCGAGCTGTGGCGCTGCGCGGAACCATTCTTCGAGCGCAAGTTCCGCGAGCATCCCGCCGAAGCCGCCGGCGGCGACTTCCCGGCCGAGTGCCGGTATCGCGGGTGTGAAGCACGCCCGCTCGGTGTAGGCGAGCACTGCTGCTTCGCGCACGCTCGGCTCCTTGTCGTCCAACCGCGCGAGCAGCGCGTGGTCGATGGCGATGTCCTCGCGTCGACCGAGCGCATGACTCGATGCGAGCCGGCTGAGCGTGTCGCCGTGCTGCATCAGGGTGAGCAGAACGGGGAGATCGTCGTCTCCTGGGGCTCGGCGCAGCTCGGCCGCGGCCTTGAAGGCGGTGAGGACACCACCCACCTCGATGCGGCGCGCGAGCTCGGTCGTGCGGCGCCGCGCCGTCGTGTGCTCCGTCATCGTCACGCCCATCGATCTGGCTGACCGTCCCCCCTAGGCGGCATCGACGACGCGCAACGCTTGCTGCTCAGAGAGCAGATTGGGCGAGGACTCGTTGTCAGCGGCGCGGCGTTCGGTCTCGTCGCGACCGTCGAGAATCGCTCCCCAGACGAGGAGTGCGACCGACGAGGCGACGAGGAGCGTGACGGCCGCGCCGAGGGCGAAGAGACCGATGTTGCTCATGACCGGTCGCTCCGCGGCAGCACGATCCCGCCGAGCGAGAGGATCGAGGGAACCCAGAGGCCGACGAAGATCCCTTGCAGCTTCGATCCCGCGAACCACAGCGAGACGGAGAGCACGAACGAGATCGCTGCTGCGGCGAAGAGAAGCAGCCGTGCCGTGCCCTCGCGGGTTGCTGTGGTGGCGCCGATCGTTCCTACGCGCTGTGCCATGGTAGTCCTCCTGTCCCGATTTTGTCCAGGTAATGTACAGACCTCTGCTCTTGCTGTCAAATGTTTGTCCAATGTCTGTAGACTTACCTGATGCAGCCGGCCGACACCCCTCAGTTGCGGATCGGTGAGTTGAGCCGCCGCGTCGGTGTGAGCGCCGACCTGCTGCGTGCGTGGGAGCGGCGCTACGGCTTGCTCGTCCCGGACCGGACCGAGGGCGGCTTTCGGCTCTACGGCGAGGCAGACGAGCACCGGGTCCGGCGCATGGTCAGCTTGCTCTCCACCGGCATCTCGGCTGCCGAGGCGGCCCGACTCGCCCTCACCGAGATCGAGCAGCCGACTGGGTCGAGCGCCGGGAGTACGACACTGCCCGAGCCGGTCGGTGACGACCTAGGTCGGGCACTCGACGGCTTCGACGAGGCGCGAGCCCACGCTGCTTTTGACCGGCTGCTCGCGACGTTCGCGCTCGACACCGTCCTCCGCGACGGCGTCCTCCCCTACCTCCGCGACTTCGGCGAGCGCTGGCGGCGCGGGGACGCGTCGATCGCCCAAGAGCATTTCGCGAGTGCCCTTTTGCGGGGCAGGTTGCTCGGGCTCGCGCGCGGCTGGGGAGCGGGGCGCGGTCCGCTCGCTCTCCTCGCCTGCGTGCCCGGCGACCAACACGACCTCGGCCTGATCTGCTTTGGGCTTGCGCTTCGGAGCCACGGCTGGCGGATCACCTTCCTCGGACCTGACACGCCTGTCGCGACGATCACGGAACTGACGCGCCGGTTCCAACCGGCACTCGTCGTCCTCACTGTGACGCTTGATTCGCAGGCCGCCGAGGCGCAGACCGGACTTGCAGAGATTTCGCGTGCAGCGCCGCTTGCGATTGCAGGCGGCGGTGCGAACTCGAGCCTGGCTGCGGCGATCGGTGCGCGCTATCTCTCAGTTGACCCGGTAACGGCTGCGGCCATGGTCGCTGGAGCGGGCAGCACCATCTAGGTGCGCAGGGCGACTTCGAGCGCGGTGCCCGAGCCGGGCGTCGAGCGGAGCGTGAGTGTCCCGCCGATTGAGTTTGCACGGTCGCGCATGTTGCGCAGGCCCTGGCCGGCCTCTTCTTCCGTCTGTTCGAAGCCGACACCGTCGTCGCGTACGAGCACGAACCGTTCACCGGCACGCTCCTCGATCTGAACCCACGCGTGAACCGCGCCGGCATGCTTGCGCGCGTTCGCGAGACCTTCCTGGACGATCCGGAACACTTCGATCTGCTCGTCCGGGCCGAGCACGATCGCCGAGTCGATCTCGAGCTCGACCTCGAGCGCCCCGTCGGCCGTCAGGAAGTCGACGTACCGGCGGAGGCCCGCGTCGAACGGTGAACGTCCCGCTGCCGAGGAGAGAGCAAGGATCGCGTAGCGGGCTTCTTGTTGCGCTGCGAGCGCAGCAGCTTTCAACTGTGGGATCGTCACGGCCGGGTCGGCGCCCGCTTCGAGCATCGATGCGTGCGTCGACACTGCAAAGAGGTATTGCGCGAGACCGTCATGAATCTCGCGTGCAACGCGCGCTCGTTCTTCGGCCACCGCACGGCCGAACTCGGACCCGCGGATCGCGCGCCAGATGCCGACGAGGAGCACGCCGTAGGCGAGCAGGCGCAGGTAGTCCCCCTGGGAGACGTCGCCGGCCCGCACGAGCGGCGTGAACATGAAGTGCAGCGCGGCAAACAGCATCAGCGTCGAGCCGAGTGCGAGCCAGTAGTCGAGGTCCTCGCCCTTCAAGCGGAAGCGGTTGCTGAACCCGACGACCGCGAGCAAGAACAGCATCGCCTGCGCGGCGAGCGCACCGTTCAGCGACGCGGGAACGGTGCGGTCGAAGGACGGATCGAGGTTTGGCAGCGCGACGCCCAGCGAGCGTGAGAGCCCCCACACCGTGATCAGCGTCGCGACGCAGATCACGAGCCCGTTGCCGAGGGATGCGCGGCGGTGCTTCGCTCGGCCTCGTACTAACGGCGCCGCTGCGATCAGGCCCCAGCCGATCATCCGCCCGCAGATCGCTGCCCAGAGCTCCGTGTGGCTACCAGCCGTGTGCGAAATCGCGGGAACGAGGGTAAAGAAGAGCCACGAGAGCGCCGTCACGGAGAAACCGCAACAGAGGAAGAGGTCGTAGCGGCGGCCCTCGACTGCAAATCTCGTTGCGGTCAGGATCGCCACGAGGGCGCCGGCAAGCATGTAGAGCGTTGCAAGGACGACCTTCAACTCGGGCAGCGAATACGGTGCCCGCAGCGAGGGGAAGCGGAGGAACAGGGCCAGGGTCGCTCCGAGCAGGCCAAAGAGGAGGACCTGGCCCCAGAGGAAACCTTCAAAGCGGTCGTGATTCACTTCCGGCCCTATCGGCAGAATCGAGCCAGCGCATGACTGAGAGGATCCTGATCGTCGACGACCATCCCCTGACCCGGGACGCCCTGGCGGGGCTCCTGGCCCAGAACGGGTTCGATGTCGTCGGCCAGGCTGCGAGCGGTGAGGAGGCGATCGCCAAGGCGGGTGAGCTCAAGCCCGATCTGGTGCTGCTCGACCTGTCGATGCCCGAGATGGACGGCCTGACGGCGCTGCCGCTCGTCCGTGCCGCCGCGCCGGAGGCCGAGGTGGTCGTCCTGACGGCGTCAGAGGACGAGCACAACCTGCTCGGAGCGATCCGCAGCGGGGCCGCGGGCTACCTGCTGAAGAGCGAGCCGCCCGAGCGGATCGTCTCGTTCCTCCGCGGGGTTGCTCAGGGTGAGGCGGCCTTGTCGGGCCCGATCGCCCGCCGGCTGCTCGACCAGGTGCGCGAGGGCGGCGGCCGCAGCACCGTCGTCCCCGAGTCGATCGCGGAGGTGCTGAGCGCGCGCGAGCTCGAGGTGCTCCTGCTCCTCGACCGCCATCTTGGTACCGACGAGATCGCGACGCGCCTCTTCATTTCGGAGCACACCGTTCGCTCGCACGTGAAGAGCCTGCTCGCGAAGCTCGGCGTGTCATCGCGCCGCGAGGCGCTTGACCGCCTCGAGCAGGCCCGCTGAGGGAAGCTCGAGATCCCCCAGCGTGGGGGATGCGATTCACCATCCGCGCGTGTCCAGGCTACGCGTCTTCGGCCCGACATTGGTAGGGCGTTACCGGTTGATTTCTCCTTCCTTCTGCGGCACTCGGTCGGCTCAACGAGCCGGCCGTTTGCGCGTAAGGGGCTTGATGTGGATTGAGTGTCTCTAAATCCAGATCAAGCCCCTAGTAGGCCCGGTTGTTGAAACCGCCGAGGGCGGCGCCGACGAGGTCGGGCAGCGTCTCGAGGTTGTAGCCACCCTCGAGGACCGCAGCGACACGCGGGGCGAGGGTCGAGGCGCGCCGTGCCAGATCGGCAAACCCGCGCGTCGTCACCTCCATGTTGGCAAGCGGATCGTCGACATGCGGGTCGAAGCCGGCTGAGACGAGCAAGAGATCCGGTGCGAAGCGGAGCACCCGCCGCTCGACGGTCGACCAGGCTGCGGAGTACCCGTCGTCGCCGGTCCCGGGCCGCAGCGGGATGTTGAGGAGCGTGTCGCTCTGCTCGTCCTCGCCGCCCGTCCCTGGGTAGAGCGGCCACTCGTGCAACGACGCGAAGAAGATCGTCGGATCGTCGGCGACGATGTCCTGCGTGCCGTTGCCGTGGTGCACGTCCCAGTCGACGATCGCCACACGGTCGAGCCCGAGTTCCGTCTGCGCCCAGCGCGCGGCGATCGCGACATTGTCGAAAAAGCAGAAGCCCATGGCGCGATCGCGCTCGGCATGGTGGCCGGGCGGGCGCGAGATCGCAAAGCCACCGATCCGCACGGCATCGATCGCCGCGCCGGCGGAGAGCAGCGCAGCCTCGTACGTCGTCTGTGTGCAGATCGTGTCGCGGTCGATCCAGCCGCGGGTCGTGCGTACCTGCTCGAGCAACCGATCGGTGTGGCAGCGCAGGATGTCTGCCTCAGTTGCGGCCGTGCACTCGACGAACGGAAAGCGCTCGTGCAACACGGTCATGCGCTGCTGCGATTCCGGGTGGTCGCCGGTCGGGTGCAGGTGCGCGAACGCGCTGTGACTTACGAGCTCGATGTTCTGACGTCCTCGAGAATCTCGGAGAGGGGGCGATCCGTCTGCATGCGCCCGATCAGGTAACAGAGGAGCGGAGCGTTCCGGCGGTCGTCGCTCTCGTGCGCCGCGATGCGCGCGATCTTGAGCAGCGCGTCCGCATCTTCACCGGAGAGCTGCTCGTCGCTCCCGACCGCGGCAGCGACCCGTTTCAGCCACTCGTCCATGCGCGAATGTTAGGTGCGGGCCGCGAGCTTCGTGGCAAGCCCGCCGAGGCCGAGCTCGTCCGCATGCGCGGCGGCGCGCGCCCAGTCGGGTGGGGTGGGCTTCAGCACCGGCAAGGGTGCCTCTGCGTCCATGGTCGCGATGCTCTGATAGAGCAGAAGCTCCTCGGCGAGCTGCGGGAAGCGGCCGTCGGCGAGCGCCTGCGCGAGCGAGCCGTGCTGCTTCAGGACGTCGGCTGCTTTCTTCGGGCCGACGCCGGGCGCGCCGGGAATCTTGTCCGACGGGTCGCCGCGGAGCGCGATGAAGTCCGGCACCTGGTGCGGCTCGACGCCGTAGCGCTCGCGCACCTCCGCAGGCCCGATCCGCGCCAGTTCGGAGACACCCTTGACGGGCTGCAGGATCGAGACGCGGTCGTCGACGAGCTGGTAGGCATCGCGGTCGGAGGTTGCGACGAGCACCGGGCCGGGCCATGCGTGCGCGGCCGCTGCGAGAAAGTCGTCCGCCTCGTAGCCGCCCGCCTTTCCGATCTGGAATCCGAAGGACTCGACGAGTCCGGGCAGGAGCGCGAGTTGTTCGACGATCGAGTCCTCGAACTCGCGGCCCGACTGGTAGGCGGGCAGCGCCTCGTGGCGATAGGTCGGGGTCTCGAGCGAGTCCCACCCGACGAGCACCGACTCCGGCTGCTCGCCGTCCCACAAGCTCAGGAGGAAGTTCGAGAAGCCGACGAGTGCGTTCAGTCGAATGCTCTTCGGCAGGCCGTGGTAGGCGCGGTGGGCGAGCGAGTCGCCGTCGA
>JAYUEQ010000089.1:0-2043 GCA_043739205.1 Thermoleophilia bacterium
AAAAACGAACCAGGTTGCGGGCTAGGTTGCAAGCCACCGTGCGATGCGCTCGCCCAGGAGCTCGCCGCGGTCTTCCTGGAGGAAGTGTCCCGCGCCCTCGACGGGCGGATCGAGCTTCGCGTTCGGCAGCAGCTCCGCCATCACCTCGGCCGCGCGGCGCGAGAAGATCGGGTCGCTGTCGCCGAAGAGCACGAGCGCGGGGCGGTCGAGCTCGCGCAGGCGGTCGCGCACGACGAGCATCGCCGGGCCTGACGGATGATCGGCGCTCGTTGCGACGAGCTCCGGGAACTGCACGATCCCGATCCGCGACTCCGGCACGGGGAACGGCGCGTCGTACGCGGCGATGATCTCGTCACTCGTCGGCTGGACGAGCGACAGGCGGATCAGCTGCCCCGCCACAATCTCCGTTCCGACACGGCGCATGAAGGATTGGAAGCGCAGCCACTCCTCGCTCGGGGCTCGCGCACCGATGCCGGTGTTCATCACCACGATCTTCGCGACGCGCTCGGGATTCTCGACGGCAAAGCGGAACCCGATCGGGCCGCCCCAGTCCTGCACGACGAGCGTGATGCGGCGCAGGTCGAGCTCCTGGACGAGGCGCGTGATCGACGCGACGTGGCGCTCGTACGAGTACCAGGCGCGCTCCGTCGGCTTGTCGGAGCGGCCGAAACCGAAGTAGTCGGGCGCCACGCACCGCGCCACGCGCGCGAGCGGCGGGATCATCTTGCGGTAGAGGTACGACCACGTCGGCTCGCCGTGCAGCAGCAGAACCGGGTCGCCCTCGCCATTCCCCTCGTCGAGGTAGTGCATGCGCAGGCCGTCCTGGTCGAGGTAGTGCGGCTCGAAATCGAAGTCCGGCAGCTGGTCGAACCGACTCTCGGGTGTCCGGTACACGCCCATGCGTGGAGCCTACGCCTCCTCTTCGAGCGGTTCCGCGTCGTCTTCCGGGTCGTCGGCCAGGACGACCCGCTCGGGTCGCAGCATCGGGAGCTCCGATTTCACGTACGCGGCCACCGCCTTGTCGATCCCGACGTCCTTGCCGGCCGCCTCGGAGAGAAACCACCGGTGCTCCAGCACCTGATGGAAGACCTCGGCGGCCGGCAGAGCAGCCCACAGGTTCTCCGGCACCGCCGCGACCGTGGGCTCGAAGACCTCGTCGCGCCACCGTGACGCGGCGACCGACTCGGAGAGCGGGCGCTTCTCCTCGCGCTCCGTCGCCTCGCGGTAGCGCGCGATGTCGTTCAGCATGCGGCGCGCCTGGTTCTCCTGCGCATCGAGCCCCGTCAGCCGCAGCAGCCGGTGACGGTGATGCCCCGGCTCGACAACGCGCGGGTCGAGGTGGAGGCGGTAGCCCTCCGGTGTCGCGTTGAGCTGGATCTCCTCGACATCGAATCCGAGGGAGTTGAGCTTCCGCAGCCGCTCGTCGAGCCGGTAGCGCTCGTCGGCCCCGAACGTCTCCTCGCGCGTGAGCTCGTACCACAGCGACTCGTAACGCTTGATGATCTCCTCGGCCGTTTCCTCCGGATCGAGGTCGGCGGGCAGGCCGAGCTCGGCGTCGATGTCGAGCAGCTCGCCGATGATGTTCGTCTGCGCGATGTCGAGGTCGTAGCTGCGCTGTCCGTCGCTCAGCTGCGTGTGTTGCTCGCCGGTCTCCGCGTCGACGAGGTAGGCCTGGAGCGCGCCGGCGTCGCGGCGGAAGAGCGCGTTCGAGAGCGAGCAGTCACCCCAGAAGAAGCCGCGCAGGTGCAGCCGCGTCAGCAATTCAGCGAGGCCGTTCAGCAGGTGCGTGCGCAGGTCGGGGATCGCGGCGCCCGAAAAGAGCGCGCGGTAGGGAAGCGAGTACTCGAGGTGGCGCGTGATCAGCACCGCGTCGAGCTCGTGCTCGCGCTTCGAGACGATGCCGACCGCCTCGACGACCGGCAGGCCCTGGCTCTCGAGCCCGCGCAGCAGCTTCCACTCGCGACGCGCGGGCCGCTCCGGCAGCTCCTTCAACGCGTAGAGCGCGCCGTCGTACTCGACGAAGCGCACGATGTGGCGGCTGAT
>JAYUEQ010000090.1:0-4826 GCA_043739205.1 Thermoleophilia bacterium
CGACCCAGCGCTGGAACGCCGCGAGCAGCGGCTCCGCGTTGAGTAGGAGGCGGCCGTGGTCGAGCAGGCCGGACGCCATGCCGCGGTGCACCGACTCGACGAGGAGCGTGTCCTCCTTGCCGACCTGGTCGTCGAACGCAAAGAACTCGCGCAGCCACTGGTCGTCGGCATCGGGCGCGAAGAAGTAGTCGAGGTAGCGCTCGGTACGGCCTGGCCCCGCTGGGACGATTGGCCCGATCGAGAGGTTTGCCGGACCGGGGAAGACGTTGACGCCGGTGTTCGGGTAGAGGAGATGGAACTGGCCCTGGTCGCCCGTCACCTTCGCCCGGCAGAACTGCGCGTTGAACGTCGGATGCGCCTCGAGCAGGTAGCGATCGGGGTGCACATCGACCTCGTCGGAGAACGCAGGGTGCGCCGTCGCGCAGTGGTAACACTCGAGAAAGTTCTCGACCACGATCTTCCAGTTCGCATTCGCGCCGAACGTCACGCGCGAATGGAAGACGAGCCCGTCGATGTCGATGTCGCGCCCGAGGATCTCCGGCAGGTCGCCGAGGTGCCCTGCCAACGAAACCGCGTCGGCGTCGGGATTCACGAACAGAAACGGGCCCCACGTTTCGGCGCGTGCCGGGACGAGCGACCAGTCCGACCTCTCGAAGTCCGGCTCGCGCTCCGAGCGCGGTGCGGTGCGCAGCGAGCCGTCGAGGTCGTACGTCCACGCGTGGTAGTGGCACTGGATAGTGCTGCGCTTACCGCAGCCCTCGATGAGCACAGCGCCGCGATGCCGGCAGACGTTCAGGAACGCTCGCAACTCCCCGCCGCTGTCGCGGGTGACGACGATCGGAACGCCGCCTGCGTCCGTCGCGAGGAACGAGCCCGGCTGCTCGACCTGCTCCGCGCGGCCGGCGTACTGCCAGCTGCGTGCGAAGATCAGGGAGCGCTCGCGGCGCAGGAGTTCCTCGTCGGTGTACCACGCGTACGGAAGCGTTTCGCTCATAGGCGCTTGGCCTCGATGATGCGCTGCAGGAACTGCTGCGTGCGCTGCTCGCGCGGCGCGGTGAACATCTCGCCGGGTGGCCCTTCCTCGAGGATCTGACCCGCGTCGAGGAAACAGACGCGGTCGGCCATGTCGCGCGCGAACGACATCTCGTGTGTCGCGATGATCATCGTCATCCCGCCCGCGGCGAGCTCGCGGATCACCTCGAGTACCTCGGCAACGAGCTCCGGGTCGAGGGCACTCGTCACTTCGTCGAACAGCATCAATTCCGGCTGCATCGCGAGCGCTCGTACGATCGCCACGCGTTGTTGCTGGCCGCCGGACAGCCGGTCGGGATACTCCTCGCGCTTGTCAGCGAGGCCGAACCGGTCGAGCAAGGCCGTCGCGCGTTCGTCGGCCTCGCGCTTCGAGAGGCCCAGCACGTCGCGCGGGGCAAGCGTGATGTTGCGAAGCACGCTCATGTGCGGGAAGAGATTGTAGGACTGGAACACGATCCCGATGCGGCGGCGTACGTCGTTGACGTTCCGGGCACGTGTGATCTCCTCGCCGCCCAGGAAGATCCGTCCGGAGTTGATCGGCTCGAGCAGATTGATGCAGCGCAGGAGCGTCGACTTGCCGGAGCCGGAGGCGCCGATCAGGGCGACGACCTCGTGCTCGGCGACCGTGAAGTCGATCCCGCAAAGCACTTCGTGCTTGCCGAACGACTTCGAGAGTTGCTCGACGGCGAGTGTCTCGGTCACAGCGTTGCTCCACCTGCCTGGCGCTGTCTTCGGTCGCGTACGATCAGCCAGTCGGTGAACCGCGCCAGCGGGATCGTGATCGCGACGAACAGCGCTGCGGCGCAGAGGTACGCGGTGAAGTTGAACGTCGCGTTCGTGTCGATCTGCGACTGCTGGAACGCTTCGACCGCGCCGAGCGTCCCGACGAGCGCCGTGTCCTTCTGCAGGCCGATGAAGTCGTTGAGGAGCGGCGGGATCACGCGTCGGACTGCTTGGGGGAGAATCACCCGCCGCAGAGTCTGGGCGCGCGACAGTCCGAGCGAGCGCGCAGCCGCCTCCTGGCTCGGATGGATCGACTCGATCCCCGCGCGGTACACCTCCGACACGTACGCGCTGTAGATCAGGACGAGTGAGACGACTCCCCAGAAGATCACCGACTTCGGCACGTAGCTCAGGCCGAGTGCCGGTGCGCCGAAGCCGAGCATCGCGATCACGAGGATCGTCGGGATGCCGCGAAAGAGATCGGCATAGATGATCGCAAGCGCGCGCAACGGAAAAAACACTGGCCCCGGCAGACTGCGCAACACGGCGAGCACCAGGGCGAAGGCGAGGATGAACACCTCGGCGATGCAGAAGATCTTGATGTTGAGCCGGAACGCTCGAGCGATCTCCGGAAACGTCGAGCGGAACTCGTGCCAGTTGAAGAACTGGCTGCGCACGGCAGGCCATCCCGGCGCGTGCGTGATCGCAAAGACGACGATCGCGAAGAAGACGACGGTGCTCGCGATCGCGATGACGACGCTCCGGCGGCCTTCACCGCCGGAGCGCAGTCCATCGAGCAGGCGCGAGCGCCGGTCTACTTCAAGACCGGCGCGCCGGTCGCCTTCGCGAGCCACAGCTGCTGGAGCCGCTTGAGCATCCCGTTCGCCTTCAGCGACGAGATGGCCCTGTTGACGCACCCGGTCAGCGGGTTGCCCTTCGCGAGCACGACCCCGAAGCGGTCAGTCGAGCCGCCCTTGTTCTCGAACTGGCCGAGGATCTTGCCGTTCGGCACCTGAACGGCAGTCACGTAGAACGCCGTCGGCAGGTCGACCATCAGGCCGTCGATCTGCTTGTTCTTCAGTGCGAGCACGGCGGCTGCGTTCGAGTTGAAGACGGCCGGTTGCTGCGACGGCATGATGCGGTTCTTGATGTAGGTGTAACTCGTGGTGCCGAGCTCAGCGCCGAGCTTGAACGGCGCAAGGCCCTTGATGCTGCGCACCGACGCGATCTTCGTGCCCTTGTTGACGACAAGCGCCTGATTCACGTCGTAATACGACGTGCTGAACGAGACGACCTTCGCGCGAGCTGCGGTGATCGAGATCTGATTGATGTCGAAGTCGAACGCCTTCGTCCCCGGTGCAAACGCCTTGTTGAAGGGGATGTACGTCCACTTCACGTGGGCCTTCGAGTAGCCGAGCTTCGCGGCGATCGCGTAGGCGACAGCCGACTCGTACCCCTTGCCGGTCGAGGGGTCGTTGATCTTCCACGAGCTCTTCGATCCGCCCGCGAACCACGGCGGGTACGCCGGATTGTCGGTGCCGACGGTTAGCTGGCCGCTGGTCACGGTCGCGCACGACGCGGCCGTAGCAGTCGACGCGTTCGGGGACGCGGCGACGGAGGCGCTGACGGCAATCGCAGCCAGCGCGGCGATCGGCGTCAGGAGCAGGATGAGGCGCTTGCGCATGTCGTCATTGCCTTTCGGTCGGGCGGGCTCGGTGTCGCGTCTAGCGTATCCGCCGACGCTCGGGGTCTCTAGCCGGTGTGGGCCAGGCGCGCGGCGTCGACGCCGGGCTGGAAGCAGGCGCGGCAGCGGGCCTCGTACGAATCGAGGGCACCCACCTGAATCGTCTCGCCGCCAAACGGGGCAGGCTCACCGTCGACGAGTCGCTGTGTCATCGTCGCCGGGCCACCGCAGCGGTGGCAGACAGCCTCCAGCTTGTCGACGAACTCGGCGACACAGAGCAGCGTCGGCATCGCGCCGAACGGCAGCCCACGGAAATCCTGCGCGAGCCCGGCCGCGACCACCCGCGCTCCGTCCTCGATCAGCGCGCTGATCGCATCGACGATGCCGAGGTCGAAGAACTGCACCTCGTCGATGCCGATCGCGTTGTAGCCTCTCGCGAGCCGACGCACCTCGTCGCTCGACGTCGCGGTAACGGCGCGCATCTTCGCGCCCGCGTGCGACACAACGTGTCCGACGTCGTAGCGGTCGTCGATCAGCGGCTTCACAACGAGCGCGCGCTGCCCCGCGATCTCCGCGCGGCGGAGTCGGCGGATGAGCTCCTCGCTCTTCCCGCAGAACATCGGCCCGCAGACGACCTCGAGCCAACCTCCCGCATGTGGCTGCGTTCTGATCACGGGCGTGAGCGTACTGAGGGCGAAGGACGGACGCGTAACCCGAACCTGATTCCCGACAGGGAACCAGATTCGAGAAGTTCGATCTTGAATCTGGTTCGGCTGACCTGCATCCGAACCTGGCTTGCTCTTTAACCAGGTTCGAGAGTTTCGAGCTGTCGCCCGCCTTCCGAGAAACTCTTCAACCTGGTTAAAGGGCGAACCAGGTTGAGCGCTAAGGGCGGGAACGAGGTTCGGGCGACCTCCAGACGTACACGTTCGTCTCGCGCTGCTCGAAGCCGAGGCGGCGGTAGAGGCGGTTCGCGACCTCGCGCTCCTGCCGGGTCGTCAGCTCGACCGAGATGGCGCCTGCGGCCGCGGCCTGGTGCAGTGCCTCCCGGGTGAGCGCCTCCCCGACGCCGCGGCCGCGGGCCGCCTCGTCCACTACCACGTCGTGGATCCACGCCCGCATCCCCGTTGGGACGCGGTAGACGATCAGGGTGAGCATCCCGAGCACGTCGTCGCCATCGCGCGCGACGATCAGGCTCGTCCCGGGCGTCGCGACCAGCTCGACGAGCTCGACGATGCCCGCCGGCTCGCGATTCGGAGACAGCTGCGGCACGAGCCGCGCGACCGCAGCCGCGAGCGCCTCGTTGGCCTCCGTCACGCGTTCGACCTTCATCCCGCCGCGACTACCTCGAGCGTGCGCGCGCGGACGCCCACGGAGAGTGACGACT
>JAYUEQ010000091.1:0-1575 GCA_043739205.1 Thermoleophilia bacterium
CCGTCACCGGCGGACTGCTGCTGCTCGTCTACGCGATCGTCAAGGCGCAAACGTACGGCTGGGGTGACGTCAAGACGATCGGGCTCTTCACGGCCGCGATCGCGTTGCTCGCGTCGTTCGTCGTGATCGAGTTGCGGTCGAAGTCACCGTTGATTCGCCTCGGCATCTTCCGTATGCGCTCGCTGACCTCGAGCAACCTGTCGATGCTGCTCGTCGCATCGGGGATGTTCTCGATGTTCTACTTCGCCTCGATCTATGTGCAGGAGATCCTCGGGTACCACCCGCTGAAGGCGGGCTTCGCGTTCCTACCGTTCACGTTCGGCATCGTGATCGGTGCGGGCGCGGCGCAGTCGTTGATCGGCCGTCTTGGGATCCGCGTCGTCACCGCTGCGGGCCTGACGATCGCGACGATCGGGCTCGCGCTCTTCACCCAGGTCTCGGTGCACGGCACGTACTGGAGCGAGATCTTCCCCGGTGTCGCCG
The DNA here is from genome assembly GCA_043739205.1 of Thermoleophilia bacterium. Classification (GTDB taxonomy): domain Bacteria; phylum Actinomycetota; class Thermoleophilia; order Gaiellales; family Gaiellaceae; genus PALSA-600. The sequence continues at coordinate 484 of JAYUEQ010000091.1, forward strand.
TGATGTCGATTGGCATGGGCCTGACGTTCGTGCCGCTCACACTGCTCGCGACGACGAACGTCCGGAACGAGGACGCCGGGCTCGCGTCCGGCATCTTCAATACCTCGCAGCAGATCGGCGGTGCACTCGGCCTCGCAGTTCTCTCGACGCTCGCCGCGAGCCGCACCTCGAGCCTCACCGCCGACGGCGTTGGCCATGCAGAAGCGCTGACGCGCGGCTTCCATGTCGCGTTCGCCGTCGGCGCCGCGTTCCTTGCCGCCGGACTCGTCGTGCTGGTGATCGGGATCCGCAAGCGTCACGTCGAGGCGATCGACTCGGTCTCCGGCGACGGCCTGGTCGCGGAGCTCGCCGCGTGACGACCGCGCTCCGCGCGGACGCTCAGCGAAACCTCGTGCGCGTGCTCGATGCCGCGCGCGAGGTCTTCGCCGAGCAAGGCATCGACGCTCCGGTCACCGAGATCGCCGATCGTGCCGGTGTCGGCGTCGGCACGATCTTCCGTCGCTTCCCTACGAAGGACGACCTGGTCGTCGCCGTCGTCGAGCAGCGCACCGCGCAGCTGATCGACGCGGTCGACGTTGCGCTGGAAAGCGCGGACCCCGGCGACGCACTGCGGCGGTTCATGGAGACCGCCGCGGCGATGCACATCAGCGACGTTTGCTGGTGTGACGCGGCCGGCACGGATCTCTTCGACCGGGAGGGGATCCGGGAGCAGATCGACGTCCTCGTCGGGAAGCTCGGCGAGCTCCTGACCCGGGCCCAGACCGCGGGCCAGGTGCGCTCCGACGTGCGCGCGCTCGATCTGCCGGTACTCCTGATGGCGGTCGCAAAGTCCGGTCTGATGCTGGAAGACGCGGTTCCGGGCGCCTGGAAGCGCTACCTCGGCTTCGTGATGGACGGCCTGCGGCCCGAGGCCGCCCGCCCGCTCCCGCGCCGCCCGCTCAGCCGGCGCGAATTCGAAGCTGCGCGCCGCGGCCACACCGCTTAAAACCGTCTCTTCCGGCCGGATGGCTAGGCTGTCAGCCGGGTGCCTCGCAACCGGACCGTCCGTCTCGCGGTCCTGGGCTCATCGGTCCAGCGCGCCGCTTCTTCCGG
>JAYUEQ010000092.1:0-10203 GCA_043739205.1 Thermoleophilia bacterium
GTCCAGGCCGACCAGGCCTTCACCGACCGGCTGAACGCCGAGAAGGAAGCGTCGATCGCGGACTTCCGGGTGCAGGCGGCGCAGGCCGACGTGGACGCCCGTCAGACCGAACTGCAGACCGCACAGGACGCGCTCGCAACCGCGCGCGACCAGACCTCGAGCACCGCCTTCGCTCCAGGCGCCGGCTCGCTCCTCGGCGCGCCGACCTTCTCGAACGGCTACGTCTTCCCCGTCGGCGGCGGCCCCGGCGTCGTGCACGTGGGGCACACGCACCACGACTATCCGGCAGCCGATATCGCGGCGCCCGAGGGCTCTCAGCTGTACGCGCTCTCCGACGGCACAGTGACGGAGGCGTGGCCGTCCCCCGCCGGGAACTGCGGCATCGGCTTCACGATCGCCACCACCGACGGCCTTACCTGGACGTACTGCCACCTCTCCTATCTCGAGCCGGCGGTCCTGCCGGGCGCCTCGCTCCCCGCGGGCCAGCCGGTCGGACTGGTCGGGCACACCGGCCACGCCGACGGGCCGCACCTCCACCTTCAACTCGACCCGGCAACCGGCTACCCGCAGGACGAGCCCTGGTTCCAGTCCTTTGCCGGCACGGCCTTCAGCTGGCTGGACACGGTGCAGGGCAACGCGGCACCCAACCCGGTCTTCGCCGTGGTCGGCGACCCGCAAAGCCCGTCCAGGAGCCTCGACAGCGCCTCGTTCAGCTCCGGCCAGGTCGTCTACTTCACCGCAACTGGGGGTTGAGTCCCGGCGGTTTCGTGCCGAAGGACCTACTGCGATGAGCTCGTTCGTGCCCCGTTTGCTTGCTCTCACGGTTGTCTGGCTTCTGGCCACGGCCGCACTGACGTTCGCCGCCGCCCACAAGATGGGCGCCGCGCCCGCCGTTACCCCGGTCGTGAAGACCGCCGCGGTCGCGCCGAAGATCCTCGTCGTCCCCGATCTTCGCCACCAGGCCTTCGTCTTCTCGAAGGGCACGCTCAGCGACGCCGGCTTCGCGTTCCGCATCGCGGGCGCGGTTAAGGGCTTCGCGTCGAACACGGTCATCTCCCAGTCGCCGGCACCGGGCACGCGCGTGCTCGACACCGGCGCGCCGCTCGTCGTTCTGCACCTCGAGCGCACCGGCTCGCAGCTCGGATTGCCGGAAGACGTCTCCTCGATTACGCCGACCGCCGTCAAGTTGGCTCCGCTCCCGGTCGCCACAGCGGCGCAGACAGCGGCGACGACCGTCGTACCCGCGAAGGTGATCGCCAAGGCCGTGAAGAAGGTCGTCACTGCCAAGCCCACCAAGGCGCCGGCGAAGCAACTCCCGCAGCAGCGCCCGCCCGCGTTCGTCGTCCCCGGCGCGCGCAAGGAGCCGCTCGACGAGATCCCGCTGACGCAGCGCGCGAAGTCGCTGCTCGTCTGGCTCAACCAGCATCCGAACGCCACAGACGCGAACGTCAATCATTGGCTGTACCAGCACGCCTGGATCGTCACCGGCGCAGAGATGGGCTGGTGGCACGGCGCGCAGGCGTTGCAGACTCTGCTTCAGGCCGACAAGCGCGCCTGGGCTCTCTGGGGGATCGGCGCCCGCAGCACAGCGGTCGCCCGGCAGGCGCTCGCTGAGGTCGAAGCGAGGTCGAAGTGATGGCGCAACTCGCCGGCGAGGAGGGCTATTCGCTCATCGAGCTGGTGACGGTGATGGCGATCCTGGGGGTCGTCATCGGCGGGATCGTGGCGTTGTTCGCGGCCGGGATCAACGCGGATGCGAGCTCGAACCGGCGCTTTCAGTCGCAGCAGGATGCCCGTGTCGCGCTTGACAAACTGCGGCGCGAGGTGCACGCGGCGTGCACGGTCTCGACTCCGAACTCGTACAACACGTCGCTCAGCTCCGTGACCTTCTACTTCCCGAGCGACTCATGCGCGAGCGGAACGCACAGCGTCACCTGGTGCACGTCCGGCAGCGGCACGAACTACTCGCTCTACCGCGTCGTCGCGACGAGTTGCACCGGCATCACGCAGTCGTTCGCCGATTACCTGCGGAGCGGGTCGATCTTCACCTACCTGCCGCCGAACTCGCATCTCGTGACCTCGACGTCGCTCAACCAGGGAACGAGCGCGAGCTACATCCTGACGCAGGACGCGAGCAGCACCTTGCCGCGCCTTCACATCGACATGACCGTCAACCGCTCCGCGAAGTCGAACGAGGCATTCCACCTCGTGGACGACATCGCCTTCCGGAACGGGCCGCGCGCGTGCGCATCGGGAGTCGCCTCGTGTTGAGTCGTTTGCGCCAGGAGGACGGAATCGCGCTCGTCATCGCGCTGATGGCGATGACCGTGCTGTCGATCATCGCCGGGTCGGCGATCCTCTACAGCATCTCTGGCCAGCACCAGGCCTCCTACTCGAAGTCCTCCGACCAGGCCTACCGGCTCGCGGAGAGCGGTGTGAACAGTGCGATGGCGACGCTCGGTTACAGCGCGACGAACGCGCTCAGCACCTCCGCGCTCGGGAACTCGGAGGCGGCATCGTCGTCGCAGACCTACTCGACCGGCACCTCGGAATGGTGGGGGACGCTGAACACGTCGACGAAGGTGTGGACGATCTTCGGCAAGGGGATCGTCGCAAGCCCGATCGCGAACACGAGCAGTGTCACGCGCACGATCTCGGCTTCGATGCAGGTGACGTACTCCTACAGCCAACCGGTCAATGCGCAGGCCTGGAACTACATCTACCTGACGAACAAGGGCGGCGCGAACGTCTGCGACGTGACGCTCAACAACAACGTCGCACTTGATGCGCCGTTGTACCTCGAAGGCAATCTTTGCTTCAGCAACAACTCGAACATCGAAGAGGACCTGATCACGCCGAAGATTCCGATCACGACCGTCGTCAAGGGCAAGGTGCAGTGGGCTTCGAACGGCTCGTCGATCGGCATGAGCAGCTCGAACACCGTCACCGGGGTCTTCATCGCGGGCGGCTGTGGCTCATCCCTCGCGAGCGTGCATGTGTGCAAGCCGTATCCCGCCTCGGGCTACGACCCGCTGTACGTCGGCAGCGGCGGCTTCAGCACCACGCCGCCGTCAGTCGCCGCGCCGACCGTCGACTGGGTCAACGACGGCTGGTATGCAAACTCGAGCCCCGGGCCGACGCATGCGTGCACGACGAGCTCGGGCACGCCGCCGACGTTCGACGGCGGCGGTTCTCCGAACAGCACCTTGCAGAACCTGACCGCGCCGTATGCGAACGGCAGCAACGCCAACGTCAACCTCACGCCGGCATCAAGCTACGTCTGTCAGACGTCGACGGGGGAGCTCTCCTGGAATGCGTCGACGCACACGATGACGATCAGGGGCGTCATCTATATCGACGGCAACGTGACGATCGGCGACGGCAGCGTCGACGATTACAACGGCCAGGCGACGCTCTATACGTCGGGCTACGTCACCATCAGCGGCACGATGTGCGGCAAGCGGAACGCAGGCAACACCGCCTGCGACTTCGCGAACTGGAATCCGAACACCGAGATGTGGATCGTTGCCGCCCATGGAGATAACGGCTCCGGCGCTTCGGCTGTCTTCCCGAACAACGCAACGTGGGAAGGCGGCATCTACGCCAACAAGATCATCGACCTCTCGAACAACGGCACGATCGAGGGCCCGATCATCGGCGGCAGCGCCATCTTCAGCAACAACGTCACCGTGAAGCCGTTCCCGGTGATCACGAGCGTTCCCCTCGGCGCACCGGGCAACCCGAACGTGTACGCCCAGCCGAACCCGCCCGGCAGCTACAGCGGGTAGTAACTGCTGCCGATAGAGGGGTCATGAGCTTCGCCGCCGCCGGCATCGCCTTCTTTCCTGCGCTCGCTGTCGGGTCGTTCCTGAACGTCGTCGTCGCGCGCGTGCCGATCGGACGCTCGATCGTGCACCCACCGTCTGCCTGCATGGACTGCGGCAATGCGATCGCGTGGTACGACAATGTCCCCGTGCTCTCGTGGCTCGTCCTCCGCGGCCGCTGCCGCAACTGCGGTACGTCGATCTCGTGGCGTTACCCGGCCGTCGAGCTGTCGACAGCGCTCCTCGTCGCGGCCTCCTTCTGGAAGTTCGGCCTCTCCTGGGATGCAGGTGTCGCCTCGTTCTTCTGCGTCGTGCTCGTCGTCCTCTCGGCGATCGACATCGACCGCCGGATCGTCCCGAACAAGATCGTGCTCCCGGCGGCCGTGATCGTGCTGGCCGCCCAGACCGTCCTCCACCCGTCGGTTGAATGGCTCGCCGCCTCCCTCGGCGCCTCTCTCTTCCTGCTGCTGGCAGCGCTCGCGTATCCGCGCGGCATGGGGATGGGGGACGTGAAGCTTGCGCTGCTGCTCGGGGCGGCCCTCGGCCGCACGGTGCCGATCGGGATGTTCGCGGGCATGCTGGCCGCGCTCGTCCCCTCGGCGGTGCTCTTTGCCCGCCACGGCTCGGCCGCGCGGAAGATGGCGATCCCGTTCGCGCCGTTTCTCGCCCTCGGCGGCCTCCTGGCGCTCTTTGCGGGCCACCCGCTGCTCCACGCGTACCTGAAGCTCCTGCACTAGAGCCAAATCCCGTGCCTCGAACGAGGGATTCGAGGAGGAGCGCGGGTAGGGGTGGGCAACCTCAAGGGCCCGGCAGTTTCTGCCGATACCTCGAACGAGGGATATGAGCGACGACTACACCCTGAGGACGGCGCCAGGCGTCGGCAACGAGACACCGCCCATCGAGGGCGGTGGGCTCCGCAGCGGCGACGTTCCGGGCGTCAACCCGATGGCGGAGCTCCTCGCAGACCTCCTCGCGGCCACCGGCCTCGTCCCCGAAGACAAGCTTGCGATGGCGCGCGGCCGTGCCGGCGCGGGCGGCTCGCTTGCGCAGGCCCTCGTCGCGGAAGGCGTTGCGACCCAGGACGGCATCGCGCGGACACTCGCGTCGCGCTACCAGCTGCCGCTGATCGACCTCACCGAGACCGGCGTCGATCCGGAAGCCGCGCGGCAGGTTCCGATCCACGTCCTCGAGCGCGTCAACGCGATCCCGTACGCGGTCGAAGGCAGCGTGCTGCACGTCGCCGTTCCCGACCCGGGCAACGTCCACGCGATCGACGAGCTGCGGATCGCAACGCGGCTCACCATCGAGCTCGCCGTCGCGACCCGTGACGACGTCCAGGCCGAGATCCGCCGGATCGTTCGCGCCTCCGAGGCATCGGGTGCGCGCGCCGCGCTCGAAGAAGAGCAGCTCATCCATGAGCAGGAAGTCGAGGACGCAGACGACCTCGAGGTCGACGACGGCTTCTCCGACGCACCGCTCGTCCGCCTCGTCAACTCCGTCATCTTCCAGGCCGCCGAAGACGGCGCCTCGGACATTCACTGGGAGCCACAGGACGACTCGCTCGTCGTGCGGTTGCGCATCGACGGCGTACTCCACGAGGTGCAGCGCATCCCCAAGCGCCTGGCCCCGGGTGTGACGACGCGTCTCAAGGTTCTGGCAAAGCTCGACATCGCCGAGCGGCGGAAGCCGCAGGACGGCCGCATCGCGCTGAACGCGCAGGCAGCGGGCCGCATGATGGACATCCGCGTCGCGGTGCTGCCGACGGTCGAAGGCGAGTCGATCACGATGCGTCTCGTCGACAAGTCGAAGAAGGTCCCGACGCTCGTCGAGCTCGGTCTCTCGGACGACATGCAGAAGAAGATGACCGAGATCTTCATGCGCCCGACCGGCGCGCTGCTTGTGACTGGGCCGACCGGTTCCGGTAAGTCGACGACGCTCTACGCCGGGATCACGCAGGTGAACCGGCCCGAGATCAACATCATCACAGTCGAGGACCCAGTCGAATTCAGGATTCCCGGCGTCAACCAGGTGCAGATCAACGTCCGCGCCGGGCTAACATTCGCCGCCTCGTTGCGCTCGATCCTGCGTTCCGACCCGGACGTGGTGATGGTCGGCGAAATTCGCGACGGCGAGACGGCCAAGATGGCGATCGAAGCCGCGCTCACCGGTCACCTTGTGCTCTCCACGCTGCACACGAACGACGCACCGGGTGCGCTGACGCGCCTGAACGAGATGGGCGTCGAGCCGTTCCTCACGGGCTCGGCGGTGACCGCGGTACTCGCGCAACGGCTCGCACGGAAGCTCTGTTCGCAGTGCTGCGAGATGTACACGCCATCGGTCGACGAGCTGATCAAGGCGAAGGTCTCGCCGGACGTCGCGGCGATGACCGACGGGATGGCGCTCTATCGCAAGCGCGGCTGCCCGCGGTGCAACCAGACGGGCTACCGCGGCCGGATCGGCATCTTCCAGCTGATGACGATGGACGAAGACCTTCAGACGCTCGCGGCGCACAAGGCTTCGCGCGAGGAGATCGAGCGCTGTGCGATGGGGAACGGCATGCGCACCCTGTGGGACGACGGACTCGCGAAGGTCGCGGCCGGTCTCACCTCGGTCGAAGAGCTCGCCCGCGTCACGACCTAGATCGCTTCGAGGCGCCGTACGGCGCGTCCGAGGCCGTCGCTGTCGAAGATGTACGGCGTTGCGTTCGCGATGTCGTGGAGTGGCCGATCGAGGTCGGTCGACCCCGCGGCTGCGTTGACCGCGTAACGCACCGGGATCTCGTGGCACACGCAGAGGATTGTTTCCTCGTCGCGCTCGAGGAGCCGCCGGTAGGCAGCGGCGTGGCGGCGCGCCGCGTCGTCCAGGCTCTCGCCGCCCGGAAACGCGTCTGCGTGGCCATGCACGCGCTTCCAGGTGCGGTAGTCCTGCAGCGTCTTCCCCTCGAGCTCGCCGATCCGGATGTCGTTCAGCTCGGCGTCGATCTCCAGGGGCACGTCGTTCCGGCCTTCGAGGGCGAGGCGTGCCGTCTGCTGTGCGCGCGGGAACTCCGAGACGACGCAGAGGTCGATGGTGACGCTGGCGATCTCGCCGCGTAGTTCGCGCGCCTCTTCGATCCCGAGTGGCGAAAGCCCGCGGTCGAGCACTGGGTCGCCGTTGACCACCTGGCCGACGTTGAACACCGACTGTCCGTGGCGCGCGAGCAGCCGAAGCCGCATGGCCGGACCGTACCTGGCAGTTCGGAACAAACGGGGTCAGACCCGGTTGATGTCCTCGAACGCCATGTCGTTCGAATCAACTGTGTGCCGATTGCTCGCGATTGGCCCCGCCGGCGTTACGGTCGATTGATGGCCCGCAAGCTCCGCACTCAAGTCGCCGATGTCATCTACCACGTGACTTCCCGCGGGGTGGAGAAGCGGAACATCTTCGACGTCGTGACCGGTGACCGGGAGTTCTTTCTCGCTCTCGTCCAGATCGTTGTCGATCGCTACGGCTGGCGTGTTCACGTCTACTGCCTGATGGGCAACCACTTCCATCTTGTGGTCGAGACGCCCGACGCCAATCTCGCGGCCGGCATGCAATTTCTCAAGGGCCAATACGCGATGTGGTTCAACAAGGTAAGTGGTCGTGCAGGCACGCTGTTCGAGCGCCGCTACCACAGTGAGCTCGCCGAGCGTGAGGCGCATGCGTACGAGCTCTTCCGGTACGTCGTGCTGAATCCGGTTCGCGCGAACCTCTGCGCTCACCCGCGGGACTGGCGCTCGAGCAGCTACGCCGCGACGGTCGGGATCGTGCGCGCGCCGCCGTTCCTCTACCTGCAGGGTCTGCACGATCTCTTCGGTGAAGGCCCTCGGGGGATCGCGGTGTACGAGCGCTTCGTCGACGACGGCCTCGCGCTCCTCCAGTTGCGATCCGCAGCCTGAATCCCTCAACGTCGGGGTCTGACCCCTGTTGAGAGCGTCGGCGCCCGGCGCGGTGCCCGTTCAGGACACCTGCGGGGTCAGACCCGGGTGGTCAGTCGACGAGTGCCGGAACCGCTTGCGGCTTCTGCAGCCACGCCTCGACCCGCCAGGCCGCCGCGCGCGGCGCGGCGAGGAGCGGCGCGACGCCGATCAGCAGCAGCACGAGCGAGGTGTCCCAGTAGTAGCCGTACCGGACCGGATCGAGTGCCAGCCGGCAGATCGACGTGAGCGCGGGAACGATCCACGTGCTCGCAGCGAAGCCGCGCAGTCGCCACGCAAGCGCCGAGCCGAAGCTGACGACGACCACCGCTTCGGCGAGTCGCATCGGCCAGCTGAACGTCTGCCCGCTCCCGAAGAAGTACCCCGGCACGCCGCCGACGATCGCCCAGTGCAGATCGAACATCCGGAAGTCGCCACCGAGCGCGAACGGCGCGTAGACCGCCGCCGTCGCGAGCAGGGCGGCGACACCCGCGGCGAACGTACGGCGCAGTTGCGGCAGGAGGAAGAGCACCGGTGCGCCGAGCAGCCCCCACGTCTCGAACCCGCCGGAAAGACCGACCAGCAGGCCGGCGACGATGAGTTGATCGCGCCGCGCCGCGCGTGCCGCCAGCAGCCACATCAGCGCGATCAAGAGCTCCGAGGGATGTCCCCATTCCCACATGTCGCTGATGATTCCGATCGCGAGCGCGCCGCCGGTCAGGATCGCGAGCGGCTTCCACCGCCGCTGCACGACGACTGTCGCGACGCCGAGGAGCGCTGCGGCTCCGATCACGTTCATGGCGATCGCTTCCCCGCGCAGCGATCCACCGAATGTGCGGCCGAGAAAACACACGAGCAGTTCGAACGGGCCCGCCTGAAGCCACGAGTCGGAGTACGTCTGCTGCCAGTTGCCCGAGAGCATCGTCGATGCGGCCCGCGCGAAGCTGTCGGCATCGGAGAACGTCGCGCTGTTCAACATCAAGCCGGATACGCCGGCGGCGGCGAGAACCAGCAGCCAGACCGCCGCGAGTGGCGCGTGCGCGCGCCAGTTGACGGGGCTAGGCGGCTTGGACATCGCAGCCGAGGTACATCAGTGCCTCGACAGCTTCGGTGACGAAGGCCGTGGCCTGGCGCGAGTCGGCGAACGTGTACGGGCCTGGACGCAGAGCCGTCACGGCGTTGGGAGGGAAGACCTCCGTCTCGACGATGCATTCGGCGCCGTAGTCGATCGCCCGCATGACCGCGACGGACCGGCCTTCCTTCCGAGCGACGCGAACGAACAGCTCCGTTCCGCCCGCCTCAGCCATCGGTGCCGTCTCGCTCAACCTGCGACCGTGCCTGTCGTCGCGGTGGCCGCCGGGGTCGTCGCGGTAGGTGTCGTCGCAGTCGCCGCCGGTGTTGTCGTTGTCGGTGTCGTCGTGGGAGCGCCGGCGTTTGCCGCGGCCTGCTGGATGATCGTGCGATCGTTGAAACCTGGGAGCGTCACGTACAGCGTCGCGGGACGGATGTACACAAGCGTCGCGGGCGCAACCGGCAGCTTGCCGAAGAGCCGCGTCAGCACCTCGACCGCGCCGCCGTTGCCATCGACGGCCACGCTCACGAACGCCGCGCCGCCCAGTGCCGCTCCGACGCGTGCTTCGCCGAGCGCCTGCTGCGCGATCTGGTCACCATTGGATGTCAGCTGGACGACGGCGACCGGACGTGCCGCGAGTGCGAGGGCCACGGAGCGGGGAAGTCCCGCGCTGAGCGCCGCCGTGAAATTCGGGTCGACGCGCACGACGGGCTTCTTCTTCACGACCTTCGCCGTCGTCTTCGTTGCGCTCGAGGTGGTGCGCACACCGGCGACCTGGTGCCGTAGGTGGAGCGGGATGATCTTCGTCGGCGCCGCTTTCGACGCCGTCTGGTTCATGGCGAGCGTCACGAAGCCGAGGCCGAGTGCGACCGCGGCGAGCACGCCGGCGATCACGATTCCCCGCAGGTGGGCGCTTCCCGTCACATGAGTTCTATCGGCAGGAAAATGCCAGTGCTTGAGCCGCAAATACAGGCGCATAAAACACCGAGGGCCCGGTTTCCCGGGCCCTCAGAAACACGTGCTGAGATTCGACGCTTACGGGCAGGCGCCTGACGTGATCGCTGCGCCGGGACCGGCCTTCTTGTAGACCGAGTTGCCGACGGTCGAGTCGACGCAGTACGTGGTCGAGTTCGCCGTCTTGACGCGGATGTTCTTGATGCCTGCGTCGTACGAGGCCTGGAGCGTCGCCGAGGTCGCACCGGTGTACCCGGTGGCGTGATCGGCGGCAAACGCCTCCATACCCGGGATCGCTGCACGGACGTTGGCCTGTGCGGCTGCGTTGTTCGCGCGATCCTTGAACTTCAGATACGACGGGATCGCGATGGCAAGCAGGATCCCGATGATGATGATGACCACCAGGAGCTCGATG
>JAYUEQ010000093.1:0-20710 GCA_043739205.1 Thermoleophilia bacterium
CCCATCAGCGACGGCGCGATCGTCACGTTCGGTTCGACGCCGAGCTGCTCCGAGATCAACTCCGCAGCGCGGACGAGCGTGTTGCCCTGTCCGAACGCAAGGTTGACCGTCTCGTTGTGCGCGCGCCCTTCGGCGAGCGCATACACACCGCGCGCGATCCCATCGACGCAGTCGTCGACGTAGGTGAAGTCGAGCACCTTCTGGTCGCCGCCGTAGATCGTGATCGGCTCGCCGCGGGACAGTTGGTGCATCCACAATGGGAGCACGCGGTCCATCCGCCAGAGGTCGCTGTCGTAACGGCCGTAGACGTTCGAGAAACGGAAGACGAGGTAGTTCAAGCCATAGCAACGGGCGTACGAATAGATGAACGCCTCGCTTGCGATCTTCGACGCGGAGTACGGGCTCTCGGTGAACGCAAAGTCTGCGGCCTCTTCGGCGTACTCCTCAAAGCGATGTACGTCGCCGTACACCTCGCGCGTCGACGAAAAAACGATCGGCAGGTTCTTCCCGCGCGCGAACTCGAGCACGTTGAACGTCATGATCGTGTTCTCTAGCGCGCGGTGCGGCTGGCGTACGAGCTGATGCACCTTCGCGTGCGCGGCCATGTGCACCACGAGATCGACCTCGGGATACTCGACGCCGTTGATCCCACCCGGAAACGCCGAGTAGTGCCCGGCCAGATCCTGGAGAAGTGTTGGGAACGCATCTCCGATCCAGGCGTTCGGACGCTTGTCGATGCCGAAGACCTCATGCCCGTCGTTGAGCAGGCGCAGGGCGAGATTGGTGCCGATCTGCCCGGAGGAGCCTGTGACGAGGATGCGCATGGGGCTAATCCTGCCCGATCGATGTGATGGAGCCGTTAGATCAGGCGCTAGACGGCAACCAAGGCGTCCTGCACGCCCCGCAGGGTCGTGGAAGTAGCGCTTTCGATCCGCACGTCGACGAGCTCGCCGGGTTGCGCCTGGCCGGTGAAGTTGACCATCGTGTTGCGGCGCGTCCTGCCCCGCAGCAGAGATTCGTCGGTACGTGAGGTGCCTTCGACGAGCACTTCCTCGACCCGGCCGATGCGCGCGGCGTTCAGGGTGCGTGCCCCGTGCTGGACGACCTCGACGAGACGCTCCATCCGCTCGATCTTGACCTCGTGGGGAACCTGGTCGGGCATCGATGCGGCTTCGGTCCCCGCGCGCGGTGAATAGACGAACGTGAACGCACTGTCGTAACCGATCTCCTCCACGACTTCGAGCGTCTGGCGAAAGTCATCCTCGGTCTCGCCCGGGAAGCCGACGATGATGTCGGTCCCGAACGCGAGGTCGGGAATCGCGGCGCGCATCTTCTCGGCCAGCGTCACGTAGCGGTCGCGCGTGTACGTGCGCCGCATCGACTTCAGCAAGCGCGAGGAGCCACTCTGCAACGGCAGGTGCACGTGCTCGCACAGCGCGGAACACTCCGCCATCGCGGCGATCACCGGGTCACGAAAGTCTTTCGGGTGTGGGCTGGTGAAGCGGATGCGCTCGATGCCGTCGACGGCGTCACACGCGCGCAGGAGCTCGCCGAACTCGGAGTCGATGTCAGGGAGCAGATCGCGTCCCCACGAGTTCACGTTCTGACCGAGCAGAGTGAGCTCTTTGACGCCCTGGCCGGCAAGACGGTGCACCTCGGCGAGGATCTCGCCGGGCCTGCGGCTCTGCTCGCGGCCGCGAACGGCCGGGACAATGCAGTACGAGCATTTCGAGTTGCAGCCCATCGAGACCTGCACCCACGCCTGGAACGACCGTTCGTTGTGCATCGGTAACTCGGCCGCGAACTCGCGGTCTGCGAGCCCGAAGCGCCCGCGTGCGACTCCTTCTCCGCCGGCGCCGAGCCACTCGCCCAGGTGCGCGATCGAGCCCGGTCCGAACGCAACATCGACGGCCGGGTAGAGCTCGAAGATGCGCTCCCGTTGCGCCTCGGCATAACAACCGCCGACCGCGATCACGCGGTCGGGACGCTCACGCTTCCGCGCCGCGGCCTCGCCCATGTAGGCGGCGAGCTTCGTATCGGGCTTCTCACGGATCGTGCACGTGTTGAACACGACGACGTCGGCGTCGTCAGGCGAGACCGCTTCTCCGAGGCCCAGCTCTTCGAGCATGCCCTTGATGCGCTCGCTGTCGTGAGCGTTCATCTGGCAACCGAAGGTCGTGACGTGGTACCGGCGCACCGGCGCAGATTAGCCGCCTAGGAGGCGCCGCAGACGGCCGGAGATGTCGCGCCGAGCACGAAGTGCACGTCGTGCATCCCTTCGAGCGAGAGGCTCGAGCCGGCGCCCGGTGCGACGTCGAGTACGAATGTCGGTCGATTCCAGCGGTCGTACTGGTCCGCATCGATGTAGAACGCGCACCCGTCGACGTCGTCGAGCCGAAGATCGTTCGGCCCGATCAGGAGCTCGCCGGCCGGGTAACACATCGGGGAGCTGCCGTCGCAGCAGCCCCCCGACTGGAAGAACATCAGCGGACCATGGTCGACTCTCAGACGCCCGATCTCCGCGACTGCGGATTCGGTGGCGACAACCCTGGGAGCCGGATCCGCTTGCATCGCTCTAGAAGAACCCGAGCGGCTTCGGGTCGTAGGAGACGAGCTGGCACTTCGTCTGGGTGTAGTGATCGAGCATCATCTTGTGGTTCTCACGCCCCACACCCGAGCCCTTGTAGCCGCCGAATGCCGCGCCGGCCGGGTAGAGGTGGTAGCAGTTCGTCCACACGCGCCCGGCTTTGATGCCGCGGCCCATGCGGAACGCCTTGCTCGTGTCGCGTGTCCAGACGCCGGCGCCGAGGCCGTACATCGTGTCGTTCGCGATCTCGAGCGCTTCGGCTTCGTTGCGGAACGTCGTCACCGCGAGCACTGGACCGAAGATCTCCTCCTGGAAGATCCGCATGTCGTTTGTGCCCTTGAACGCGGTCGGCTGGAAGTAGTAGCCACCGTCGAGCTCGCCGCCGAGGTGAGCCTGCTCGCCACCGATCAGCAGTTCGGCGCCTTCCTGCTTGCCGATCTCCACGTAGCTCGCGATCTTCTCGAGCTGTCCCGCCGAAACCTGAGGGCCGATCTGCGTCTCGATGTCGAGCGGGTGGCCCTGGCGAATCGACGCGATTCGCTTCAGCGCCCGGCCCATGAACTCGTCGTAGATCGACTCCTCGATCAGTGCCCGCGACGGGCACGTGCAGACCTCGCCCTTGTTGAAGGCGTAGAGCACGAGCCCCTCGATTGCCTTGTCGAGGAAGTCATCGTCCTGCGCCATGACGTCGGCGAAGAAGATGTTCGGCGACTTCCCACCAAGCTCGGTGGTGGACGGGATGAGGTTCTGCGCGGCGTACTGCATGATCAGCCGCCCGGTCACCGTCTCACCGGTGAACGCGATCTTCGCGATGCGCTTGCTGGTTGCGAGTGCCTTGCCGATCTCCGCGCCCGGGCCGTTGACGACGTTGATCACGCCGGCAGGAAGGATGTCTTCGAGCAACTCCATCAGCTTGAGGATCGACCACGGTGTTGGGCTCGCGGGCTTCAAGACGACGGTGTTACCCGCGGCGATTGCCGGAGCGAGCTTCCAGGCCGCCATGAGGATCGGGAAGTTGAACGGGATGATCTGGCCGACGACGCCGAGCGGCTCCCTGAAGTGGTAGGCGACCGTGCTCTTGTCGATCTCCGAGATCGCTCCCTCTTCACCGCGGATCACCGAGGCGAAGTAGCGGAAGTGGTCGACGGCGAGCGGGATGTCCGCCGCGAGCGTTTCGCGAACCGGCTTGCCGTTCTCCCAGCTCTCTGCGATCGCGAGCATCTCGAGGTTGTCCTCGATCGCTTCCGCGACCTTGTTCAGAACGCGGGATCGTTCCGCCGACGACGCTTCGGCCCAAGCGTCCTTCGCGGCATGTGCCGCGTCGAGCGCCAGGTCGACGTCCTCGGATGTCGATCGTGGAACCTGTGTGAACGATTCGCCCGTTGCGGGCGTCAGGTTCTCGGAGTACTCACCGTCCACCGGCGCAACCCAGTGGCCGCCGATGAAGTTCTCGTAGCGAGGCTTGAGCTCGACGGGACTGTCGGACTGCCCCGGAGCCGAGAAAGTCGAGACCTTCTCGATGGTTGCCATGACTCCCCTTCCGTCGGACGTTCAGAAGCCGTGAACGCGGCTGGTGCCCACAATCGCCTTCGAACCGCCGCGAGGCATCCGCGGAAGCGTGCCGTCTCGACTGTGGGAAACCCGCAGCCGAGGCGCCAGACTCAAAGCGGGCCGACCCGATCGCTCAGGCCGGCTGATACGCGCAGGCGGGATCTTCGCCAAGTGGGTCGCCGGTCGCCGCAAAGGCGCGAGATCGCGATCCGCCGCACAGATGCCGGTAGGCACAGACGCCACAGCGTCCAGCGAAGTCGGCTGCGCGAATCCGCTGCAGGATCGGGTGCTTGCGATAGACGTCGACGAGCGCGTCCGTCTTGACGTTGCCGAGCGAAAGTGGGAGGAACCCGGAGGGATAAATGTCTCCGTCGTGGCCCACGAAGATGATCCCTTTCCCATCCCGCGTGCCCTTCGTGTGAGCTCGCACAGCGGATGTCTGACGGCCAAGTCCATCCCGGAGCCCGCGCGCAAGGTCGTGGTAGAGCGGGCCGCGCCGACCGTGCGTTCCGTCCGCGACCCCACGGCCGTCCTGCGTGCGCCAGGAGACGACGCGACGAAAGAACGGTGCCTCGACGGTGCGGACGATGAACCCGTAACGCGAGGCATCGACGAGAAAATGGCACACGTCCTCGTTCTCCTGTGCGGTCAGTTCGTCGAGCTGCCGCCCACGCCCGGTCCGGATCAGGAAGAACAGCTCCCAGATCGAGGCGCCCGAGGACTTCACGATCCGCGCGATCGCGGGGAGCTCATGCACGGTGTCGCGCATCACGAGGGTGTTCACCTGCACCGTCAGTCCTGCACGCCGAAGTCGCCCGATAGCCTCGACCGTTTGCGCGAAGTGGCCGTCGATCCCACGGATACCGTCATGCGTGGTGGCGGTCCCGCCGTCGAGGCTCAGCGACGCGACCCTCACGCCCGCCTGGCGAAGCTCTGTAGCGCGGTCGGCCGTCAGAAGCGGCGTCACGCTCGGCGCCAGCGCCAGCGGCACCTTCGCGGCGCGCGCCAGGGCGGCGAGCTGGTCGAGGTCGTGCCGCATGAGCACGTCTCCCCCCGTGGCGATCAGGACCGGCGGTGGCTTGCCGAAGGCGGCGAGGCTCTCGATCAGGTGCGCAACCTGAGCCGTCGTCAGTTCGTCCGGATGAGGCTCCGCGACTGCGGTCGCGCGGCAGTGCAGACAGGCCAGACCGCACGCCTTCGTGCTCTCCCAGAAGACGAGCATCGGGCGCGAGTCGAGATCCACCCGGTGAACGAAAGCAACTGCAGCATCAGCCGGCATCGGGAAGAAGTACGGACGGCTGTTTTCCGCCGGCCGTGGCATACAGTCGCGACGGTGCATCCCGACGACGCCGAATGGGACGCATGGACGCCGCAAGAGGCTGCTCACCGCCTGGCAGGCGTCGGGGTCCCGTGGGCCGTGTCAGCGGGTTGGGCGATCGATCTCTTCCTCGGCCGGGAGCGGCGCGAGCACGAGGACCTCGAGATCGGTGTGCCGGCCGACCGGTTCGACGAGATCGCCGCCGCGCTCGACAAGCTCGAGTTTCACGTCGTCACGCGAGGTCTGGCTGAGCCCGTTGCGAACGCGGCTGAGCTGATGAAGACGGTTCACCAGACCTGGGGCCTAGACCGCCCCGCGAACGTCTGGCGTATCGACGTCTTTCGCGAACCGCACGACGGCGACCACTGGCTCGCCCGCCGCGACGAATCGATCCGTCTCCCCTACGACGAGTTGATCGAGCACACCGCGGACGGCATTCCGTACGAGCGGCCGGAGGTGGTGCTGCTTTTCAAGGCGAAGCACTCGCGCCCCAAGGACGAGTCGGATCTCGCCGCGGTGCTGCCGCACCTGAGCGCCGAGCGGCGGCAACTGCTCGCCGGCTGGATCGAACAGGTTCATCCCGGCCACTTCTGGCTGCCGGACATCGCGTAAAGGCAGATCGAAAGGCACGAATCTGGTTCGCTGTCACGAATCAGGTTCGGGTGAGACATGAACCTGATTCGGTCTCAGCCGAACCAGATTCAAGGGGTTCGCGCCGCTGCTAGGCCGCGTCGACGTGCTTGATCGGTCCGTCTTCCACGGTGCCGGCTGCGAGCGTCCCGTTGCGGCGTTGCTCGACCTTGTTCGATGCAACGTCGACAGCACGGCTCTCGCGGATCACGGTCACCTTGATCTGGCCCGGATACTCGAGGTGCTCCTCGATCTCACGTGCGATCTCGTGTGATAGGAGCACGGCGCCGTCGTCGTCGATCTCGTGCGGCTTGACGAGCACGCGGATCTCGCGACCCGCCTGCAGGGCGTAGACCTTCTCGACGCCGGGGTGATTCGCCGCGAGCTTCTCCAGCGACTCGAGCCGCTTGACGTAGTGCTCGAGGCCCTCGCCACGCGCGCCCGGCCGTGAAGCGGAGATGGCATCGGCCGCGATCAGCAGCACCGCCTCGACGGTCTGGGGTTGTACCTCGTAGTGATGCGCTTCGATCGCGTGGCAGACGGCGGGGCTTTCGCCGTGGCGCCGAGCAAGCTGCGTGGAGATCTGCGCGTGCGAGCCCTCGACCTCGTGCGTCATCGCCTTGCCGAGGTCGTGGAGGAGCGCCGCGCGCTTTGCGGTCTTGACCGACGCCTCGACTTCCGCCGCCATGATCCCCGCGAGCTGCACCACTTCGAGGGTGTGCTTGAGCACGTTCTGGCCGTAGCTCGTGCGGAAGCGGAGCCTGCCGAGGATCTTCACGAGCTCGGGATCGACCTCGCCGCAATTCGCCTCGAACACCGCCTGCTCGCCGGCCTGGCGGATGTGCTCGTCGAGCTCCGCCTTCGAGAGGTAATACATCTCCTCGATCCGCGTCGGATGGATGCGGCCGTCCTCGATCAGCTTCAGCAGTGTCATGCGCGCGATCTCGCGGCGGATGCCGTCGAACGACGAGAGCACAACCGCGTTCGGGGTGTCGTCGATGATGAAATCGACACCCGTGAGGTGCTCGAGCGATCGGATGTTGCGTCCCTCCCGCCCGATGATGCGCCCCTTCATGTCGTCGGAGGGAAGCTCGACGAGCGTCACGGTCGTCTCCGCCGCCGCGCTCGCAGCGACACGCTGAAGGGCATCAGCGACGAGGTTGCGGGCACGTCGCTTCGCCTCCGTCGCGGCTTCTGCCTCCATCTGGCGGACGCGGCCGGCGAGCTCGTGTCGCACCTGCTCCTGGGAGTCGTCGAGGATCCGTTGCTTCGCCTCGCCACTCGTCATGCCGGCGATGCGCTCTAGCTCCCGACGGTGCGTGTCCTTCAGCTCCTTCATCTCCTCCTGCAGCTGGCGGAGGTGACCTTCCCGGTCGGATACGCCCTGTTCCCGGCGGATCAGCTCCGTGAGCTTCCGGTCGATGTCGTCTTCCTTCGCGATCACACGCTCTTCGATCTTCACGACCTCGTCGCGCCGCTCGCGCAGCTCTGCCTCGAGCTCGGCCCGCAGCTTGATCGCGTGCTCGCGCGCCTCAATGCCCGCCTCGCGCCGCGTCACCTCGGCGTCACGCGTTGCTTCGTCGAGCAGCAGGTCGCGCTGGCGCCGTGCCGTATCGAGACGGGAACCCGCGATCAGGCGCAGCATGACCAGTGTGCCGGCGGTTCCGGCGATGACTGCAATCACGACTGCCACGACCACGAGCATGGGCGCTCCTACGGGCTGGTCGCCCGCACGACGCATGTCCGCCGCTCGCCGTTCCCGGCGCCGTCGCTGCCATTTTCAGCAGCCGGCGCGCCGGATCGATCTCAGGTCAGGGTCGTTGGGTGAAGGGTGCTCAGCTTCGGCGTGCCCTGGGGGTCATGCCTGTGGGATCGAGGTGACAGAAGAAGGTTCAAGAAGCGTAAGAGACGAGCGGAATATGCGTTATGCAGGCAAAATTGGACTGAATACAAGCTGAACTCTACAACTCCGGCTGCTCATTCCGCAACGTCGATTCCGAGAGCCGCCTCGAGGGCGTCCGGTCCAAAGCCCTTCCGGGCCAGGCGAGCGCCCGTTTTCGCGGTGCGCCCCAACTGCTCGACGAGGGCGCCTGCGCGCTCGGACTCCGGCGTGAGAGCCGCGATCACCGCGGCCACCGCCTCGGCCGCGAGACCATGCTCGATCAGGTCGTGCCGGATGAACTCGTCCCCGTAGCCACGGGCTGCCAGAGCTCCCGCCCGGGCGCCGGCGAACCGGTTGTCGTCGACGTATCCGACGCGCTCAAGGGTCTCGAGCGCGTCGTTTCGCCGTTCCTCGTCGATTCCCGCTCGCGCCAGGCGCTGCTCGAGATCGCTGCGCGAGCGGTCGCGGTGGGCAAGCGCGCGCGCGGCGATCTCGATCGGGTCGTCGTCTGCTTTCACGTGCGCCCCATCGCGGCGCTTCCCTAGGCGAGCGAGGTCGCCTTCTCCTTCTTGGCGTCCACGACGTCCTCTTCGTCGAGCACCGGGACGACCTCGGTCGGTACGTCTCCTTGCGGCAGGAGCCGCGCCGAGATCACCTGGGTGTCCGGCGCCCCCGCCTGGATCTCACGCAGGATGGCCTGCACGACGTCCGGGTGCTCCCGCAGGAACGCCGTTGCGTTCTGGCGGCCCTGACCGAGGCGCTCGTCGCCGTACGAGAAGTACGACCCCGACTTCTGGACGACCTTCCGCTCGAGACCGACCTCGAGCACCGAGCCCTCCCAGGAGATGCCGTCGCCGTAGATGATGTCGAACTCGGCCTGCTTGAAGGGCGGCGCGACCTTGTTCTTCACGACCTTGACGCGCACGCGGTTCCCGATCGCCTCGACACCTTCCTTGAGCGTCTCGATGCGCCGGATGTCCAGCCGGACCGAGGCGTAGAAGCGGAGCGCACGACCGCCGGACGTCGTCTCCGGGCTGCCGAACATGACGCCGATCTTCTCCCGCAATTGGTTCGTGAAGAGGCAGATCGTGTCGGTCTGATGGAGCGTGCCGTTCAGCTTGCGCAGTGCCTGGCTCATCAGGCGGGCCTGCAGGCCGACATGGGAGTCCCCCATCTCACCCTCGATTTCCGCCTTCGGGGTCAATGCGGCGACTGAGTCGATCGCGACGACGGCCAGCGCGCCGGAGCGCACGAGCAGCTCGCAGATCTCGAGCGCCTGCTCCCCCGTGTCGGGCTGGGAGACGAGCAGCTCGTCCATGTTCACGCCGATCTTCTTGGCGTAGCTCGGATCCATCGCGTGCTCCGCGTCGATGAACGCGCAGATCCCACCGCGGCGCTGTGCCTCGGCGATCACGTGGTAGACGAGCGTCGTCTTACCGGACGACTCCGGGCCATAGACCTCGCACACGCGGCCGCGCGGCAGGCCGCCGACACCAAGCGCGATGTCGAGCGACAGCGAACCCGTCGAAACCGCGCCGATCGCGACCTGTGCCGCGTCGTTCATCTTCATCACGGCGCCCTTGCCGAACTGGCGCTCGATCTGTCCAAGCGCCGTATCCAGTGCTTGCTCACGATCCATCTGTTACGAACCTCCTAGGGCTGCCGTGTCGAGTGCGTCGTACATCGCCCCATTGTTCTCAGGGGAACCGGGGCTGAGTCGGGAACGGTAGAGGGCCGACCGGACGACATGAATAGAACGTATGTTCGTGCCCTCTCGGGTGAGTCCTGCCCGGCCTCTGAAGCGCGAAACAGGCATCCCGGCGCGTCGATCGTCTCGCCAGACAGCTGAAGCCTGAGCCGCTCATCGCTCACGACGCTACCCCGGGAACCGCCTCATGTCTGTGCCATGTCTGTGACAAGTCTGCGCACGAGGTGCAGGGCCGCCACCGTCGCGCGGCCGCGGATCGTCGGGCGATCGCCGGGAAAATCGAAGCGCAACTGCTGCTCGCCCATTGGCCCGCTCGCATGCAGGAAGACGAGCCCGACGGGCTTCTCCTCCGTCCCTCCGTCCGGCCCCGCCACACCGGTCACCGAGACGGCGACGTCGGCGCCCAGGCGTTCGCGCGCACCGCGCGCCATCGCCGCCGCGACCTCCGCCGAGACCGCGCCGTGCTTTCGCAGCACCTCCTCCGGCACACCGAGCTGCGCCGCTTTCACGTCGTTCGAGTACGAGACGATCCCGCCGACGAAGACGTCGCTCGACCCGGGGACGTCGGTCAGCCGTGCCGAGACGAGCCCACCGGTGCACGACTCTGCGGTCGCGAGTGTCAGGCCGCGGCCGCGCAGCAGCGAGAGCACGAGGTCCGCCGTGCCGGTCTCGTCACGCGAGAATAGGTGGCGGCTCTCGAGCCCAGCTTCGATCTCCGCCGCACGTGCCTCGGCGCCCGGCTGGATGAAAAGATCGACGTGCAGCTCGAAGTCGCGCGCGCAGATCGTCACGTCGACGCCGTCACCATCGCCGCCAACGACGGCGAGCGCTCGCGCGACCTCCGACTCCGAGGCGCCATAGAACCGCATGACGCGCCGCGCCGGTGTGTGTGCGCGCGCGAGCAGGCGACGCATCGGCTCCATCTCGAGAACGCGGGGCCAGAGTGTCTGCAGCTCACGTGGCGGCCCCGGTAGAGCGACGGCCACGCGCTCCCCCACCGCCAGCACCAACGCGGGTGCGGTCCCCGCCAGCCCGACGATCAGCGCGCCGTCAGGGATCGTTGCCTGCTTGCGCACACCGTGCTCGAAGTCGGCGTACGGGCGATTCAGCCGCGCGGCCACGGTGCGAGAGATCTCCTCGATCTGCGCGGCGAGCTCTTCGTCGGTGCGTAGCGACACGCCTGCCGCGCGCGCGAGCAGCTCGACCGTGCGGTCGTCGTGCGTCGGCCCGAGTCCACCCGAGACCACGAGCAGCTCGTGCGCGAGGCCTTCGCGTAATGCTGCTTCGAGATCGGCCGGGTCATCGCCGACGACGGTGATGCGCGCCGGCTCGATGCCGAGCCGCAAGAGCGACGCCGCGAGAAACGGCCCGTTGCGATCGTTCCGGTCGCCACGCACGAGCTCGGAGCCCGACGCGACGATTCCAGCTCTTATGCCGGACGCCAACCGGTCGACGTGACGATGATCACCTTCGGCTTGCCGCCCGGAACGTGGACGAGCTTGCCGCGCACCTGAATGCGGAGATTCTCCGGCGAGTCGATCTGCATCCACAGGCGGCGGCCACGAATCGAGACCGGATCGGAGCCCTTCTGGATCGTTCCGTCGTAGGCGACGTTGCCGCGCGCGTTGCCGATCCGCGCGGTCAGGTGCGTTGCGCCACGCAACGCAGTGACAGTTAGGAGCGGTGCCGGCGCGCCGGTCGGCGTCTTCGCGGTGGTCGTGTGCGCCGCGGTCTGCGGCTTGCCGCCGCTTGCCTTCCACGCCGAGATGACGATCACCGTCAGGATCGCGATCGCAGCGAGCGCGACGAGGACGACGTTCGTCTCGATGCGTCGGTTCCGCCGCTGCGGACGCGCCGCAGAGCGACGCGCGCGCGCCTCCGACTGCTCCTCGCCGATGACGAAACGCGAGTTGTACTCGTCGACGTACAGCTGGCCGTCGAGGCCGAGGTACTCGGCATACGTGCGCAGGAAACCCTTGACGTATGTCTCGGCCGGAAGCACCTCGAAGTGCTCCTCCTCGAGCGCGCGCAGATACTTGCCACGGATCTTGGTGGCGAGCTCGGCCTGCGCGAACTCGATCCCACGCCGAACACGAGCCTCCCGAAGGCTGTTACCGATCTCGAACAAGGCCCGAGGAAGGGTAGCGCTGTTACTCGGCCGCCCGCAATCCGCCGTAGATCGCGAGGGCGATCGCGCCCGTGACGGCGCAGTAAAGGCCCGCCCACGCGAGCCGGGCGGCCCAGCGCCCGCTGCCTGGGTAGACACTGCGGGCGCGGTTGAACCGGGCCCGGCGGGCCGCCGTCAGCGCCGTCAGCGCGAAGACCGCCGCCAGTGGAACGGCCACGTAGAGCGACCGGACGAGCTCGACGCCGTTCAGATACTTGGCGACAGCGATGTCCACCGGGATCGCGAGCACCGCCAGAGCGCCGAAGATCGACGCGGCGCGCTCGCCGCGGGCCCTACTGCTTGACATACGGACGGCCCGCGGCCGCAGGCCCGATCGAACGGCCGATCACGCCGGCGACGGCGACCAGCGTGAGCAGGTATGGCAGCGCCTGGAAGAGCGTGCCCCACTGGTTGCCGTACGCGCTCGGCAGCCGGTCGGCGAGCGCGCTCGAGAACCCGAAAAGCAGCGTCGCCGCCCAGGTCGGAAACGGCCGCCACTTGCCGAACACGAGCGCGGCGAGACCGATGAAGCCCGTCCCGTTCGTCATGCCCTCGTTGAACGAATGGACGAATCCGATCGACAGATACGCGCCGCCCATCGCGGCGATCGCGCCGGAGCCGATCACCGCCATGTAGCGAACCTTGTAGACCGAGATGCCGACAGTGTCGGCCGCGCGCGGATGCTCGCCGACCGCCCGGAGCCGAAGGCCGTACGGGGTGCGGAAGACGAAGATGTAGGTCGCGATCAGCAGGACGAACGAGAGCCAGATCATCAGGTTCATCTGTCCGATGATCGGCCCGATGAAGTACCAGTTCTGCAGGAAGTGGATGTGCACGTCGGGGATGCCGTAGTCCGGCACGTTCCCCGGCGTTCCGGTGTCGCCGTACTTGTCGATGAACAGGTAGCCCGTGATCCCGAGAGCAAGGAAGTTGATCGCGGTGCCCGAGATGATCTGGTCCACCTTCAGGTGGATCGCCCAGATCGCGTGGATCGTCGCGAGCGCCATCCCGGCGAGCGCCGCGCAGATCACACCGACCACCCACGCCCAGCCGCCTGCCCACGGGTGCGCCCAGATCGCGCCCCAGATGCCGAAGAACGCACCGGTCAGGAGCATGCCTTCCAGCGCCACGTTGATCACGCCGCTGCGCTCGCAGAACAGCCCACCGATCGCGGCGAACGTGAGCGGCGTCGCGTAGCGCAACGTTGCGGCGCCGAGTGCGCTCCAGACGACGACCTCGTCGAGGTGCGCCGTCGACGAGCGCGTGGCGACGACGCCGAGCGCGATTCCGAAGAGGCCCGACACGACCGCGCCGCCACCGACGCGGCGCTGGTCGCGCGACCACGCCCAGATCCCCGCCGCGATCGCAACGATGCCGATCGCGATCGGCAGCACAGCCGTGCGCGACGAGAGCGGCGGCAGCGCGAGCCAGAACGCGACCGCGCCGAGCGCGATGCCGAAGAAGCCGATGGTCTTCGGGTGCGTCCACTGCACACCACCGATGCGTGCCGTGATCGCCGTCATGCGCGCCTCCGCCGTTTGAGCCACACCCACACGCCGCCGAGGTTCAGCCCGACGAAGAGAATCACGAGCCCCTGGATGATCGTCGTGAGGTTACCCGCGAGATCCGGCCGGAAGATCGACGGGTCCAGCTGACGCCCGGAGGTGCCGTTGATCAGCGCGCCGAACAGCAACGATGCCATCCCCACGCCGAGCGCCGTGTTTCGTCCGAGTAGCGCTGCGGCGAGACCAATGAACCCGATCGAGTTCGCGTGGATGTCGTTCTCCCCGATGCGGTACTCCCAGCCGGTGATGTCGACGGCGCCCGCGAGCCCGGCGAACGACCCGGAGATTGCCATCGCGAGGAAGTAATTGCGGGCGACGGAGATGCCGCCGTAGCGTGCTGCCTCCGGATTGAACCCGACCGCGCGCACCTCGAAGCCGAGCGTCGTGCGGTTGATGATGATCCAGTAGACGACGAGCATCGCGACCGCGATGAAGATCCCGACCGACAGGCCCTGGAGCAGCTTGAGGCCCCAGAAGACCGGCAGCTTCGCGCCTTCGACGATGTCGTTGGAGATCGGGATCGACGCCTGCGAGCCCTGCAGCGGACCCCCCTGACCGAAGAGGTACGAGCCGACCCAGATCGAGATCCAGTTGAGCATGATCGTCGAGATCACCTCGTGGGCACCGACAGTCGCCTTGAGTATCCCGGCGATGCCCGCGTAGGCAGCGCCGGCGAGCGCGCCGATCACGAGCACGAGTGGAATGTGCACCCAGGGGCTGAGGCTTCCGAACGACGTGCCGATCCACACGGCGAAGATCGTCCCGGCGAAGTACTGACCCTGACCGCCGATGTTGAACATGCCGCAGCGGAAGGCGAACGCGACCGCGAGCCCCGTCAGGATGATCGGCGAGGTCAGGAGCAACGTCTGTTGCAGATTCTGCGCAGCGACTGACGCGGTGTCCCAGGGGAACCACATGTGAGCGGTCGAGAACGGGACGCGCGCGGAGTGATTGCCGACGTGGAAGAACCAATTGAGCCCGGTTCCGTTCCAGATCGCGTGGTAGACCTTGATCGGGTTCTTCCCGGTGAGCCCGACGACGAGGCCGCCCGTCAGGAACGCGATCAGCGTCGTGAGCAGCGGCGCGACGATCCCGGAGAGACCGTCGAAGCGCGATGCGAAGTGCGTCGAGGGCGGCGGAACGGCACCCGGCTCGAGCGGCCCCTGCGTCACCTCGTCCTCGGTCTGGTCGTCGCTCATGCCACCACCTCCTCCGCGCGGCCGCCGCCGGTCATCGCGAAGCCGAGCTCTTCCTCGGTCGCCGTGGGCGGGAATTCGCCCGCAATCTGTCCCTCGTAGATGACGAGGATGCGGTCGGAGAGCGAGAGGATCTCTTCCAGCTCGAGCGAGACGAGCAGAATTGCTCTTCCGGCGTCCCGTTGTTCGAGCAGACGGCCGTGCACGAACTCGATCGCGCCCACGTCGAGGCCGCGTGTCGGCTGCGCGGCGATCAGCACCTTCGGATCGCCGTCGATCTCCCGTGCCAGCACGACCTTCTGCTGGTTGCCGCCGGAAAGCGCGGCTGCGGACGTCATCGGGGTGCCGCCGCGCACGTCGAACTCCTTCAGCAGCCTGCGCGCGCGCTCGGTCATTGCGCTCAGGTTCAGGAAGCCGCGCTTCGAGTTCGGCGGTTTCCGGTACGCGTGCAGCGCAAGGTTCTCGGTCAGCGTGAACGGCAGCACGAGGCCGCGGCGATGACGGTCCTCGGGAATGTGACCGATGCCGGCGTCGAGCGCTTCCTTCGCCTTCGCGTGCGTGAGATCGTGGCCGTCGACAACGATCCGGCCCGACTTCACGGGACGTAGACCGGCGACGGCGTCGATCAACTCGCTCTGGCCGTTCGCATCGACGCCTGCGAGCCCGAGGATCTCGCCGGCGCGCACCTCGAAGCTCACGCCGCGCACCGTCGTGAGCCCGCGGTCGTCGATCACTTCGAGGTCCTCCACCTGGAGCAAGGGATCGCCGGGATGCCCCGGCTTCTTCTCGAGGCGCAGCAAGACCTCGCGCCCGACCATCATCCTTGCGAGGCTCTCCTCGGTCGCACCGGCCGCGGGGATCGTGTCGACCACGACGCCGCGCCGCAGCGTCGTGATGCGGTCTGCGACCTCGAGCACCTCGTTCAGCTTGTGCGAAATGAAGATGATCGACTTCCCCTGCGACTTGAGCGCGCCGAGGATCTCGAACAACTCCTTCGCTTCCTGCGGCGTGAGCACTGCAGTCGGCTCGTCGAGGATCAGGATCTCCGCGCCGCGGTACAGCGCCTTCAAGATCTCGACGCGCTGTTGCTGACCGACACTGATCCGGTCGACGCGCGCATCTGGGTCGACGAGAAGGCCGTAGCGCTCCGACAGCTCGCGCACGCGCTTGCGCGCTGCGTCGTAGTCGAGGAGCACACCGGCGCGTCGCGGTTCCGTCGCGAGCACGATGTTCTCGGCGACGGTCATCACCGGGATCAGCATGAAGTGCTGGTGGACCATCCCGATGCCGTGTTCGATCGCGGCTTTCGTCGAGCCGAGCTCGATCGGTTTCCCGCGCAGCAGGATCTCCCCTTCATCCGGCGTGTAGAGCCCGTACAGGATGTTCATCAACGTCGACTTGCCCGCGCCGTTTTCCCCGAGCAGCGCGTGAACCTCTCCGCTGCGCAGATCGAACGTGACGTTGTCGTTGGCGAGCACCCCCGGGAACCGCTTCGTGATCCCGCGGAGCTCGAGAAGGGGCGCCTCGGCCATTGCTCGGGCGATCCTAGTCGCCCGTCTCAACCAGAGGGGCGGAGACCGCTCGACAACTGCTGGGCTGCGGCGCGTGCCCGCACCGCGATGTCAGGCGAGATCCGGGGATCGAGCTGCCGGACTCCGATTGCCCCGCTCGAGGCGTCGAACACGATGTCCTCGCCGCCTCGGTAGACACCCGCCACAGCGTCGCCGAGCACAACGCCGATCGGAATGTTCGGGAGCTCGAAATCCGAGAGCTGGAGACCGACGCGATTCTGCTGATGTGCCCCTGCGGTCGCGGCGTCGGCGCATAGGCCGCGGTGCGCCATCACGACGACTGCGCCGCGTGCGACGGCGCCGAGGGCGGCCTCCTTGCACGCGGCTGGGAGATCCGCCGACCACGCCCGGAGGACGACCGTCCCGGCGTGCACGGCCTGCGCGCCGCGGGTGAACGCCGCCGCAAGCTTCTCGTTTTGCGGCCCGACCCAGGCGATGCGCGCGTCATGGCCACCCTGGTCTGCGGCCACGAGGCCGGCGACGACCCCGCCGAGTTGAGCTGCCTGCGCGTCGTCGAGGACGAGCCCGACGAGATTCGACCGGCGATGAGCCTTTGTCGACCCGCCGACGTACACGTAGTGCGAGGCCGGATGCTGCTGCGCAACGGCCTCGACCGCGGCGATTCCGGCCGATTCCGCCGACACGATCACCAGCGGGTAGGCGGGCATCGTTGCGAGCGGCCCACTGCGTGCAATCGACGCGCCGGTCACCGATGGCACCGTCAGCGTCCCGACGACGCCGACCCGTAGCCCGGCCGGCGGCGCAGCGACCGTCGTCCGTTGCGCTGTGACCGTCGTCGTGTGTGACGCGCTGCCGCAGCCTGCAACCACACCGGCGCCAAGCACCGCCAGCACTGCGAGAGCCGCCCTCATCCGCATCTCCTCATCTAAACGGGGCGGGCCTCGACGGCCCGCCCCGTGTGAAACCACCTGCCGATCCGTCTACTTGACGGTGGCGGGGATCCCCTTGACCTTGCCGGCTTTCAGCAGCACGAACTGCGCTGCGACTGCCGCTTTGATCGACGCCGGCGCCTTCGAGCTCCACTTGCCGTAGCCGACGCCGTTCACCTTCGCATCGAAGATGACGTCTGCACCACCCTTCAGCGTCCCTGCCTTCGCCGACATGATGGCGGAGGAGACGGAAACGTCGACCTTCTTGAGCGCGCTCGTCAGGACGTGCGAGCCGAGGTAACCCTGGTCCGCGTCGACGCCGATGCCGAAGATGCTCTTCGAGCGAGCAGCATCGAGGACACCGAGGCCGCACTGGCCGGCGACCTGGAACTCGACGACCGAGCCCTGGGCGATCTGGTTGAGCGCCTTCTCCTTGCACTTCGCCTGAACGACGAAGTCCTGGGAGTAGTCGTTCAGCGTCTTGATGCCCGGATCGGCCTTCTTGGCGCCGAACTGGTAACCCGCGATGTAGCGATCGACCGGCGGGATCTTGAGCCCGCCGACGGAACCGACCGCCGTGCCGTTATGGGCCTTCGCCCAAAGACCTGCCGCGTACCCGACGAGGTAACCCGCCTCCTGCTCCTTGAACAGCAGGCCCTCGACGTTCTTCGGCTTGTGCTTCATGGACGTCACGTCCACGTCGACGATCGCGAACTTGCTCTTCGGGAACGACGACGCAATTGCGTCCATTGCGTCAGTCATCAGGAAGCCGACGCCGATCGTGATCCCGGCGCCGGACTGAACGCACGCCTTGAGGTTCGGGATGTAGTCGGCGGGCGACTTCGACTGAATGACGCGCCCCTTGATGCCGGCCTTCTCAGCAGTCTGGAGACCGACGAATGCAAGGTGGTTGAACGACTTGTCGTTCAGACCGCCGATGTCGGTAACGAGACATGCGCTGAAGGCGGCCTGGTGTGCTGCGGACGCCGAGCTGCCGCGCATGGCAGCAAACATGGACGCCAGAAGCACCGTCGCGACAGCAAGTGCCGCGAGCGTGAGCCAACGCTTCCTCACTTGATGAACCCTCCTGTTTATCGTCTGACCGGGGGACTAGCGCGTTTACCCTAACGCCTATCTCAGACGCTCGATAGGGCGCGCTGGTTAGTCGACGGCAGGCGCGTGCACGATGCGCTCGAGATCGTGCTCGGAAACGAGCACGCGGCGAGGTTTCGAGCCCTCGTACGGTGAGATGATCCCGCGGCGCTCGAGCATGTCGATCAGCCGGCCGGCGCGGGTATACCCGACCCGCAGACGGCGCTGCAACAGGGAAACGCTGGCGGTCTGTGCGGTCACAACAACTTCGATCGCCTTGTCAAGGAGGGCATCCTCGTCCGGATCGAACTCATCCTCGTCGCTGTCGGCGTCGGCGAACACCTGCGGCGCCTCGAGGAAACTCTCGTCGACGTGCTGCTCGCGCTGCGCCTTCGTCTGTTCGACGATCATCGCGACCTCTTCCTCGGTGACGTACGCGCCCTGGACCCGCTGCAGACGCGACGTGCCGAGCGGCTTGAACAGCATGTCGCCCTGGCCGAGAAGGCTCTCTGCGCCGTTCGAGTCGAGAATGACGCGCGAGTCGGTCTGCGACGACACCGCGAACGCGATCCGCGACGGGACGTTGGCCTTGATCATGCCGGTGATCACATCGACCGACGGGCGCTGCGTTGCGAGCACGAGGTGGATCCCGACGGCCCGCGACTTCTGCGCGAGCCGGATGATCGAGTCCTCCACGTCCTGCGGGCTGACCATCATCAGGTCGGCGAGCTCGTCGATCACGACCAGCAAATACGGCAGCTCCTCCTCCCCGCGCTTGCGAAACGCGCGGTTTGCTTCGGGCAGGCTTCGTGCGCGTACCTGGCTGAGGCGCTCGTAGCGGCGCTCCATCTCGGTGACGACGTTCAGGAGGACGGCGGCCGCTTCCTTCGGGCTCGAGACGACCGGTGTCAAGAGGTGCGGGATGCGCTCGTAGAAGTTCAGCTCGATCCGCTTCGGATCGATCAGGATCATGCGCACCTCGTCCGGCGTGGCGCGCAACAGGATCGAGGTGAGGATCGTGTTGATGCAGCCGGACTTCCCCGACCCGGTCGTGCCGGCGATCAGGATGTGCGGCATGCGCGCAAGGTCTGCCCACACGGCCGCGCCGGAAATGTCCTTGCCGAGCCACACACTGAGCGGGCTCGCCGTCTCCGGGAGGTCGGCGTAGATGTCGCCGAGCGTGACGATGCTCGGGCTGAGGTTCGGGACCTCGACGCCGACAGCCTGCTTGCCGGGGATCGGCGCGAGAATGCGGATCTCGGTCGTCGCAAGTGCGTAGCTCAGGTCGTCCTTCAGGTTCGCGACCTTGCCGACCTTCGTCCCGGGAGCGAGCTGGAGCTCATAACGCGTGACGCGCGGGCCAGAGATCATCCCGATCACGGTCGCCTCGACACCAAAGTTCGCCAGGCACGTGACGAGCACCTCCGCAACGCGTTTGGTCGCCTCGCCGTTCGGCCCGACTCCCGGCTTCGACTGTTTGAGGAGGCCCCGCTCCGGGAGCGTGTAGTCCGCTGCGGGCGCCGGCAGATCGAAGAGGGTCTCCTGACTTTCGTGCGTGTCGGCCTCGAAGGGATCCGGCTCACGTTGATACAGCGCGGCCGGCTGCGTGGAGACGGAGTCGGTGACCAAATCGGGGTAGTCGTGCTTGACGTCGACCGGTGGTGGTTGAACCTGGTTCGGTTTTGGAACCAGGTTCGTGAGTTCGCGATCGCGCGCGCTGACGCGCTCGCGCGTGACATGCGCGTGCGCGCGGTGCATGACGTGCCCGCTGCGCCGAAGGATCGCGCCGAGACTGGCGCCGGTCAGGAAGAGCACGCCGGCCATCGTCAGCAGGACGCCGAGAATCGTCGCACCGGTCGTCCCGAGCGCGAGTGCGACGAGGCTCTCGAGCCCGTCACCGAGCAGCCCGCCGTGGCCGGCGCCGAGCGTCAGCATCAGGCCGGTCAGGGCGACGCCCAGGCCGAGCCGGAACGGGCGCACGTCGACGAGGGCGCTCTTCGCGACGATCATCGCGCCGAGCGGGATCAGGACGATCGGCGTCAGGTAGGCGGCGGCGCCGATCCCTGCGTCGACGAGGTGCTTGACCGGGCCGCCGTTGAACCCGAACCAGAGGATCGCCGCCAGGAAGATGCCGAGGCCGGCCAGGCCGAGGCCCACCAGCTCCGGATGATGGTGGGCGTGCCCCTTCGCCTTCGCACGGCGTTTGGTCGTGCTCCGCTTCTTGACCCGCGAAGGCGTCTTCGGGGACGCCTTGTGGGGCCGCTTCTTGCGCACCATGCAGGGTGCTTCGCGGTGGCCGGGATCAGTCCTGCCGCGGCGTGAAAGCGGCGGTCAGCATCCCGAAATAGGTCGGCGCCTCGTAGGAGAGGAGCTCGGCGTCGAACCCGGCGCCGAGCGCGCCGTGGAGCATCAGGAGCTGCCAGAAGCTGTCCGCCTTCGCGGCGACGGCGAAGCCGGCATCCCAGGAGGCCAGCTCGGCGAGGCGGTTGTCGCGGACGAGCTCGACGATCCGGTCGTCGTACTCTTTCGACTCGGGGGCGAAGCCGTAGGGCC
>JAYUEQ010000094.1:0-2068 GCA_043739205.1 Thermoleophilia bacterium
GCGGCAGCTGCCTCGTAATCCCAGACGTTAAGCAGGGGCACGGGCGGAGGCTAGATGGTCCCGCCCCCGCCCCACCGCATGTCCTACTTGCAGAGGAACGGATCGACGTACGTGTCGTCGATCGTCCACGAGCCGTTCACCGGTGCGAACCGGAAGGCAATGCTCGTGGTGTTCGTCAGAAGCGCGCCGAGGCTCTGAAGGAAGAGCGCCGACGACGTGGGAGCCCAGGACATCTGCCCCGGGTAGACGATGCCGACGTTCAGCACCGTCAGGACACCGAAGATGTTCTTGGCCAGGATCTGGACGCTCAACGCCGTCGAGGAAGACGATGCGAAACCGAACAACCTGAGGGTCGGGCTGAGCGTGCCGACGCACATGAACGGGCTCGTTGCCGAGCTTCCCGCCGGCAGGTTCAGCGCGTTCGAGCCGCTGGCTGCGAACGGCTCATTCCCGCTCACGATGTTCGCGCCGCCCTTGAGCGACCATGCTGCGTCGCCGGGCTCGAACGAGCCACCGGGGACGAGCGTGTAACTGCCGTTGTCACCGAACTGCGCAAAGGGCTGAGACATCTGCGACCCGCAAGGATTGCCGAGGCCGAGCAGCGCGTTCGCGGGCGCAGGCGCAGCGAGCGCAGCGCAGGCCGCCCCAACCACAAGAGCGCAGATCAACAGGTACTTCTTCGACCGCCGCAGAACTTGCACAGACGTTCTCCCTCGTCTCGCGTGAGGGCTCACCATTCGTCGGCAGGCACAATCGCTCTATCCCCCACTTGGGTGAAGTCGCGTTCGCCGCGGCACGATCCCCCGTTCGAGGGAAGCAACAGCCTGCGCGAGGCCCGATGACGTGTAGGTGAGCACTGCGGCCGATACGCGCCCCTGGACCGAAGTCCTCGATCCGGGCGGCGAAGCACTGATCGAGGCGACACGGGCGCGCCGGCACGGCCCTGTGCTGGCGCGCGATCGCGTGGCATCGCTCGTCGTCGCCGGGACATATCTCGGCGTCGCCGGCGGCCTCGCCGTGTTCGTTCAGCCGGACCGCTCGCCGTCGTTCGTCGTCTACGCGCTCCTGATCGCGGGGTACGCCCTTGCGTCACGCGTCGAGTTCGAGGTCGGTTCGGGAGCTGCGCTCGCGACTCAGTTGGCGTTCGTCCCCATGCTCTTCCTCCTGCCGCTCAGCGCGGTTCCTCTGTGCGTGACCGCCGCGCTTCTGCTGCGCGACCCTCGCGCCTTTCTCCGCGGACGCGATCAGCTCGAGCGCCTTCCGCTCCTCCTCGTCAGTTCGTGGCATGCGGTCGGACCGGTGCTCGTGCTCGTCATCGCAGGGCACGGAGAGCTTCGCTGGAGCGACTGGCCCGTCTATCTGCTTGCGCTCGCTGCGCAATTCGCATTCGACTTTGCAAGCACAAGCGCACGCGACTGGCTCGGCGTCGGAATCGCACCCTGGGGCCGCGTCGGGTTCATGGCGTGGGTCTGGGCGGTCGACGCCGCGCTTGCCCCGGCCGGGCTTGCGATCGCGTTTGCGGCACAGCAGCATTTCGCACTCGCGCTGCTCGCCGCACCGCTCGTGGGACTACTCGCATTCTTCGCCCGCGAACGCCAAGTGCGCATCGATCACGCGCTCGAGCTCTCTCAGGCGTATCGCGGCACCGCGTTCCTCCTCGGCGACGTCGTAGAAGCCGACGACGCGTACACGGGAACACACAGTCGCCACGTCGTCGACCTCGTTCTCGGCGTTTCGGACGAGCTCGGCCTGAACGCATCCGACCGTCGCGACGCCGAGTTCGTCGCGCTGCTGCACGACGTCGGCAAGATCCGGATTCCCGAATCGATCATCAACAAGCCCGGGACGCTCGACGCAGCCGAACGCGCGGTGATCGAAACGCACACGATCGAGGGCGAGCAGATGCTCGAGCGTGTCGGCGGGATGCTCGGCCACGTTGGCCGGCTCGTTCGCTCGTGTCACGAGCACTGGGACGGAAACGGCTACCCCGACCGGCTCACGCGTGAAGAGATCCCGCTCGTGGCGCGAATCGTCTGTGCCTGCGATGCCTACAGCGCAATGACGACCG
>JAYUEQ010000095.1:0-3102 GCA_043739205.1 Thermoleophilia bacterium
CGAGCTTGCGCGCTCCGTTCAGGGCATCGCGCGCTACAGCCTCGATCCTCTTGGGGATGTGCAACCCCGCCGCCGTTTCAGCAGAGGCAGCGCACCCGAGCCGGAGGCGGTCGAGGTTCCGGCTCGTCCGGAAGGCGTCCGTGCGCTCCCCGGCCGAACAAACCGGCAGGATTAGCCCGTGAACGCCCTTCGCCGCCCCGGCCTCCGCTTCCTGGTGGAGGCCGTCGTGATCGTGTTGACCGCGGTCGTCACGGGTCTCGAGCATCTCGGAGCGTGGGGAATCGGCGGTGCGGTTGCCGTCGTCTGGGTGATCGTCGCGGTGATCGAGTATTCGCTTTCGCACCCGCGTGAGCGCCCGGAGCCCGCACCGCTCATCGAGACGCTCCCGGAGCAGGAACCGGTGATCAGCGAAGCGGTTCGTGTGCTTCCGCGCACCCCGGAGCCGCCGCCGGCCGAGCCCGAGTCCGAGCTCGAGATCGTTCTCGAGCCCGAACCCGTTGCCGCGGAACCCGAGCCCGAGCCCGAGCCGGAGCCGGAGCCCGAATCCGAACGGGAGCCCGAACCGGAACCCGAACCCGAACCCGAACCCGAACCCGAACCCGAACCCGAACCCGAACCTGTCGTGGCGCAGGTGTGGAACCTGTGGGAGATCGATCGTGCCTTGCGTGGCAGCGGGACGGTGACCGAAGAGCAAGAGTTCCTCCTGATGTACCTCCGCGATTACGCAGGCCCGAACGGAGCGTTGCCGGTCGACTTCGACGAGCTTGTTCGAGAGTCGTTCAGCGACGTGCTCGGCACGCCCGCCCGATGACACCGCACCTCGCGCAGCGAGAGGTCGCGTTGGCGGGCCTCGCACTGCTCGCCGTGGCCGTCTCCCTCGCGGTGACCGCACAGACCCGCAGTTCGTCGTCGCACGCGCCACAACCCGAGGGCTCCTACCTAGCGCTGGCCGGGTCGAGCGGCCCCGCTGCCTTCGGCCGGCGCACTGCATGCGGCGGTGTGATTCATCCGGAGACGATCGGCGTTTCGCACCCGACGCTGCCGTGCGGGGCGCGGGTGTTCATCTCCTACCACGGTCAGACCGTTCTCGTCCAAGTCGTCGATCGAGGCCCGTACGTGCCGGGGCGGCAGTTCGATCTCACGGATGCGCTTGCGCGTCGGCTCGGCCTCCGCGGCGTGCAAGAGATTCACTGGTCATACGCCCGCTCGGCCTGACCAAGCTGCTAGAGCGCGGCTATTGTCAGAGCAATGCCCGAGCCCGTGCGTCGCCACGTATCGATGTAGAACCAGGCTCCGTGAAAGGGAGCCCGATTGGGGATAGGCGATCTGTCCGACGCCCCAGACGGCACCCACCTGGCATCGTCCAGGTTCAACACGGACGTGGCATTAACGGCGGGCTCAGAGCATCGGTGAGGGGAGCTTCGGCTCCCCTCACGCTTTCCCGGGCGCGCCGGCGCCGAGTACCCTGGCCGCATGGTCGAGCTGATCGGTGATTCCGCGCGCGGAGACGATTTCGCGCTCGTGCGCTTACGCGTCGACGGCGATCGGATCGTCGATGCCGATGCGTCGGGTCTCGCCAAGGATCTGCGCGGTCTGACGCTGCTCGAAGCGGCTGCTGTCGGCGGTGAGGTGTTGCCGGTCGACGCGCTCGCGAACGCGATCGGGCCTGCGGTCAGGGCCGCGGCCGACCCGGCCCGGATTGCAGTTGCGATGAGTGGTGGTGTCGACAGCGCGGTGACGCTGCTGAAGGCAGGGGAGCATGCAGTCGGGGTCACGCTG
This sequence comes from Thermoleophilia bacterium, assembly GCA_043739205.1. Classification (GTDB taxonomy): domain Bacteria; phylum Actinomycetota; class Thermoleophilia; order Gaiellales; family Gaiellaceae; genus PALSA-600. The sequence goes on from JAYUEQ010000095.1 coordinate 1,780, forward strand.
CGTCTGTGGCTCGACCCGAACGGGCCGGACTCCGAGCGCGCCTGCTGCTCGCCGCGCGAGGTGATCGCCGCACGCGCCAGTTGCCACCGGCTCGGCCTGCCGCACGTGACCCTCGACCTGCGCGAGCAGTTTCGCCGCGCCGTGGTGACGCCGTTCGTCCGCGGCTATGCGCGAGGCGAGACACCGAATCCGTGCATCAAGTGCAACGGCGGCTTCCGCTTCGCGGAGTTGCTCTCGTTCGCGAAGCGCGTCGGGGCAGCAAAGCTCGCAACCGGGCACTACGCGCGCATCGTCGATCACGATGGACGGCGCCTGCTCGCTCGCGCGGTCGACGAGACGAAGGACCAGAGCTACATGCTCGCACGGCTCGACCCGCGTCACCTCGAGCGGATCTGGTTCCCGCTCGGCGAGCAGACGAAGACCCAGACGCGCGCCGAGGCCGATGACGCGGGACTGGAGGCTGCACACCGCGCCGAGAGTCAGGAGGCGTGCTTCCTCGCCGGCGACAACTACCGCGCGTTCCTCGGCCGGCACGGGTTGCCGGCGAAGGTGGGCGCCATCGTCGACGAGTCGGGAGAGACCGTCGGGACGCACGAGGGATTCTGGCAGTTCACGCCGGGCCAACGCCGCGGTCTAGGGGTCTCGGCTGCTGAGCCGCTCTACGCCGTCGGCACGGACGCGCGCACGAACACGGTAGTCGTCGGCCCGCGTTCCTCCCTCGCGCGGACGCGCGTCTCGGCCCGGGGGCGTCTATTCGCGCCCGCCGGACGCGTGACCGTCAAGCTGCGCTATCGCTCGCCCGCGGTGGCCGCGAGCGTCGAGCAGACGGCGTCCGGCTTCCGCCTGCGGCTCGACGAGCCGGCGTTTGGTGTCGCCCGGGGCCAGGCTGCCGTGCTCTACGACGGCGACGTCGTGGTCGGGTCCGGATTGGTGACGTCCGCCGCATCCGACTAGGCTGCGCTGCGTGATCGTCGCCTTCTCCTTCGGGGATCTTGCCTCGCTCGCCCTCGCGATCTTCCTGGTCGCTGCCGGTCTTGGGCTCGGCTGGGCTTTTCTTCGATTGGCCGTAACTTTTGATCGACTTTCTTCGTTGATTCGAGGAGCAGAGCGTGAGGTTCTTCCCGTGATCAACAAGGTCGGGGGTTCGGTGGATCGGGTCAATGCACAGCTGGACAAGCTCGACACGGCAACGGACAGCGCAGTCGACGCGGTCGTCGCCGTCGACGAAGCGGTACGCAGCGTCAGCTACGCGGTGAAGACGCCGGTGCAGAAGCTCGCCGGCCTGTCGGCCGGTGTCTCGCATGGGTGGGCATCGCTCCGCAC
>JAYUEQ010000096.1:0-7290 GCA_043739205.1 Thermoleophilia bacterium
GCGTGTGCTGGACGGCTTCGCTGCGCCGCTCGACCCGAGGGCGGTGTCGATCCTCGAGAACCTGCCCGAGGTCGCCGGCATCTATCCGGTGCGCGCGGCATTCCCCGCGTCGGTGTCGGAGTCGCTCCTCGCGACCAAGGCGTTCGGGCGCGCGAGCGGCCACCGACCCGGAATCGAGTTGCCGGGCTACGACGGCCGGGGCGTGACGATTGCGCTGCTCGACACCGGCGTCGATCTCGTCCACCCGTACCTCCGCGGGCGCATTCTCCCGGGCATCGATCTCGTCAACGGGGGCGATGACGCGACGGCCCGGTCGAATCCGCAGGATCCGTCGCAAATCGAGCATCACGGCACCGAGCTCGCGGGTCTGCTCGTCGGCGCCGGGGGGCCTGGCGGCCTGCACGGGGTCGCGCCGGGAGCGATGGTGCTGCCGATCCGGGTCGCCGGCTGGCAGCCGGCGACCGACGGCCACAACCTTGTCTATGGCCGCAGTGACCAGCTGATCGCCGGACTCGATCGTGCGGTCGATCCGAACGGCGACGGCGACACGCACGACGCTGTGCGCGTCGCGCTGGTCGGCGTCACCGAGCCGTATGCCGCATTCACGCAAGGCCCCGAGGCGATCGCTGTGCAGGGCGCGCTCGATCTGAACACCCTCGTCGTGACACCTGCAGGAAACGACGGCGTCGCCGGCCCGACCTTCGGTTCCGTCGCCGGCCCCGCCGGTGCCCCGGGCGCGCTCGCGGTGGGCGCGACCGATTCGCTGACGGTGCAGCCGCGCGTGCGGGTTGTCCTACGCAGCGGGCTCGACGTGATCCTCGATCGCTTCCTGCCGCTGCTCGGCCCCGTCGCTCCAGAGCACGCGCGCACGCTGAACGTCGCGACGCCGCGTTCGACGCGAGGGCTCGCCGGCACGTCGTCCGTCGACTTCTTCGATGCCAAGGGCTTCAGCCTCGTTGCAGGGCGTGCCGTTGTCGTTCCCGTCGGTGCCGACCCCCAGGCGACAGCCCTAGCGGCGGCGCGTGCCGGGGCAGCCGCCGTCGTGCTCTACGGCGGGTCGCTGCCACCCGGCTCACTGCGCGTTGCGGAAGAGCAGACCGCGCCGGTCGTTGTCGTGCCCACCTCGGCCGCCCTCCAGCTGCTCGCGGCCCAGCGTGCAGGCATTGACGTTGGTATCGCGATCGGCGCACGCCGGAACGTCGCGAACCCGGACAACGGGTTCGTCGCGGGCTTCTCGTCGCGCGGACTCGCGTTCGACGGAGCGATCAAACCGAACGTCGCTGCGCCGGGCGTCGCGCTGGCGACGTCCGAGCCGGGCGCTGCGACGGATGGATCCCCGCTCTACGTGACGGTGAACGGCACGAGCGCGGCCGCCGCGACGGTGGCAGGCGCCGCCGCATTACTTGCGCAGATGCGCCCTGCGCTCGACGGCGCGGCGCTGGACAGCCTGCTCGTCGGGTATGCGGCGGGTGGCGGTGCGCCTGCCGTCGATATCGGCGCGGGAACCTTCCGGCTCGGCGTGTCCGCCGTCGGTGAGGTCGCGGCGCAACCGTCCACGCTCGGGTTCGGAATCTGGGAAGGCTCGCGGTGGCATGCGACGCGCACCGTGACGGTGCGCAACGTCTCGACACGCAGGCTGCAGCTCTCCCTGAGCCCGGTCGTCGACGGCGAGTCGGAGGCGCTCAAATTCAAGGTCGTGCCGGACCGGCTCGTCCTCGGCATCGGACGCTCGGCGCCGGTGCAGATCACTGTCACCGCGGCGGCAGCTCCGCGCGTGCGCCTGATGACCGGCGTGCTCCAGATCGCGGCCGCAGGCAGCGAGACGCTGCATGTCCCCTGGGCGCTCAGCTTCCGCCGCTATTCGACGAACCTCGTCCCTCGGGTCACGATCAGCGCCACATCGTTCAAGCCGTCCGACACGAACCCGGCCGTCCTCACCGTGCAGGCAGGGAACCTCGTTCGCGACGCCGGGCTGCAGATCCAGCCCGTTGCGCGCCTCGACGTCCTGCTCTACACCGCGTCCGGGCGCTACATCGGCGTGATGGCCCGTCTTCGCAACCTGCTGCCCGGCTCGTACAGCTTCGGGATCACCGGGCGCGGCCCCACGAGCGTTCAACTCGCACCTGGCTCCTACGAGCTTCGCCTTGCCGCCTGGCCGACGCTCCCGCTCGACGCGCAACCGAGCAGGGCGCAAGTGTCGTTCCGAATCGAGTAGCCTCCGCCGTCGATGGCCACCGTGGCCCCCGAGTCCCATCTTCGCGAGAACCCGTTCCTTCTCGCCCAACAGCAGCTCCACAAGGTCGCCGACACGTTCGGGATCGACGATCGCCTGGTCGAGGTGCTGCAGCAGTGCAAGAAGACCGTCGAGGTGTCGATCCCGACATCGATGGACGACGGCTCGGTGCGCGCGTTTGCCGGCTACCGCGTCACGCACAACGTGTCGCGTGGCCCGTCGAAGGGCGGGATCCGCTACCACCCGGACGTCACACAGGACGAGGTGAAAGCGCTCGCGATGTGGATGACGTGGAAGTGCTCGCTGATGGGGCTGCCGTTCGGCGGGGCGAAGGGCGGTGTCGTCTGCGATCCGAAGTCGATGTCGCAGCGCGAGCTCGAGCGGATGACACGTCGTTACACATCGGAGATCATCAACGAGATCGGTCCCGAGAAGGACATCCCGGCGCCCGACGTCGGCACGAACGCGCAGACCATGGCCTGGATCTTCGACACCTATTCGATGAACAAGGGTCACTCCGTGCTCGGTGTCGTGACGGGCAAGCCGCTGACAATCGGCGGTTCGCTCGGGCGTGAGGAGGCGACCGCACGCGGCGCGACGTTCTGCCTCGAATCGGCGCTCGAGAAGAAGGGACGCTCGATGCAGGGGCTGCGCGTTTCGGTGCAGGGCTTCGGCAACGTCGGCGCGTATTTCGCGAAGTTCATCGCGGAGCAGGGCGCGACCGTCGTCGCGATCTCCGACTCGACCGGCGGTATCCACAACCCGAACGGGATCGACGTCGCCGCCGCATTCGTGCACAAGCGCGGCGGTGCCTCGATCTCCGAGCTGAAGGGCGGCGAGCAGATCACGAACGAAGAGCTGATCGCTCTCGATTGCGATGTCTTCGCGCCCTGCGCGCTGGAGCAGGTCGTATCGGCCGAGAACGCCGACCGGGTGAAGGCGCGCGTGATCGTCGAGGGCTCGAACGGGCCGCTCACGCCGGCCGCGGACGAGATCCTCGAAGGCAATGGCGTGATGATCCTCCCCGACGTGCTTGCGAACGCCGGCGGCGTGGTTGTCTCCTACTTCGAGTGGGTGCAGGGCTTGCAGGAGTACTTCTGGAAGGAAGACGAGGTCAACGCGCGTCTCAACTCGATCATCACGCGCGCATTCGACGAGACGTGGGCGACGTACGAGGAGCGCAAAACCTCGATGCGCATGGCGGCGTACGGGTTGGCCGTGCAGCGTGTCGCAGAGGCGACCGTGACGCGCGGTCTCTATCCGTAAGCTCGTTTTCTTCCACGGGCAGGGGTGCAGCCTCTGCGATCGGGCGCGCGCGCAGCTCGACCGTCTCGGCGTTGCGTACGACGCCGTCGACATCACCGGCGACGATGCGCTCGAGGCGCGCTACCGAGAATGGCTGCCGGTGGTCGAGATCGACGGCGAGCGTGCTTTCGTCTACTACCTGGACGAGGCCGCGCTGTTGCGAAAGCTCGAAACGCATGATCCTGGTTAAAGGGCGAACCAGGATCGCCCGCGAACCAGGTTCGACCGTTCGTGACAACCGAACGGTAGATCCCGAGCCTTCGGCACAATGACATCGTGACAGCTCAAGCTCCCGTTCCTGGAGCCGCGCCCGACCGCCTGACGGTTGGAGTGGCCGCTCGACTCTCCCGTTATCTGCAGGTTCTCAGCCAGGCCAAGAAGATGGGCAAGGAGCGCATCTCCTCCCAGGAGATCGCGGACTACACGAACATCAACGCGACGCAGATCCGCCGGGATCTCTCGAACTTCGGGAAGTTCGGCAAGCGCGGTGTCGGCTACTCGATCGAGTCGCTACTCGGCGAGATCCGGAAGATTCTGCGCACGCAGGGGCAGCACAACATCGCGCTCGTCGGCGCAGGGCGCCTTGGCCAGGCGATTGCGAGCTCGGCGATCTTCGCGGAGCACGGCATCAACATCGCGGCGGTCTTCGATTCCAGTCCGAACATGATCGGCGGCGACATCGGCGGGGCGACCGTCGAAGACGAGCGTCGGCTAAAGGACGTCGTCCGCGACAAGAACATCGTCGTCGGGGTGCTCGCGGTTCCTGCGGGCGCCGCGCAGAAGGTGGCAGACGATCTCGTCGACGCCGGTGTGCGGATCATCTTCAACTACTCCGAGGCGCTGCTCAACGTGCCGTCGGACGTGACGGTGCACACGTCGAACCCCGCCGTCGAGCTGTTGCACGCCTTGTATTTCCACCTCACGTAGCCTCCGCTTCGTGCGCATCCTCCTCTGGCACGGCTACCTGCTCGCAGGAACCGGGTCGAACGTCTACACCCGTGCGCTCGCGCGCGAATGGAGCAACGCCGGCCACGACGTCGTTGTCGTCTCCCAGGAACGGGAGCCCGAGCTGTACGACCTCGGACGCGCACGGACCGTTGCGGTCGATCTGCCCGGCTCGCTACTGCCGGTGTTCGTCATGGATCGCTACGCGGGTCTGAGGCCGAAGTTCCTCCAGGACTTCTCGGACGACGAGAAGCGCGCGTACGTCGAGGCGAATGCCGGCGCGTTGCGCGAACTGCTCCCCGCCGATGTCGTGTTCACGAATCACGTGCTGATGGGCGGCCCTGTTGGCGCCGCCACCGGGGTGCCGTTTCGCGTCAAGGCGCACGGCTCTGAGCTCGAGTACTCGATGCGCGGGCGCCCGGAGCTCGCAGCGTGGGGGCGGGAGACACTTGCTACTGCCGAGGCGACCTTCGTCGGTTCACAGCACATCCGCGAGGTGCTCGAAGACGTGGTCGGGCACGTCGATCGCGTGTACGAAGTTCCGCCGGGCGTCGACGTCGACGAGTTCACGTTGCAGAACCGCGACGAGGCGCTTGCCGATCTGCTCGAAGAGGCGCGCAACGATCCGCCGAACGAGGGCAATGAGCGGTTGCCCGACGGCGGCAACGCGAAGCGGTTCGCGGAGTTTCTCGCGGGCGACGAGCCGACCGTCGTCTACTTCGGGAAGCTGATCGAGCAGAAGGGTGTTCAGATCCTGCTGGAGGCGATGCGCGGCGTGGACGCGCGCGTCGTCGTCGTCGGGTTCGGCCCCTACCGCGCGACACTTGAAGCAATGGCACCGCCTCGGACGCTCTTCACGGGCGCGCTCGAGCACCGCCACCTCGTGCACCTGCTCCCACTTGCGGATGCCACCGTGGTGCCGTCGATCTTCCCGGAGGCGTTTGGCATGGTCGCTGCCGAGGCTGCGGCCGCCGGATCGCCGCCGCTCGTCGCGCGGCACTCCGGCCTCGCGGAGGTCGCCGCCGGACTGGAAGAGGAGTACCCCGCGCGCTTCCGTCAGCTCGCGTCGTTCGAGACGGGCGACGCGGCCGACCTCGCGCGCAAATTGAACGAGCTGCTCGCGCTCTCGCCTAGCGATCACGAAGAGCTCACTCGAGCCGGGCGCAAGGCGGTCGTCGACCGCTGGTCCTGGGCGAGTATTGCTCAGCGGTTGCTCGCCTGACCTCCGCGGATACCCTCTGAGCCGTGGGCGACGAACAGAAGGTGGGCTGGCAAGAGCTCCTGGCGAAGTCGCGCGAGGACTTCGACGCGGGCACCGACTTCACCGTTGCGGTCGAGGAGGAGTTCGCGCTCCTCGACCCTGAGACGCTCGAGCTGACCGATCGCTTCGAGGAGCTCTACGCAGCGGCGATCGAGACCGACCTCGCGCCGAACGTCGTCGGCGAGCTGATCGCATCCGAAGTCGAGGTGCGCACCGGTCGCTGCGAGAACTTCGCGGAGGCGGCCGCCGCGATGCAGGAGCGCCGGAGCCAGATCCACTCCGTCGCCAGGGATCTGAAGATCGGCCTTGGTGGCACCGGCACGCACCCGTGGAGCCGCTGGCAGGATCAGCGGATCATCGACACGCCCCACTACCGGCGCAACGACGAGCTCCTCCGCTACGTCGTCTGGCGCAACAACACGTTCGGGCTGCACGTGCACGTCGGGATCGCCGGTGCCGACCGTGCAATCAAGGTGCACGATGCGCTGCGCACCTTCCTGCCCGAGGTGCTCGCACTCTCCGCGAGCTCGCCATTCGTCGAGTCGGTGAACTCGGGGCTGCACTCGGCGCGGACCGAGATCTTCACGCGCATGTTCCCGCGCTGCGGGATCCCCGACCCGTACGGCAACTGGCAGGGCTGGGAGGACTATGTCTCCTTTCTCTACCGCACAGGCTCCGTGACCGAGCACACGCAAATCTGGTGGAGCGTGCGTCCTCATCTCGCGTTCCCGACAATCGAGATCCGCATCGCCGACGGCCAGCCCGACCTCGCGGAGGCCCAGTCGCTCGCGGCATTCGCCTACGCGCTCGCGGCTCGCTGCGCCCGCGCGATCGACGAGGGGGAGCCGGTCCCGAGCCTGCCGAACCGCCTGCTCGAGGAGAACCTCTGGCGCGCGACTCGTTACGGCCTCTCCGGCGAGTTGCTCGACCTCGAGCGCGCCCAGCCGGTTCACGCGCGCCGCCGGCTCGAGGACCTGCTCGAGTGGGTCGCTCCCGTGGCGGACGAGATCGGCGCCGCGCCGTATCTCGCGATCCCCGAGCAGAACGCAGCGGAGCGGCAGATCGCACGGTTCCAGGAGGGCGCCAGCCTCCAGGAGATTTACGCTGAACAGGTGCGGGCGGGTGAACCGATCGGTGGCTGAGGCAGAAGAGCCGGAAGTCGACATCGAGGCGCTGCAGGAGCAACTCGCCTCGTTCTCGGTCGAGCAGTTCCTGATCTCGGCGGCCTCGACGATTGCGAGCCTCGCCTACGCGAAGCTCGAGCGCGAGGACCTGGCCCAGGCGCGGAAGGCGATCGACGCCCTGGCGGCACTTGCTCCACTGCTCGAAGGCGACCTGGCAGCCGACCTGGGCCTCGCCCTGACGAAGCTGCAGGTGGCCTACGCGGAAGCCGCTTCCGCGTGACCCGGCCTGACGCAGCCGCACCTTGTGATACATAATCGCCCGCGCCGAAGCCCTTCGGCGCTTGACTTTGTGAGGGAGCGAAACCGATGGATTGGTTCATGCATCACCCGGTGCTCCTCGGCCTTGTCGGTGCCGGCATCGC
>JAYUEQ010000097.1:0-4290 GCA_043739205.1 Thermoleophilia bacterium
CGAACACCGCGAGGAAGCCCGACCCGTGCGCGAGATCCGCGACGGCATAGACGACCGCGACGAGCACGAGTGTCCTCAGCCAGCCGACGCGCAGGAGCCGCCGCTCCAGGAATCCGCCGGCGAGCCCCACGAGGAGGCCGATCGCCACCTGTTCGCCGAGGACGCGACCGACGATCCAGAAGCTCGCGTTCGCGTGCGTGGCGAAGGCGATCAGCGCGAGCATCAGCGCGATTCCCACCGGATCGTTCGCACCGGATTCTCCCTCGAGGATCGTCCTCGTGCGGCCCCGGATGTGGGGGCCACGGCGCAGCGCGGAGAAGACGACCGCCGGATCGGTCGGGGCGATTGCCGCACCGAGGAGGCCGGAGGTGAGCCAGCCGAGCCCGAGCACGACGTGCGCGAACACCGTGACGAGGCCGGCCGTCGCGAACGTCCCGACGATCCCGAGCGAGACGATCGGCACCGCCGCGACCCGGAACCGGCGCCACCCGATCGACGCCCCGCCGTCGTAGAGGATCACGATCAGCGCGACCGTCACGACCTTCACGACGATCGAGAACGAGGGACTCAGTGACGGGAACAGGTCGGACGCGACGGCCGCGCCGTCGAGGAACAGAGCGGACGACGGGATCCTCACGGCCATTGACGCTACCCTCGGGACTACAGAAAGTCCTTACGTTTCGCTCATTCGCAGCATAATTCGACAGGAAAGACTGTCCTTGCCGATGCGCCGGCTCTGCCTCACCCTGCTTTGCGGTCTCGTTGCGGTTCCTGCGGCTCTTGCAGCTTCACACGCGACGGGCGACGGCGTGCTCGAAATCAGGAATGCAGCGGGTGTCGTCGTGCTGAACACGACGCGCGGCACCGTCTGGGGCCAGGTCAGCAAAGGCAAGCTCGTCGTGACCGATCCGTTGACGGGCGACGGCGCGGTCTTCGTCAGCGGGGCCGAGAAGGTCAGCCCCGGCGCCCTGGAGAACGTGACCGTCTACCAGGGCAAGGATCTGCACTTCCGCGTCACGGGCGGGAAGACGCGGCTCTGGTTCAAGGCATCGGGCATCGACCTGACGGCGGTCGGTGTCGGGACTGCGCAGTTCACCGGCGACGCCTTCGCCGCCGATCAAGGCGACTTCGCGCTGGACAGTGGAAAGTGGAATCCTGTTCCTGTGACCACGACCACCATCCGCTTCGGCGTCCAGCCGGCACCGGCGCCCTAGCGTGAGCGCCCCCACGCCCAACATCCTGGTGGTCGAGGACGAAAGCTCGATCGCCAGCTTCGTCTCCCTCTATCTGAAGAACGCGGGCTACGGCGTGCGCACTGCAGCGAATGGGACCGACGCGCTCGCGCAGGTCGCGCAGGAAATGCCCGGTCTGATCGTGCTCGACCTGATGCTGCCGGACATCGACGGCATCGAGGTCACGAAGCGCATTCGCCAGACGAGTGACGTGCCGATCCTGATGCTCACCGCGCGGGATGAAGACGTGGACAAGATCATCGGGCTCGAGGTCGGTGCCGACGACTATCTGACCAAGCCGTTCAATCCGCGCGAGCTCGTTGCGCGCGTGAAGTCGATCCTTCGCCGCGCGGCGCCCGAACGGCGCGAGCGCGAGAGTGAGACCCTCGAGCACGGCGACCTCCACATCGATGCCGGCCGCCGCGAGGTCAAGGTCGGCGACGACGAGATTCAGCTCGCGCCGAAGGAGTTCGATCTCCTCTGGGAGCTGCTCGATCATCGCGGGCTCGTCCTGACACGCGACCAGCTCCTCGAGCGCGTCTGGGGCTACACCTTCGCCGGCGACACGCGCACCGTCGACGTGCACGTCCGCCAGCTCCGCCGCAAGCTCGGTGACGCATCGCCGATCGTCACCGTGTGGGGGGTGGGCTACAAGGTGTCGCCCGCGAAGGACGCCAAGAGAGACACGGCGAATAGCTAAGCGCTGATGCTCGGATCGCTTCGCGTCCGGCTGCCGCTCGTGTTCCTCGCGGGGATCGTCCTCGCGGGTGTGATCACGACGCTGATCAGCATCCGCCTGTTCCAGGACTTCTCGCGTGACCAGACGCTGACGAAGCTCAAGCGGGAGGGCCATGGGATTGCGCAGCTCTACTCCGACGCAGTGATCGCGGGGTACGGCAACGTCGACAAGAAGACCGGGAAGCCGAACGACCGACAGGCGCCGACGTTCGACGCGCCGAACCTCGAGCGCGCGACCGGCAACAAGATCTACTTCGTCGGGCCAGGCCTGTTCCCAGGCCAGGGTTTCGTCGGGCTCGAGAAGCTGCCCCCGGGAACGGTTGACTGGATCTCCGGCAAGTCGCTGACCTTCGAGTTCACGCCACCGCACACCACTCGGAGGTACGTGGCGGTCGCCAACCCGATCATCGTCGGCAACGCGAATTCGAAGGACAACACGACGATCGGGGCGATCGTCGTCGCGACGAAGAAGACAGACGTGAACGCACTGGTCACGCCGTTGATCGAGCGCCTTGCAATCGCCGGCCTGCTCGGTCTGCTCGTTGCGGCGCTCCTCGGGTGGTACCTCTCGCGTCGCATCGTGCGGCCGGTGTTGCAACTTTCCGACGCCGTCGACGCAATCGCCACGGGCGACTACGACGTGAGCGTGCCCGCCGCGCCGGGCGAGCTCGGGCACCTGAGTGCGCGCATCGGCGAGATGGCGCATCGGCTTGGTGAGGTCGAGGAGATGGAGCGCAACTTCCTCATGTCCGTGTCGCACGAGTTGCGCACGCCGCTGACCGCGATCCGCGGGCATGTCTCGGCGTTGCTCGACGAGGGTGTCGTCGTCGACCCGGAGTCGCGGCATCAGTCGCTCGAGACGGTGGAGGCGGAGGCGCAGCGGCTCGAGCGGCTCGTCGGCGACATTCTCGATCTCGCGAAGCTCGACACGCATCGTTTCACGGTGCTGACCGAAGAGGTCGACATGGCGCAGCTGCTCGACCAGGCGTTCGAGCGCTACCGCGAGGAGGCGCAGCGCCGATCGATCGACTACCGGCAGGAGGTTCGCAACCGGCCGGTGATCATCTCCGACGGCGACCGGGTGCTGCAGGTCGTCGGCAATCTGCTCTCGAACGCGTTCAAAGCGACGCCTGACGGCGGAACGATCTCGTTGGAGCTCGCACAGCAGAACGGGACCGTGCACGTCACGGTCGAGGACACCGGGCCCGGCATCCCGCAGGAAGCGCGCGAGCGACTGTTCCGCCCGTTCGTCTCCGGAAACGCCGGTGGCACCGGGCTCGGGCTCGCGATCGCGAAGGAGATCTCGACAGCGCTCGGCGGTCGGATCGTCCTCGAGTCAGAGGTGGGGAAGGGCTCGCGCTTCGAGCTCGTGCTGCCGGCTCAGGCCGGCGAGTCTTAAGCGCTCTCGCGGAGCGATACGACGTTGGTCTTCGCCGGCTCGAGCGCCGCTTCGATCCGCTCGAGCCGCGCGTTCATGGCGCGCCAGCCCTCGGTGAGCAGTTCGACGAGCAGCGCGAGGTCGTCGATGCGGGCGCCTCGCTCGGACTCGATCGTCGCCTCGATGTTCTCGAGCCGGCGGATCGCGTTGTTGGAGAGGCCCTTGACCTCCGCCAACCGCCGTGAGATCGGCGCGGCTTCTTCGCGGAGACCTTCCTTCAGTGCTTCGCGGATCTCGTCCATCAAACCGAAGCTACCGTCCTCGTCGGATGGACGCCTCTGAGCTCGACTACGACCTACCACCCGAGCTGATCGCCCAGCAGCCCGCGTCCCACCGCGACGAATCACGGCTGCTCGTTTACTCGCGCACGACCGGGGAGGTGGAGCACCGCGTCTTTCGCGAACTGCCGGAGCTGGTGGATGCGCTCGCGGTCGTGAACGACACGCGGGTCGTGCCGGCGCGGATCGCCATCGACCAGCCGCGCGGCGAAGTGCTGCTCCTCGAGCGGGTCGAGGGCGACGTCTGGGAAGCGCTCGCACGGCCGACGCGGCGCCTGCGTGCGGGACGTCGCTACGGGAGTGTCGAGCTGCTCGAGCATCTCGGCGAGGGACGGTGGCGCGTGCGCCTCGACGGCGAGCCGGACGGCGTCGCGCCTCTGCCGCCGTACATCACCGAGCCGCTCCGGGACCCGGAGCGCTACCAGACGGTCTACGCGCGCGAACGCGGCTCGGCGGCAGCACCGACCGCAGGTCTGCACTTCACGCCGGAGGTACTCGCGCGCCTGGAGGTCGAGCACGTGACGCTGCATGTCGGGTTGGACACGTTCCGCCCGCTGCAGACCGAGACGGTTGAGGAGCACCACATCCACGGCGAGCGTTACGA
>JAYUEQ010000098.1:0-3249 GCA_043739205.1 Thermoleophilia bacterium
GGGCTCTCGTACAACCAGTTCATTGCGGGTCTGAAGGCGGCCGAGATCGAGCTCGACCGGAAGGTGCTCGCGGATCTCGCGGTCGCCGATCCGGCGAAGTTCGGCGAGATCGTCGAGCAGGCCAAGTCGGCGCTCGCCACCGCGGCGAAATAACCCGGCAGGCGGAGATCTTCCGCCGGCAGGCCGCCTACTGCGACGGCCGCTCGCCCCTGTACGCGGAATTGTGTCGTCGACTCGCGGAAGACCCGCGGGTCGGCGACCTCGCTCCCGACCTCCACTGGGACTTTCCGCTGCGGCTGCTCGGCGGGCTGCACTACCTCGTCCTTGCCGGCCAAGCCTCGTGGGTCGACATCGCCTCCGCGCTCGAGCAGCACCGCGCGTTTCTTGCCCGCTGGACAGAAGAGCAGGACGTGCAGACGAACGAGGTGCAGCGCTCGTGGGCGTTGTTGCCCGGGTTTCTGTCACTCGCCGACGGCCGGCCGTTCGACCTGCTCGAGCTCGGCCCCTCGGGGGGCCTGAACCTGATGTGGGATCGCTATCGCTACCGCTACGAGACGGGCAGCTGGGGAGCAGGCTCGCCCGAGTTGAGCGGCGACGACCGGATCCCTCCGCCGGCGGAGCTGTTCGCGCGCAAGGTGTCCGTCGCGCGACGCCGCGGGATCGACCTCAATCCGGTCGACGTGACGACCGAGCACGGCGCGCGGCTGTTGCAGTCGTTCGTTTGGCCTGACCAGACCGGGCGCCTCGAACGGCTGCGCGCCGCGATCGAGACCGTGCGCGACAACCCGCCTGAACTGATGCGCGGCGACTATGTCGAGGCGCTCCCGACGCTGCTTACCGACCGGAGGGAGGGAACGCAGCTCGTGGTGTTCCAGAGCGCCTCGACGATGTACCTCGACGAGGGAGCGCTTGCGAAGGTGCGCGCGGCATTGCACGAGGCGGCGCACGACGAGCCGCTTGTCTACTTGACGACCGGCCGTGCCCCCGAGGACGACGGCTTCGCGCTCGAGGTCGAGCGCTATCCCGATGGTCGCAGCACGCGCCTCGCGGTCTTCGACTTCCACGGCGAGTGGCTGGACTGGGGACGTTGATCACCTCGAAGGACAACGAGCGGCTGAAGCTCGTCCGCAAGCTGCACGACAAGAGCTGGCGCGACAAGCTCGGGCTCTTCTTCGTCGAGGGCGAGGATGCGATCGAGGCCGCAACGGCCGAGCCGATCGACCTGCTCCGCGCGGGCGAGGACGTCGAGCCGAAGCTCCTTGCGGAGGTTGCATCCGCGCCGCATCCCCCGCGGGTGATCGGCGTCTACCGGCGCGACGACCTGCCGCGCTGGGAGGAGCGTCCCGCGACGCTTGCGCTGTGGAAGCTCGCCGATCCGGGCAATGTCGGAACGCTGATCCGCACCGCCGACGCCTTCGGTGCCGCGGTTGCGCTCTCGGACGGCTGCGCCGACCCGACCTCGCCGAAAGCGCTCCGCGCGAGCGCGGGCTCGATCTGGCGGGTGCCGCTCGGGGCGTGGGAGGACGTCGGTGGGACGCGGATCGCGCTGGAGGCCCACGCCGGTGAGCCGCTCGGCTCGTTCGACCTGTCGGCCCGTGTCACGTTCCTACTCGGCGCCGAGCGCGAAGGGCTACCCGCCGACGTCGAGCGCGACGTCGACGCCTGGATCTCAATCGCGGACGCCGAGTCCCTGAACGTCGCAGCGTCGGGCGCGATCGCGCTCTACGAATGGAAGCGGCAGCAAGGCTGAAGTTCTCGAATCTGGTTCGCTGTCGCGAATCAGGTTCGGTGCTAGCGCTCAAACCAGTTTCGGATCTAGAGCTGAACCTGATTCGGTGTCAGCCGAACCAGATTCAAGCGTTTCCGTGCTGGCGACGGGCGGCGTCGCGTTGCCTCAGGCGCTCCAAGTGCTCCTCGATCATCCGCGTACGTTCGTCGAACGCACGCTGATCTTCAGCTGTTATCCGGTTCTTCTTCCTCTTCGCCACCCTCGAGCTCCTTTCGGATCGCGCGAATGTCAGTCCGGATGTCGCCGAGGATCGTCAGCGTCAACGTGACGTCCTCGGGCTCCATCTCCAAATTGTGCCCATCGCCCGCTGACACCGCAATCCTCTGTTTCAGACCTGCTTCCGGCAGACCCAGACCGAGTCTTCGCCGCCGCGCCACGGTGAGCGGTCGAACCAGCCGTAGACCGCGTCGATGACGAAGCCCTCTTCGCGCAGCAGCTCTTTCCACTCCGGCACCGAGAGCCACGCGAGCGACATTTCTGACTCGTCGAGTTCGCCGCGGACGCGGAGGATCAGCGTGCGCGTTTCCTCGTTCCAGTCGGCGCGCTCCCAGATTCCCGGCTCGCGCTCGAGCCAGCGCCCGTGCGTGTCGGCGATGTCATCGGCGCCGGGAGTGAAGACGTCGAAGACGAGGCGGCCTGTGGGGGAGAGGTGTTTGGCGACAGCGCGGAATGCCGAGCGGCGGTCGGCGTCGGTCTCCATGTGGAGGAGCGAGCGGAAGGGGATCGCGACGAGGGGGAACGAGCCCTCGACCGGCGGGTCGCGCATGTCGCCGTGTCGGAGATCTACCTCGACGCCGGCGAGCTCGGCGCGCTCGCGTGCGACCTCGAGCATCCCGGCGGAGGTGTCGACGCCGACCACGGTGATCCCGGCTGCGGCGACGGGGACAGCGATCCGCCCGGTACCGACGCCGAGCTCCAGCATCGGGCCGCCGGAGCGCTCCGCCTCCTCGACGTAGAAGCCAACGTCCTCGACGACGCTGCGCGACCAGGGGTCGTAAAGGCGCGCGATGTTGTCATAGGCGGACACGTCGCTATCCTTTTACCGATGCTGGCGACTCGCGCGACGCGCTTTATTCGGCCCCGGTGCGCACCGGGGCGCGTTGGCTAGCGCTCCTCCACGCCGCACCGGGGCCTGATCCCGCCCTAGCGCAACGAAGGAGGACACCTTGGATAGGCTCGCCGCGGTGAACTGGACCGCGTATCAGGACGAAGCACTGGCAGCGATCGGCGCCGCCCTCTCGGAGACCGAGCTCGATGACGCGCGCGTGCAGTACCTCGGCCGCAAGTCCGAGCTCGCCCAGGCGCTGCGCGGCGTCCGCGACCGCGAGAGCGGCATGCTGCTCAACGGCGTCCGCTCGAAGCTCGAGGAGGCAGTCGCAGAGCGGGAGTCCGAGCTCCTGCGTCTCGCCTACAAGCTGGCCGCCGAGGCCGGGGTCGACGTCACGATCCCGGGCATGCCC
>JAYUEQ010000099.1:0-11299 GCA_043739205.1 Thermoleophilia bacterium
CCGACCATCGAGGCGAAGACGACGAGCATCGTGCCGAGCCCGATCGTCGTGAAGATCGCGTTGCCGGAGAGCAGCATCCCCGCCATCGCGATCAGCACCGTCACGCCGGAGACGAGCACCGCCTGGCCGGAAGTGCGCGCCGTGCGCAGGAGCGCCTCATGTGCGCTGTGGCCGGCGTGGCGCTCCTCGCGCTCGCGGCGGAGATAGAACAGCGAGTAGTCGATCCCGACGGCCATTCCCATCATCAGGATGATCGCGCTCACGGTCTGTTTGTCCGTCGGAACGAAGTGACCGACGACGCTGTTGAGGCCGGTCGCTGCGAGCACGGCGGAGATCGCGAGCAACACGGGCAGCCCGGCGGCGGCGAGCGCGCCGAAGGCGATCAGCAAGATCAGGATCGTCAGCGGGAAGGACGTGAACTCGGCCCGCGCCATGTCACTCGAAAAGCGCTTGCCAAGTTCGTAGTTGGCGGAGGCGTAGCCGAACTCCCGGACGATCACGCTCGGGTTGCCGGCCTGCGTCGCGTCGACCGCCGTGAGAATCGGTGCGACCTTGTCCTTCGCGTCGACGGCTTTGCCCTTGATGTCGAACTGCACGAGTGCGGAGTGCCGATCCGCCGAGACGAGCCCCGCGCTCGGGTTTTCGATCGGCGAGACGATGTTCGTCACGTCCGGCTGGCCCGACAGCGTCTGGACGAGACTCGCCACGGTCGCGTTGAACGCCGGCTGATCGACGGTCGAGGTCTTCGACTGGACGAGAACGCTCTCGGTCGCCGGAATGTTGAAGCCCGCCTGCTCGAGCATCCGCTCGGCGCGCGCTGCTTCGCCGCTTGCCATGTCGGCATCCGTCAGCTGCTTGACGGGAACAGCGCTCCCGACGACAACGGCGATGAAGGCGAACGCGAGCCAACCAAACGCTGCCGTCTTCCAATGAGCGGCACTCCAACGCCCGGCCCGGCCGGCGAGATTCGTACGAACAGCCACGACACCGACGCTAGCGCCGGTGTCGTGGCCTGCAATCAGTGGTTTCCGGTATCCGCCTTACGTCGCTACCAGATCGCCTTCAGCAGCGAAAGAATCTCGTCGGCGGTCGCGGGACGCGGGTTCGCGAGGTTCCCGGCGCGTTGGGCGGCGGCGTCGGCCACCTCGCGCAGGTCATCGTTCGGCACGCCGAAGTTGCGCAGTCGATCGAACCCGCCGAGCAGCGCGAGGTCGCGCGAGCGCTCCACCGCGTCACCGCCGATCGCCTCGCCGAACCGTGCGACCTCCGCGGGGACAAGTGCGCGGTTGAACTCGAGCGCCGGCGGGAGACACAGCGCGTTCATCGCACCGTGGGGGATGCCGTAGCGGCCGCCGAGCGCCTGGGCCATCGCGTGGGCGAGCGCGAGCCCGGTGAGGGCCAGTGCGTGGCCCGCGTGGGCGGCGCCGCGCAGCAGATCCTCTCGCGCCGCGCGGTTCGTCGGATCGCTAAGGACGCGTGGAAGCGCGTCCGCGATCAGCGTCGCGCCCGCGAGCGCCTGCAAGTCGCCCTCGGCGTTGTGGCCCTTGACGTAGAGAGCCTCGGCGCAGTGGGCGAGGCCGTTGAGTGCGGTTCCCGCCGTCACGTCCGCCGGGAGATCGAGCGTCAGGTCGACGTCGTAAACGAGCGCAACCGGCAGCGCTCCGGCTCCGCCGCCCTGCAGCACGCGATCGGGCGAGCGGATGCCGTAGAAGGTCGTCCACTCCGCGCCGGAGTACGTGGTCGGCACGTGCACGACCGGCTTGCCGGTCTGCGCCGAGGCGTACTTACCCGTGTCGATCGCGGAGCCGCCGCCGACCGCGAGGATCCCGTCTGCGACGTCGGGCACCTGCAAGCGATGCGACGGCACCTCCGCCCACCACCCGACGTGCGGGAGGTCGAGTTTCTTCCAGCGTGGGCTCGCGATCACGAACGGCCGCTCGATCCCGACCTCAGCGAGCACCTCGGGGAGCTCGGCGAGGCTCCAGCGCACGATCATGCGAGACGGTCGCGCGCGAACGCGAGAAACGCTCGGGCTGCGCGTGTCTCGGAGCGACCGGCGGCGCGCACGAGGTGAATCTCCCGCTCGAGCTCGAGGCCGGCGATGCGTGCCTCGGTGAGCAGCCCCGCATCGAGGTCCTTCTCGACGGAGGAGCGCGAGATGAACGTGACGCCGTAGCCGCCGCGGACCGCGCTTGTCACCGACTCCTGCAGTCCGAGCTCGAGCCGCACGTTGAGGTCGCGTAGACGCTGGCCGACGCGGCGCAGCTCGTCTTCGATCATCTGCCGGACGCCCGCGCCTTCTTGCATCATGATCAGCTGCTCGCCGCGCACGTCGTCGAGCGTCACGGTGCGGCCGGCGAACGGGTGGCCCGGCGGGCACGCAAGGACGACGGTGTCCCTGAAGAACGGCTCGTACTCGACGCCGCGGTGGCGCGGCGCCGCGCCGACGACGCCGAGCTGCAACGTGCGGTCGGCGACGCGCTCGACGACCGTCTGCGTGTCGAACACGCTGAGCGCGATGTGCAGCGCGGGGTGCACCTCAGCGAACTGGCAGAGGATTTGCGAGAGCACAACGCCGCCCGGCCCGGTCGATGCTCCGATCTCGAACGTCCCGTCGAGCTCACCGGTCTGCTCGTCCGCGAGTTCGCTGACGATCTCCGCTTCGAGCGCGAGCAACCGTTGCGCCGAGCGGTAGAGCTTGAGGCCGCTCTCGGTGGGCTCCACCCGGCGGCCGGAGCGGTCGAGAAGCTGCGTCCCGAGCCGTTTCTCGAGAGCGCGCACCTGCAGCGAGACCGCAGGCTGCGTCACCCCGAGCTTCTCGGCCGCGAGGGAGAACGACTTGCGGTCGACGACCTCGCAGAACGCCTGCAGCTGCCGCGTGTCCATAAGGGAAGCTTATACGAGGTGGCCGGGCGGCCCGAATCTGGTTCGCCTGAGGGCGAATCAGGTTCGGGCGTTTACGCCTGGCGGAACTCCAGGCGGTTCCCAAAGGGATCGGCGGTCTCGAAGCGCCTCGTGCCCAAGATCAGGTCGTCGTGGGCGACACCGAAGCCGGCGGCGATCAGGCTGGCGGCCACGGTGTCCAGGTCGGTGACGAGGAAGCTCGGGTGCGCCTTGCGCGCCGGGGTGAACGGGTCCTCGACGCCGATGTGCAGCTCCTGCGCGCCGGCCTGGAACCAGCAGCCGCCGCGAACGGCGAGCGCCTCCGGCTTCCGGAGCTCCTCCAGTCCGAGCAGCCCGCCGTAGAACGCGCGCGCGTCCGCCTCGCACCCCGTGGGGGCCGCGACCTGCACGTGGTCGATCCCGGTGACCGTCATCTGCCACGGTCTACCATCGCTCAGGTGTCAGCTGTGCCCCCTCGGCTCGAGGACACCCTCGTTACGGGCTACAAGCGGCTCGCGTCCAACGCCCCTGATCGATTGAAGGACGTCGAGCTGCGCACGCTCGACATCCTCTTTTCGAGCGTCTTCCTGATCCTGCTTTCGCCCGTTGTCCTCGCAATCGCGGGGACCATGCTCCTGACGAGCGGGCGCCCGGTGTTCTATCGCGGGCAGCGCGTCGGTCGCGGCGGCCACTTCTTCGCGATGCTGAAGTTCCGCACGCTCAGGCCTGGCGCCGAGGAGCGCATCGGCCAGTACCTCGGCGAGGAGCTCGTCCGCCGCACCGACGTCGAACTGACGCGCATAGGGCGCTGGCTGAAGGCCTCGCAGCTCGACGAGATTCCGCAGCTGTGGAACGTCCTGCGCGGCGACATGTCGTTCGTCGGGCCCCGCCCCATCCGGCCTCGCTTCTTCACCGAGCTCGCGCACGATCTGCCCGCGTACTGGCAGCGACTCGTCGTTCGGCCCGGCCTGACGGGCTTCGCGCAGGTGCGGCGCGGCTACGAGACCTCGATGGCGGAGAAGCTCGCCCACGATCTCGAGTGGATCGCCGACCGCTCGGTGCGCCTCTATCTGCGGACGCTCATGGTGACGGCTGCGCGAGTGCTGCGTCAGTCGTTTACCCGCCACGCCTAGACTGGCCCCCTATGTGCGGGATCTGCGGGATCGCGTCCAGTCGCGGAGCCGTTGACCCTGAGCGGCTCCGCCGGATGTCCACCACGCTCTACCACCGGGGCCCCGACTCCGAGGGGTCCCACGTGGACGGACCGGTCGGCATCGCGGCGCGCCGGCTCGCGATCATCGACCTGGCCGCCGGCGACCAACCGATCGCGAACGAGGACGGCACCGTGGTTGTCGTGCAGAACGGCGAGATCTACAACTATCGCGAGCTGATGCACGAGCTCGAGCGCGCAGGTCACCGGTTCCGCACGCGCTGCGACACCGAAGTGCTCGTGCACGGGTACGAGCAGTGGGGCGCGAAGCTGTGGGAGCGACTGCGCGGCATGTTCGCCGTCGCCGTCTGGGATGCGCGGGAGCGCCGGCTCGTTCTCGCACGTGACCGCTTCGGCATCAAGCCGCTCTCCTATCGCGACGTCGGCGGTGAGCTGAGCTTCTCGTCCGAGTTGGACGCGCTCGAGCACGGCGACGTCGATCTCGACGCGCTCGAGGCGTTCCTGACGTTCAACGTCGTGCCCGGGCCGCTCTCGATCTTCAAGGACATTCGCAAGCTGCTGCCCGGCCACACGCTGACGTGGGAGAACGGTCGGACGACGATCGCGCAATACGCGCGCACAGGCCCGCTGCCCGCGCGCCATGACGAAGACGAGGCGGAGCTGCTCGAGGAGTGCCGCGCACGGCTGCGCGACTCGGTGCGCGCGCATCTGATCGCCGATGTTCCCGTCGGCGTGCTGCTCTCCGGCGGGGTCGACTCGGGAGCGTTGACGGCGTTCGCTGCGGAGGAGTCGTCGGAAGCGGTGCGCACGTTCTCGATCGGGTTCGAGGAAGCGTCGTTCAACGAGCTCGACGGAGCCCGCGCAGTCGCGCAGCGCTACAGCACCGTGCACCGCGAACTGACACTGCGCCCGAACGCGGCGCTGCTGCTCCCCGCGCTCGCCGACGCGTTTGACGAGCCGTTCGCCGACTCGTCGGCGCTGCCGACCTACCTGGTCGCGAAGCTCGCAGCAGAGGACGTCAAGGTCGCGCTCTCCGGTGAGGGCGGCGACGAGCTGTTTGGCGGCTACTACACCTACGTCGCGGACCTGCTCGCCGAACGGTTCGGACCGCTCGCCGCGCGCTTGCGCCCGCTGGCCGACCGGCTGCCGAGCTCGACGCGGAAGGCGAGCTTCGACTACCGGCTGAAGCGGTTCACGCGCGCTGCCGGGATGCCGCCCCTCGAGCGGCATCACATGTACAAGGAGATCTTCTCCGCTGACGCGCGCGCGGAGCTGACCGGTCGGCGCTGCGACTTCGATCCGCTGCTCGGCTATCGCGAGCGGTTCGCCGAGACCGAGGGCAGCGAGCTGCTGACGCGATTGCAGGACGTCGACTTCGGGCTGTACCTCGTCGACGATCTGCTCACGAAAACCGACCGCGCATCGATGGCCTGGTCGCTCGAGGCGCGCGTGCCGTTCATGGATACGGTCGTCTCGAACTTCGCGTTCTCGCTGCCGGTGAAGCACAAGGTGCGCGGCTTCTCGAAGAAGCGGCTGTTGCGCAAGGCGATGGAGCCGCTGCTACCGGACGAGATCGTGAACGGGAAGAAGCGCGGCTTCTCGATTCCGGCAGCGGCGTGGCTCCGCGGCGAACTCGAGCCGTTCGCGCGCGAGACGCTTTCTCCGGAGACGATCCGCCGGCAGGGCTACCTGCAGCCCGCCGTCGTGACGCGGTTGATCGACGACCACGTGTCCGGCCGCGAAGACGTTTCGCGTCAGTTGTGGGGGCTGCTTGCGTTCACGCTCTGGCACGAGCGGCACGTCGAAGGCGTCAAGCGCGACGTGTCGCTGGAGAGTGTCGTCGCGTGAAGGTCTGGGTTGACTTCACGGCGAGCGCGCACCCGCTTGTCTTCCGGCCGCTCGTCGAGCTTCTGCAGGCGCAAGGGCACGAGGTCGAGATCACCGCGCGCGACTACGCGCAGACGCTGCAGCTGATCGAGTCACATGGGATGACGGCGACGGTGATCGGCCACCATGGCGGACGCTCCGCGCTCGGGAAGGCACAGCAGATGCGTATGCGCCTAACGTCGCTACGTAAGTGGGCGAAGCCACGCCACTTTGATCTCGCGCTCGCTCACGGCTCGCATGAGCTGACGATGACGGCACGCAGGCTCGGCATTCCGAGCTCGACGACGTTCGACTACGAGTGGGCTTGGCTGCAGCATCAACTCGGGTGCCGGGCGGCAACGCGGGTCGTCGTTCCGGATTCGATCCCGGCGGACCGGTTGAAAACCTACGGCGCGGTGCCGCCGAAGCTGCAGCAGTACCCGGGTCTGAAGGAGGAGTACTACCTCTCGGACTTCGAACCGAACGATTCTGTGCTGCGCGACTGGTCGATCGATCCGGCGAAGGTGCTCGTCGTCCTGCGGCCGCCGCCGGATGTGTCGCTGTACCACCGGCACTCGAACCCGCTCTTTCCCATGACGCTCGAGCATCTCGGGCGTCTGGAGAACGTGCACGCGTTCGTGATTCCGCGGACCGAGGAGCAGCGTGACTTCGTCAAGTCACTCGCGCTCCCGTCGGTGATCGTCCCGGAGGAGTCGGTTGACGCGCAGAGCTTGATCGCCTACTCGGATCTCGTCGTGTCGTCGGGCGGAACGATGAACCGCGAGGCAGCCGCACTCGGTGTGCCTGTCTACACGACGTTCGGCGGTCGTCTCGGCGGCGTGGACGAGCAACTGATGCGCGACGGCCGGCTGCGCCCACTGACCGACCCGCGCGCACTCGACCTGCACAAGCGCGACGGCGAGGGCGCGCGCGTCCAGCGTGACCCGCAGCTGATGCTCGACCTGCTGCTTTCGGCACTCCCGAGCTAAACCCGGCGTCCATTCCACACACGTTTCGCCGGTATGCACTCCGGGCGGCCCTTTCGTGCGCTCCGCTCGGTGCCTGGCACCGAGCGGTGGACATCCCGCCCACTTTGCGATCGCACGATCGGTAGTGCACCGACCGGCGGGCAACTGACCCGCACCTCGATGGTGCACGAAGGTTTGCCGGCGCGCCAGGGATGTGGACAAAGCGTCACACACTTGTGTCGGTGCCTGGCACCGAACTCAGCGCTTGTGTTGGTGCCAGGCACCGGTGTAAGCGACCCGAAGTGAGGGCTGAATTGAGCGCGGGCGATCAGGCGGCGGTGAGCGCGGCGAGTACCTCGTTGCCGTAACGCTCTAGCTTCGTCGGGCCGACGCCCGCGATCTGCGACAGCTCGCCGAGCGACCCGGGACGAAGCTCCGCGATCTGGTGCAGCACACTGTCGTGGAAGACGACGTACGGCGGGACGCCGTCAGCCTTCGACCGCTCGAGGCGCCACGCACGCAGTTTCTCGCCCGCCGGCGTCCAGTCGCGCTTCGCGACCGGTGCAGCGGCTCCGCCCGTGACGCCGAGCTCGGACAGGAAGCGTGATCGCTTCCCCGACCACGTCAGCCACAGCACGCGCTTCGCGCGCGTCATACCGACATAGAGCAGCCGCCGCTCCTCGGCGATCTCCGCCGGCGTGCGCGCCTGCTTCGACGGAAGCTCTTTCTCTTGCAGGCGCGGAATGAACACCGCGTCGAACTCGAGGCCCTTCGCGCGATGCAGCGTGAGCAGGTTGACTCCACGCGCACCGTCGCCACCCGAGTCGAAGCGCCGCCGCAGATCCGCAACGAACGACGCTGCGTCGCCGTCGAACTCCGCGGCGAGGCGGACGATTCGCGCGAGATCCGTCTGCCGCACCACTTCGCGCTCGCCGAGCTTGTCGGGTAACTGCTCGAGCCAGCCGGACTCGAGTGCCGCTGCACGCACCGCGCCCGCCGCGTCGTCGGAGGAGCGCTCGAGGCGGCGGGTGATGCGGCGCGCCGCGTCGCGCTCGAGCAGCGATGCGCCCTGGAACGGAATGCCCGCCTCGTGCAGCAACTCCTCGAAGTCGGTCAGGCGAGCATTGGTGCGCGCGAGGATCGCGATCTCTTCCAGCGGCTCTCCTAGGCGGCGGATTTCCGCGACGATCGCCGCACCCTCGTCCTCCGGCGTCGGGAATGGCTGCACGACCGGCTCGTCGCCGTCGGCAAGCGTCGGGCGCAGCGTGTTCTCGGCGCCGCCGAGGTTCGGAACGAGCTTGTTCGCCAATGCGAGCACCTGCGGCGTCGAGCGGTAGTTCTCCTCGAGTCGCACGATGAGCGCCTGCGGGAACCGCGCAGGCACCCCGAGCAGATGCTCGGGGCCTGCGCCGGTGAAGGAGTAGATCGACTGGTAGTCGTCGCCGACGACGCAGAGGTCATCACGGTCGCCGAGCCAGAGATCGAGCAGCGTCTGCTGCAGCAAGTTGACGTCCTGATACTCGTCGACCGTGAACGCGCGGTACTGGGCACGGAACGTCTCGCGCGCATCGGTGTTCTGCTCGAACATCTGCACCGCGATCTCGAGAAGATCTTCGAAGTCGATCAAGCCTTCGGCCGCCTTGCGCCGCTCGTACTCGCGGAAGACGCGCAGCATCAGATCGATCGGGATCGGCGGGTCGTGGCCATCCGCCTCGGCCGCATAGCGCTCGACCGGGATGCGACGGTTCTTCGCCCACTCGATCTCGGTCGCGAGGTCGCCGGCAGGCCTGAACTTGAACGGCGCCGGAAGCGCGTTCGCGATCTGGCGCAGCGTGAGCGCCTTCGACGGGAGGATCTTCCCGACCGCGCCCGGCGAAAAATGTCGCAACTGACGAAGCGCCGCGGAATGGAACGTCGACGCGCGCACGCCCGGCGCACCGAGCACCGCCAGCCGGTGCTTCAACTCGCCCGCCGCCTTGTCGGTGAACGTCACGGCCATGATCTGGTTGGACGCGAACGCGCCACTCGCGACCTGCTGCGCGATGCGCCGCGTGATCGTCGTCGTCTTGCCGGAACCGGCGCCCGCGAGAATGCAGACCGGCCCGCGCACCGCTTCCGCCGCGCGGCGCTGCTCCGGGTTCAGGCCGTCGAGCGGGTCCACCCGGTCACGGTACCGGGGTCCCCGGCGGGACTCTGTGAACGAAGTGAAACGAAAGAGCAGCCGAACCTGGTTCGGGGTTTGAACCAGGTTCGAGAGTTTCGAACCTGGCACCTGAGTGCGGAAACTCGTGAACCTGGTTAAAGAGCGAACCAGGTTCTTCCATGTATGGACTGCGGCTCGGGTGCAGCTCAGTGCAAGGTGTCTTCGAGGACCGCTTCGCGGCCGGTGCGCACCGGTTCCTGCACCATCGCGCGCAGCTTCGCGACGACGCCGACCGTGTCGCCCTCTTCGACCAAGCGCTCCAGATCGCCAAGCGCCTCGTCGAGCCAGACCGTGTCGATCTGTGGGCGCGCCGCACGCATGATCTTCGGATGCGACGTCGGGCCGACGGCTTCGCCTTCGTTCCACAGCACCTCGTGCACCTTCTCGCCCGGTCGCGCACCCGTGAAGACGATCGGGATCTCGTCCTCGTTGCGCCCCGAGAGGCGGATCATCTGCTTCGCGAGCTCGTGAATGTTCACCGGTTCGCCCATGTCGAGCACGTACACCTGGCCGCGACCGCCCATCGCGCCCGCCTGCACGACGAGCGACGACGCTTCGGGGATCGTCATGAAGAAGCGCGTCATCTCCGGGGTCGTCACGCGAACCGGGCCGCCCTGCTCGATCTGCTTGCGGAAGATCGGGATCACCGAGCCCGACGAGCCGAGGACATTGCCGAAGCGCACGGCGACGAAACGCGTGTCGACCTCAGGATGGAGCGCGAACGATTCGATGATCCATTCGCACACAGCCTTCGATTGCCCCATCACGTTCTTCGGATTCGCAGCCTTGTCGGTCGAGATGAGCACGAAGCGGTCGACGCCAAACTCGACGGCCACCTCAGCAAGCGCGCGTGTTGCCAGCACATTGTTCGCGACGGCCTGCAGCGGGTTCGCCTCGAGCATGCCGACGTGCTTGTACGCGGCGGCGTGGAACAGAACCTCCGGACGGTACTGCTCGAAGACCTGGCGCATCTTCGGACGGTCACCGCTGTTTGCGAGCACCGCGACCGTCGCCGAAAAGCCGCGGTCGTCCACGAGCTCGCGCTGGATCTCGAACAACGCCGACTCGCCCTTGTCAACGAGCACGAGCCGCGCAGCGCCGAGCCGGGCGAGCTGCCGGCAGAGCTCCGAGCCGATCGAGCCCCCCGCGCCCGTCACGACCACGGTCTTGTCCTTGACGTAGGCCGCAACGAGGCCGAGGTCGACCTCGACCTGCTGGCGGCCGAGCACGTCCTCGACCTGCACCGGACGGATCTGGCGGCCCAGGTTCAGGTCGCCCGCGATCAGCTCGTGCAGGCCGGGCAGCGTCTTCACCGGCACGTTGCCGGCGACGTCGACGACGCGCTGGCGCAGCTCGCCGGGCGCCGAGGGAATCGCGATCAGGATCTCGTCCGGCTTGTTGTCGCGCAGGACGTGGGGCAGGTCGTCGATCGTGCCGAAGACGCGGATCCCCTCGAGGCGGAGGTTGCGCTTGCGCGGATCGTCGTCGATGAGGCCGATCGGCGTGTAACCGAGCGCGGGGGTGCGCAGCATCTCGCGCAGCATCAGCCGCGCCGCGTCGCCCGCGCCGACGACGATCACCTCCTTGCCGCGCGCGAGCACGTTGCGCGCCTGCGGGCGCTCGATGATCGAGCGGGCGATCATCCGCGAGCCGGCGATGAACGCGAGCGTCAGCAGCAGGTCCATGACCGCGATCGAGCGCGGTAGGCGGACATCGTGCACCGGCGAGGCGAAATAGACGGTCAGGTCGGCGATCACCGAGGCGACGAGGACGCCGCGCGCCGCACCCCACATGTCCCGCGTGGAGACGTAGCGCCACCAGCGGTTGTAGAAGCCGAAGCAGACGAAGACGACGAGCTTGATCCCGACGACGACGAGGATCGTGCGCTCGAGCAGCGTCTGGTAGTAGACCGGGATCCCGTGATCGAAGCGCAGCTGGAACGCGAGGTACCAGGCCGCGGCGACGAGGACGGCGTCCGCGGCCAGATTCCAGACGCGGTGCCGGTTGATCGGGATCATGTCGCCGCTGAGACCGCCGCCGCGGCGCGGACGGCGGCCACCACCCGCTCCTGCGTCCCGGCGTCGATGCCGGCCCAGAGCGGAACGGAGAAGTTGTCGCGCGCGAGCTGCTCGGTCACGGGCAGGGAGCCCTCGGAGTAGCCGAGATACGAGAGCGCCGGCTGCAGGTGGAGCGGCGGCAGGTAGTACT
>JAYUEQ010000100.1:0-2315 GCA_043739205.1 Thermoleophilia bacterium
CCTGCCGCGCGCGGGGGAGACGGTGACCGGGGCCGACTTCGAGCGCTTCCCGGGCGGCAAGGGCGCGAACCAGGCTGTCGCGGCCGCGAAGCTGGGTGCTCGCGTGACGATGTTCGGCGCGGTCGGCGCCGACGCGTTCGCCGACGACGCGCTCGCCGGGCTTCGCCAGGCCGGTGTCGAGCTCCACCTGCAAAGCGAGGACGTTACCGGGACCGCGCTGATCCTCGTTGCCGCCGACGGTGAGAACCAGATCGTCGTCATCCCCGGCGCGAACGCTCACGTCACGCCACACTCGCCGGGCGGCGCCGTACTGACCCAGCTCGAGGTGCCGGATCACGTCGTGCTCGCGGCCGCGCAAGGTGCAGGTTTCTTCGCGCTGAACGCCGCCCCTGCCCGGCCGATCGAGATCGAGCCAGACTTGCTGATCGTCAACCGGCTCGAGCACGAGATCGTCTCACGCGGGAAGCTCGTCGCGGTCACCTACGGCGCGGAAGGCGCCGCGCTGTTCGAGAGCGGAGTAGAGGTCGCGCGCGCCACACCGCCGCTCGTCGACGCGGTAGACGGGACCGCCGCGGGCGACTCGTTCGCGGCCTGCCTCGTCGTCTCGTTGCTCGAGGGCCGCGACCGCGACGAAGCGCTCAGACGAGCGTGCGCTGCCGGCGCGCTCGCGGCTTCGAAACGCGGTGCACAACCTTCTCTCCCCACGGCCCACGACGTTGACGCAATACTCAGGTCATGACGCCGACACCGATCATCATCGACTGCGACCCGGGGCACGACGACGCCATTGCGCTGCTGCTGGCAGTCGCGTCTCCGGAGGTCGAGCTCATCGGAGTCACGACCGTCGCGGGCAACACCACGATCGACAAGACGACGAACAACGCGCTGCGCATCCTCGAGCTCGCAGGACGCTCCGACATTCCCGTCTACCGCGGCGCTGACCGGCCGTTCATCCGCCCGCAGGACGTTGCCGATCACGTGCACGGCGTGAGCGGGTTGGACGGACCAGACCTGCCGCAGCCCGCGACGCGCGAGCAAGACCTCCACGCGGTCGACTATCTCGCCCGGGAGATCCGCGCGCGCGACGGTAACGTCACGCTGATCCCGACGGGCCCACTGACGAACATCGGGCTCCTGTTCGCGCTCCATCCCGATGTGCGCCCGGAGCGGCTCGTGATCATGGGCGGGGCGATCGGGGAAGGGAATCGGACGCCTGCGGCCGAGTTCAACATCTGGGCCGACCCGGAGGCCGCGCAGCGCGTGTTCCTCGAGGGGCTCGACTCGACGATGATCGGGCTCGACGTCACCCACCACGCGCTGATCACCGACGCGCACACCGAGCGGATGCGCGGCGCGGGCCGCGTCGGCAAAGTCGTCGCGGAGCTGATGGATTTCTACGCGCGCTTTCACAAGTCGCGCTATCCGGACCTCGACGGCTCGCCGATGCACGACCCGGTCTGCGTCGCGCACGTGATCGATCCGAGCCTCGTGACGGTGGTCGATGCCTTCATCGATGTCGATTGCAGCGGCGGGCCGAGCTGGGGCCGTACGAACGTCGACTGGCGCAACCGCGAGCACTTCGGCGTTGCGAACGCGAAAGTCGGCGTCGCGATCGACGGCGAGCGTTTCGCGGAGCTCGTCGTGGAACGCATCAGCTCGCTCGGGTGAGCTTCGCCTTGGCGGCGATCGGGTCACTGCGGCAGGACTGATCGCCGCGACCGCGAAGTGCCCCGCATGGCGCGCAAGAAGCGGCCCCACAAGACGTCCCCAAAGACTCCGTCCCGCGTCAAGAAGCGCCGTGGGAAGAAGACGAAAGGACACGCTCACCACCATCCGGAGCTGGTGGGCCTCGGCCTGGCCGGATTCGGAGTGTTCCTGGCGGCGATCCTCTGGTTCGGCTTCAACGGGGGTCCCGTCAAGCACCTCGCGACCGCGGCGATCGGCGCCGCGGCCTACCTGATGCCGGTCGTCCTGATCCCGCTCGGCGCGATGATCGTCGCGAGGAGCTCATTGATGGACGTGCGGCCGTTCCGCCTCGGTCTTGGTGTCGCGTTGAGCGGCCTGATGCTCACGCTCGGCACCGGGCACGGCGGCCTCGCCGGCGACGGGTTGGAGAGCCTCGTCGCGCTCGCCCTCGGAACGACTGGTGCGACGATCCTCGGCGTCCTGCTCACGATCGCCGGCGTGCTCTTCCTGACCGGCGCGAGCCTGGGCGCGATCCTCCGCCGCAGCGGCCACGTCATGCACCGCGCGCACGCCCGCGTCCGTCGCGAGCGTGTACTGCCGGACCACGCATCCGACGACTACGTCCCGGA
>JAYUEQ010000101.1:0-4266 GCA_043739205.1 Thermoleophilia bacterium
TTGTCCTCACCGATCGTCTTGATGCCCGTCATGTAGTCCTCGCCGGCGCGCGTCTTGAACACATACGTGCCCTTGGTCGGGAATGCGAGATGGGCGGAAGCGTGCATGTGGCCCATCGTCATCCCGGTAACCGCAGCCTTCGGCCCGCTGAGCTGGATCATCTTGTGCGGCATCACGTCGTTGTTGACGACAGTGAGGACGCCGCCGCGAACGATCGTGAGGGCCTGAGTGGGATGCCATGACGTGCCGTTCAGCGACCAGTTGTGGCAGCCCTTCACCTGGTGCTTGATCGTCAGGGTGGCGTTGTTCGGCGCCGCGAGCGCAGAGCCGGCGACGACCAGAGCCACGAGGATTGCGAGTACGAGTTTCATAGAAATCTGCTCCTTCGAAAGTTGATCGAATTAACAGGAGCGGGCCGTCTCGCGACGACCCGCTCCCGGAGATGCGCAGGTGTTACGCGGCGGGGACGGGCTTCGACCCCGACGCCTCCGACTTGCGCTTGCCGAAGATCCCGAGCCCGGCCTCGCGGCCGCGAAGCGACCCTGCGACGACGAGGACTCCGAATCCGATACCCGTCAGGAGCAGCGCGAAGCCGACGACGATGCCGAACAGCGCGACGTTCTCTGCCAGGAAGCTTGCGTTCAGTGCGGTGGTCAGTGCGGTCTCGGTGACCCAGAGGTTGCGAGACGGGTTGTCGAGCGGCTGGCCGGACGGGCTCTTCGCCGCCAGGCTCGAATCGTTCGTGCCCTTCCCATCGGCCGTGGCATACCGCGGCAGCTGGGCGTAGGTCTGGCCACCGCTCGCCTCGAGCGTGTGGATCCGCATGTAGCTCGCGAAGTCACGGGCCCGCTGGCCGGTGTTGATCGGCTTGCCGGCCAGGTTGGCCGTCGGCAGCGTGATGCTTGCCGAGAGGCCTGCAGCCTTGGCCTCCGCAGCGATCGCGGTGGCGTTCATGTCGGGCGTGCCGACGATCTGCTCCAACTTGAGGCTGTCACGCACCGTGTTCCGCCCGTTGACGCCCATGAAAATCGCGGCGGCGCCGAAGACGATCAGCACGACCGTGGCGACGATGCCTCCAATCTCGAGTGCCTTGCGCATCTCTAACTCCCTTCAATTGCGGCCGAGAGTTCGTGTCGGCCTTTGTCATGTCACTCTGCGGCCAAAGCAGCCGACCGCCATCGGGCGAGCCGCGCAACGGGATTGCGGGAAACCCACAGGGTTCCCAGGGCGCTCTACGTTGTTAGCGGCTTGATGTGGAACGCACGCGTACCCGTGGCTGATGGCTCAGACGCGGCGCATCTCGCCCGGTTCGGGCTTGAACGTAGACCCCGCTATGCCCTGCGCCCGACCCGTGCGACCTGCTTGGTCTGAGCCATCCCCACGGGCACGCAGTTCCACATCAAGCCACTAGCCGGCGATCGAGTAGGGCAGTCAGGCCGGGAACCACCGTGTCTGCACCGAAACCGTCGAGGAGCTCAGCCTGCTCGCCGGAGGCCACGCCGATCACGGTCAGCCCGGCGGCGTGTCCGGCAGCGATGCCCGCAGGGCTGTGGGTGAAGGTGACGGTCTCATCCGGGGAGACTGCAAGGCGGTCGCAGGCCGCGAGTAGGAGGTCCGGCGCAGGGCGGGAGCGCAGCCCCCGGCGCTCGATGAGCTCTGCATCGACGCGCTGCTCGACGAGCGCTGCGAGCCCGGCGAGCTCGAGCATCGGCAGCGTCCGCGTGCTCGCCGAGACGACGCCTCGCTTCAGTCCGGCAAAGCCGCCGGCTTCGAGGTAGCGGCGCGCGCCCCCGATCGTGTTGACGCCGCGGACTGTCAGACCCAGGGTGAGCGCGTCGCTCTTGCGCCGCGCGAGCCCGTAGGCCGTGTCTGCCCCGGCCGGGTCGTCTGCATGGCCTTCGGGGAGCTGGATCCCCCGGCTTGCGAGGAAGGCGTGGACTCCTTCGAGCCGGGGGCGGCCGTCGAGATAGGCGCGGTAGTCGGCGCCGCGATCGAACGGGACGAACTGCCAGCCTGCCTGCTCGGAAACGCCGAGCAGGAACGCGTCGAAGGCCTCGGCCCACGCTCGTGCATGGAGAACGCCGCTGTCGGTGAGCACGCCGTCGAGATCGAAGAGACAGGCGCGCACCGTTGTCGCCAGCCCCAGCAGATTCGGGCTCACCGGGAACGGCGGAAGCCAGGGTGCGGGATGGACATCCGACAGGTCTGCAAGGCCCGCGAGCAATACAGCCGTCTCATGGCGCTCGAACGCCAGTGAGCGCCGCTCCTGCTGCAGCTCGCCGTCGGGGAGCACGCCGCTTGCGGCGGACAGGGCATGGTCACCGGCGTCGAACGCCCGTTGCCAACGCAAGGTGACCGTGTCCAGCTCGACGGTCGGAGCGATCACGGTCGTCTCAGGTCGCTGCGCCGGTCGGCGGTTTTCGGGGGCGCCGCTTCGACGGGTCGCGCGGCTTCCATTCGAGCCGCTTCTTCGCGAGGCCTGCCAAGAGCATCAGCAGCGTGGCGACGAGCAGTTCGAGCACGTTGAAGGTTGGCGTCATGCCGCAATTGTTCCGGTCCGCGGCGCGTACGACATCGGGGAAACCCCTGTCGGTTCCTGTGGTGCCTACGGCATAGGGCGCCGCGCGCGTTCGCGGCGCCCTATGCCGAGTCGCTACGCCGTAGCGACCAGGGCGTGCTTGACGGCCTTCTCGGACACGACGACGACGGGGCAGGACGCCACGTGCGGCAGTCGCATCGCGACGCTGCCCGCGACTGCGCCGGCGATGACGCCGAACCCGCGGGTGCCACAGACGATGACGTCGGCGTCGCAGGTCTCTGCGGCCCGGGCGATCTCGCCGGCGGTGTTGTGATGGGTCGTCTCGACGAGCAGCCTCGCGTCGATTCCTTCCTCACGCAGCTCCTCGATCTGTCCCCGGAGCTTCGCGATCCGGTCGAACTCGTCGGCGAGCACCGGCAATCCGCCTGCCCGACTGCCGTGGAACCGCTCGTCACAGTGGAACGCGATCAGATGCCCGCCGGGCTGCAACAGCTCCGCGGCCACCTTGAGTGCGCCATCCGCTACGGGCGACGCGTCGGTTGCCCAAAGCACTGTCTCGTACATCGTGCGCCTCCTTTCGTTGGAGCGGCTTTTCCGGATGATGCGCACCGCGGCGGAGCGTGGGAATCGGAGAACACGCTGAGTGTGCTGGGGGGAAAACCCTGGTGCGCAGTCGCCGGCGTCGGTGCACGCTTGGTCCCGACTGAAGGAGGCTGTGATGAAAGGCAAGTTGAAGCGCATTCTGATCGCCGTCGATGAGACTCACTCGTCTCAGACAGCGCTCGAACAGGGCCTCGCCTTGGCGGCCGGTGAGGACGCCGAGGTGGTCTTCGTCCACGTCGTCTCGATCGTCGGCGAGCAGTTCGTCCCTGGCGACCACAAACCGGACCGCGTGCCCGACCGCGCCCGGACGCAGGTCCTGCTCAACGCAGAGACAGCCGCCGACGCGGTCGGCGTGCC
Source organism: Thermoleophilia bacterium (assembly GCA_043739205.1). GTDB lineage: Bacteria > Actinomycetota > Thermoleophilia > Gaiellales > Gaiellaceae > PALSA-600. The sequence continues at coordinate 3,500 of JAYUEQ010000101.1, forward strand.
GTGCACGACGGAGTTGTTGGTCGGATACCCGCCCTCGCAGATCGCAGGGCTAGCCGAGGAACTCGACGTCGACCTGGTCGTCGTCGGTTCGCGTCATCTGTCCGGCGTCAAGCGGTTTCTGCTCGGCAGCACATCCCGGGCCCTGATCGGCGATTCGACGCGTCCGTTGCTCGTGGTGCCGGAGACGGTGCTCGAGCCGGCGCTGACCTGAAGGAGGAGCAAATGAACGTTCGTGTGGGCATCAACGGCTTCGGCCGGGTGGGGCGCTGCGCGTTCCGCTCGGCATATGAGAGCGCCGCCCCGATCGAGTGGGCGGGAATCAACGACCTCGCAGACGTGGAGACGCTTGCGTACTTGCTGCGTCACGACACCGTGTATGGACCGTTCCCGGGCGCGATCGAGGTCGCAGAAGACGCACTCGTCGTCGACGGCACGTGGATCCCGGTGTTCGCGGAGACCGTGCCGGCTGCGATTCCGTGGCACAAGGTCTCGGCCGACGTCGTTCTCGAGTGCACCGGCAAGTTCCGCGCGCGCGACGACGCCGCCGGCCACCTCGAAGCGGGTGCCAAGAAAGTGATCGTCTCCGCGCCTGGCAAGGGCGTCGACGCAACGCTCGTACTGGGCGTCAACTTCGACACCTACGACCCGGTCTGGCACAGCATCGTGTCGAATGCGTCGTGCACGACCAACTGTCTCGCTCCGGTTGCGAAGGTGCTCCACGATGCGCTTGGCATTCGCCACGGGATGATGACGACGATCCATGCGTA
>JAYUEQ010000102.1:0-4138 GCA_043739205.1 Thermoleophilia bacterium
TCGATCGCCGCGAGTCCCCGCGCCAGGTCGCGGGCACAGGTCAGGTTCTGGGGGCCGTCCGAGATCATCAGCCGCCGCACGACCGTCTGCTCGCAGCCAAGCCGCGCCGCCTCCTCGTTGACCGCGTCGAAGCCCAGGCGCTCCAGCAGGACGTTCGTGGCTGCATTGTCCGAAAAGGCCACCGAGAGGAGCGCACAGTCGCCCAGGGTGACCGAGGAGAGGGCATCCGCCACCGACCACGGCACCGCCGGCACCGAGACCCGCTCCTCCGGATCGAGCCCCGAACGCCAGAAGGCCGAGACGACGAACAGCTTGATCGTCGACGCCGCCGGGACAACCCGGTCGCCGCCCTCCTCGCGACCGTCCGAGGTCGCCCACGTGATCACAGGCGGATCAGCCTATGGCGCCGCTCGAACAGGTACTCCGGCTCGAACTCCTCGACGACGCCGATCCCGTCCTCCCGCCCCGTCGAGTGGAGGATCCGCCCCGCGCCGAGCCAGAAGGCGATGTGGTCGACCGGGTCGCCATAGGTGATCAGATCGCCCTGCTCGAGCTCATCGACCTCGACGGCCGCGTCCTCCTGCTGGTCGGCGTCCCGGGGCACGAGCCTCCCGAGGCGGCGGTAGGCCATGTGGACGAGGCCCGAGCAGTCGATGCCCCGCTCGCTCATCCCGCCCCAGAGGTAGGGAACCCCGAGGTAGGAGCGCGCAACCTCGACCGGCGAGCCCGAGGCATCCACGGACAGCTCTCCGTCGCCGTCCTCGAGCTCGTCCGCCCGCACCCAGCCCGGATAGTCGTAGACGGTGACGACCCGCACCCAACCGTCGCGGTGCCCCTCCACCCGCAGCGGCTCGCCGCGGAGCGCCTGGGTCACCTGCTCCGCATCCTCGGCCGGCTCCCGGCGCACCGGCGCCACGTCCACCGCGCATTTCACGAGACGTGCCGCGCGATCTTCGCCTCGAGCATCGCCTTGACCTGCGGCCAGTCGTCGTCGACGACCGCGTACCAGGCCGAGTCGCGGATCGAGTCGGGCAGCACCATGTGCTTGCGGAAGATCCCCTCGAAGCTCGCGCCCACCCCGAGCAGCGCGCCGCGGACACGCAGGTTGCGCGCGTCGGTCTTGAATTCGACCCGCATCGCGCCCCAGGTGTCGAAAGCGTTCCGTAGCAGGAGGTACTTCGTCTCGATGTTCGCCCCGGTGCCCCACTGGGGGCGCTCGAGCCACGTCCAGCCGATCTCGACACGCTTGTGGAACGGCTCCACGTTCAGGTAGCGCGACGAGCCGACCGGGCGGTCGCCGATGTGGACGACGAAGGGCACCTCGGTCTCGCTCGCGAGCGCCAGGTCGAACCAGCGGTCGAACCCGAGCGTGTACATGTTCGTGAAGCGGTGGATCTGCGGCTCAGCCTCCGACGCCGTGCGCAGTCCCTCCCGGTGGCGCTCCTCGATCGGCTCGACCCGGACGATCTGCCCCTGAAGCGCCGCCGCCGGGCGCAGGTCAACCACGCGATCCATGATTCTCAGTATCGCCGCAGAGAAAGTTGCGCGGCATTACGCTCCGTTGGAGGGGATGACGAACGGGCCGGATTTTGAGGTGACCTCAGGGGGCGCGATAGCGCTACCTGCGGCTGCGATCGCCCGCAAGAGCCCGTCGCGGCTCTTCTGGGAGCGGTTCCGCCAGGACAAGCTCGCGCTCGCAGGCGGGGCGACGATCATCGTCCTCGTGGTGCTCGCGATTGTCGGCGGGCCGCTCGCCGAGAGCATCACCGGGCACCCGCAGAACACGAGCTACGGCCAGATGACCGACGCCTACGGCGTCCCCAAGGGACCGAACGCGCAGTTCTGGTTCGGCGCCGATGCGGCCGGCCGCGACCTCTTCGTGCGCACGATGTACGGCGCCCGGACGTCGCTCTTCGTCGGCGTCGTTGCCTCCGGCTTCGCCGTGTTGATCGGGTTGATCGTCGGGCTGAGCGCCGGCTTCTTCGGCGGGATCATCGACACGATCCTCTCCCGCGCCTCCGACGTCCTCTTAGCCGTCCCGCAGATCCTGATCGCGGTCGGCGTGGTCGCGGCGTGCTCGACCAACAAGAACGGCTGTCTGGGCGGGGCGATCCAACCAGGGATCACGGTCGTGATCGCGGTGATCACGATCTTCTCGTGGTCCTACATCGCACGCATCGTGCGCGGCTACACGCTCTCGCTGCGCGAGAAGGAGTTCGTCGAGTCCGCGCGCGCCGCAGGCGCGAGCAACACACGGATCCTCGCAACCGAGATCCTTCCGAACCTGATCGGCCCGCTGATCGTCTACTCGACGCTCTTGATCCCGACCAACATCCTTTTCGAGGCCTCGCTCTCGTACCTCGGCCTCGGTGTTCCCGCCGATCAGGCCTCGTGGGGCTCGATCCTCAGTGACGCGTCTCAGCTCTACGACGTCGCCTGGTGGTTGATGCTCTTCCCCGGCGGGTTCCTGATCCTCACGACACTCGCGTTCAACCTGCTCGGAGACGGCCTGCGGGACGCCTTCGATGTGAGGTCGGAGCGATGAGAACGACCCCCAATCACCTGCACCCGATCTCGGGTGGAAAGGAGAACCACCACAGGATGAATAGACACATCCGCTTTGTGGCGATGTTCGCGATCGTCGCGGCGTTCGCCGTACTCGCTGCAGGGTGCGGCTCGAAGAAGTCGAGCAACAGCACCACCACCACGGCGAGCTCCGGCGGCACGAACTCCGCCGTCGGCTCGGGCACCTACGACAACGGCTCCTCGAAGAAAGGCGGCACCTACCGCATCGGCTGGGAGCAGTCGTTCGGGTTCACGAACAACTTCGACCCGACCGGTGAGTACCTGGGCAACGCCTGGGGCCTCTACTCGAACCTGATGCTCCGCTCGCTCGTCGGTTACAAGCACCTGCCGGGCGCCGCAGGCAACGAGACGATCGGCGATCTTGCAACCGACGTGCCGACGCCGACCGACGGAGGCTTGACGTACACGTACAAGCTCCGCACCGGCATCAAGTGGGGCCCGCCGGTCAACCGCGCGGTCACCTCGAAGGACGTCGCCTACGCGATGAACCGGCTCGCCAACCCGAAAGACGGCGGCCAGTACTCCTTCTATTACACGGACATCGCCGGCTGGGATGCCGTCGCAAACGGCACGGCGAAGACGGTTTCAGGCATCACGACGCCCGACGACCAGACGATCGTCTTCAAGCTGACGAAGCCCGTCGGTGACTTCAACCTCCGCATGTCGATGCCGGCGACGGCACCGATTCCATCGGAAGTCGGATCGTGCTTCGAAGGCAAGCCGGGCGACTACGGCCGCGACGTCGTGTCGAACGGCCCGTACATGCTTCAGGGCATGGACGCCGTCAAGTTGCCGTGCTCGGCGCTCAAGCCGGCGAGCGGCTACGACGGAGCGAACGGCAACCACCTGATCCTCGTTCGCAACCCGAACTACGACCAGTCGACGGATCAGTACCGCAAGAACTATCCGGATCAGTTCGCGTTCCGCGTGAACTCGAACGCGGACGACATCTTCGCGCAGGTGAAGGCGGGGACACTCGAAGACGAGGTTTCGAGCCCGCAGCCGAAGACGATCCGCCAGTACGCCACGGATCCGTCGCTCAAGGCGATGATGATCCCGAACGTCGGTGACCGCACCAACTACTTCACGATGAACCTGACGCAGCCTCCGTTCGATGACGTTCATATCCGCAAGGCGATGAACTGGATCGTCGACAAGTCGGCACTGCAGAAGGCGTGGGGCGGCCCGATCCCCGGCGCGATCGCGAACCACATCGTTCCGCCGGTGCTCTACGCAAACGGCCTCGCCGAGTACAACCCGTACGCCACCGCGAACAACGCGGGCGACCTCGCGAAGGCACAGGCGGAGATCAAGCTGTCGAAGTACGACCCCGGCAAGACCGGTAAGTGCACGGCAGCAGCCTGCAAGGGCGTCCTCGTGATCGCGGACACCCGGGCAGTCGATACGCGCATGGTCCCGCTCCTCGAAGCCGACGCCGCGAAGATCGGGCTGACGCTGACGGTGCGCTCGATCAACGGCGCGTACACGACGATTCAGACACCGTCGAAGAACATCCCGATGTCGGAGCGCCCCTCGTGGGGCAAGGACTTCG
>JAYUEQ010000103.1:0-7232 GCA_043739205.1 Thermoleophilia bacterium
GCCAGCGACGCTCGAGTGTCACGCCCGGCTCGACCTCGAGTGTGATGTCGGCAGGCCGCTGAGCCTCGTGCCAGCGGCGAACGCGGTCGGCAAGCTGCAACAGCGCCTCGCGCGGCAAGCCGTCGGCGTCGGCCACCGCGCGAGCGGGCTCAGCGCCGTCGAGCTTGACAGCCCATTCGCGCACGGCCTCGAACCCGCGCTCCTTGACGTCGGAAACGATGCTCACCCTGCGAGCGTACCCGTGCCACCGACCGTGGTCTGACCACGAGACATGTCTCGATGCGCTCAGAGGCGAATGGCGCTACTACAGGAATGCGCGGCTCTGTGGAAAGTCTGTCGCACCTTTGTGACACTTGGTCTGACCACAAGACTGGTCTCGGAACGGCCTGTCCCGAAGGGCGCTACTCGCCGGCGACGTCGCGGCGTACGAAGACCAGATAGCCGGCGACCAGCGGGACCGTGACGTAGATCGCGCAGACCCAGAGGGCGCGCACGACGGGTGTCCAGTCCGCCGGGGTGCGGAGGAAGCCGTGCCACGCCTGGAACTGCTCGCCGAGGAGGTACGGGCGGATCGACTCGGTGCCCGGCAGCACGCCGAGCAGCTGCATGAAGAGCGCCCACATCAGCGTCCCGACGACCGCCGCTGCGCTGTTGCGTGTGACCGTCGAGAGAAAGAGCCCGAACGCAGCGATCGCGGCCATCGGCCACGCGTAGATCGCGAGGCTCGCGCCGAGCAGCCCCAGCGCATGCCCCGCGCTGACCGTCGTCCCCGACAGCGACGTGAGCGGGTTAAACCCCCACTCGATGCTCGCGGCGGTGACCGCAACCGCCCCCATCGCGATGATGACGACAGCCGTGTACGTGAACGCGGCAAGCACTTTCGCCGCGTAAATCTGCCCGCGGTTGCGCGAGCGCGTGAGGATCGTCTTCAGCGTTCCGTTGTGACTCTCCGACGCAACGATGTCGCCCGCGACGAGCGCAGTGATCAAAGGGAACGCCCAGATCGACATGAAGAACAAGACGACGAACGGGAGCGAAAGACCCGTCTGGCGGATGTAGCGGCCAAGCGGGATGTCGTTCGGGCCACCGGGCTTGATGATCAGCACGAACGTGAAGATCAGCGGCACGAGCACCGCCACGCCGACTCCGAGGTACGTCCGCTTCTGCGCCAGCAGCTTCAGCAGCTCCCACTTGTAGACCCGCGTCACGCCGCCTCCTCCTCCGTCATGCCGAGGAAGAGCTCTTCGAGCGTCGCGCTGTTCGGGACGAGCGCCGAGATGCCGATCCCCGCCTGACCGAGTGCGACGGTCGCTCCTTCGATCGCGGCCGCCTCGGCCTGGAAGCGCAGCTCGCCGTCGACGAGCTGCACGCCGTCGAACCCGCGCGCGAGCAGAACGGCGCGTGCGCGCTCCGGATCGGAGGCGCGCAGCCGGAAGCCGCCGGCGGCGCTCTGCAGCAACTCCTCGAGCAACCCCTCGTAGATGATGCGGCCGCTGCGGATGATCGCGACGCGGTTACAAAGCTCTTCCACCTCCGCGAGGATGTGGCTGGAGAGGAGGATCGTGATGCCTTCCGATGCGAGCCGCTTCACGAGCTCGCGCATGTCCCGCATCCCTGCCGGGTCGAGACCCGTCGTCGGCTCGTCGAGCAGCAGGAGCTGCGGTTCGCGCAACAGTGATGCGGCGATACCGAGCCGCTGGCGCATGCCGTGCGAGTAGCCGCCGACGCGATCCTTGCCGCGGTCGCGGAGGTCGACGACGTCGAGCACCTCTTCGATGCGCGACGCGGCCGCGCCACCGTCGAGATCGGCGAGCAGCCGCAGGTTCTTGCGGCCGGAGAGATACGGATAGAACCGCGGGCCCTCGACGAAACCGGCAACGCCGTCGAGCGCGCGTGCGCCTTCGACGAGCGGGTCGCGGCCGAAGAGCTGCGCGCTCCCTTCGGTGGGACGGATCAGGCCGAGCAGCATGCGCAGCGACGTCGTCTTCCCCGCGCCGTTCGGGCCGAGGTAGCCGAAGACGTCGCCGCGCTCGACCGTCAGGTCGACGCCCGCAACGGCGGTGATGTCGCCGTACCGTTTAACGAGCCCGCGAGCCGAGACGGGCGGCGCGCCGCTCACTTGAGCGAGCGCGCCGCTGCCTCGGCTGCGGCAGAGGGAAGCGAGCCGGCGAGCACGTACGAAACGCCGGCGCTGTCCCAGGTGAGAACGGTGCCGAGCTGCGTCGCAAGCTCGTGCCCGGTCGCGGTACCGATCGTCACCTGCGGCAGCGCGTCGAGCGGGCTCGCCTTCTTCGCGCCGGTATCCGGCGCGCGCTCGACGAGCACGATCGCACCGAGACCCTGCCCGTAGACCGCGATCACGGTCTTCCCACCGACGAGGCGGACGTCCTGGCGCGGCAGGCCGACGAGCGTGTCGGGCGCGACGACGGTGAACGGTGCCGCTGCGGTGACGGCTGCGAGCCCGGTGACCGGCGGCGTCGAACTGCCGCTCGTACCGGAGCCTTGCGCCTGCGAGGAGAGATCGACGATCTTTGCGCCGGCGGGCGGCGCGAGCTGCACGTCGGAGTTCGGAACGTCGCCGTAGGAGACGTTCGTCGCTTCAAGTGCGAGCACCGGCGAGCTCGAGCCCGTCGCGTAGATCGCAACCTTCAGCGGCACACCGCGCAGCGCGTCGAACGCGACCTGTGCGGAGCCGAGCAGGCCGCCGTCATGCGTCGGAGAAACGCGCACCGTGTACGACTCCTGCCCGCCGGTGTTCGACGGGTCGGCGCTCGAGACCGTCCAGTGCTGACCGAGCTCGGTGAGGAACTTCGTGATCTCGTCGACCGACGGAACCGTGTCGGTCCTCGTCGTGCTGGTGTCCTGCGGGAGGTCGGCGGTGTACGCGGTGTTCAACGTCGCGTCGTAGACCGTCACCTTCGTCTTGCTCCACACGATCTGCGCGTCACCCGCGTCGGACTGCAGCTCGAGGCGGCCGCCGTTCGCGTTGACCCAGAGCCGGCCCGTCGCGCTCGACATCAGCGCAGACCCCGCCTGGCCGGTGATCGCCCCCGAGGGGAAGAGCTTGTTGGTAAAGCCGATGTCGGCCGTGATGCCGGCGGGCTGCTGGCCGGCCAACGAATCGTGGATCGCCTGCGCGAGCGGCTTGGGCGCGGGCGTCGCGCCACTACCACCGGTCGCGGCAACGGCGAAAGCACCGCCTGCGGCGACAACCACGACAATGGCGGTGAGTGCGATCAGGCGGGCGGTTGAGAGCGTGCGGAAGATTTTCACGGGGGTCCTTTCTCGGGTTCCTCGCCCGCAGCGTGCCTGTCGGACTCTGAAGCTTTCCTGACGAGCTCGATCGTGAAGCGCGGCCCTTCGACGTAGGCGCGGCCCCCATGGCGCTCGGCCGTTGCGCGCACGATCGCGAGCCCGAGCCCCGAACCGTCCCCGTAGAAGCGCTCGAAGACCCGCTCGCGGTCGAGCAGGTGCACACCCTCCCCTTCGTCCTCGACGCTGAGCAACGCGTGCTCGCCGTCGAGTCGCACCGCGACCGTCACCGCGCCGCGCCCGTGCCGCCGCGCGTTCTCGACAAGATTTGCCACCGCCCGCTCGAGTGCAGCGCGATCGCCGGTCACGGTCACCGCGTCCGCCTCGACGTGGTCTGCACCGGCAGCGCGTGCAAGCTCGTCGAGGGGGACATCTTCGGCGGGCGGCGCGGCGGCCTCCTCGCGCGAGAGTGTCAGCAGGTCGTCGGCAAGCCGCGCGAGGCGCTCGGCGTCCGCCTCGAGGTCGGCGACGAGCGCGGGCGTCGCGCCGTGCCGAGCCAGGTGCGCGACGTTGCCGCGCAGTGCGGTGAGCGGCGTGCGCAACTCGTGCGACGCATCGGCGAGGAAGCGACGCTCCGATTCGCGCGCACGATCGAGGCTGTCGAGCATCGCGTTGAGTGTGGTCGCGAGACGCCCGACCTCGTCAGCGCCGTGCGGATCGGGCAAGCGCCGGCTCGAGTCGCCGGCGCGTCCGATCTCGCCCGCTGCGCGGTCGAGACGTGCGAGCGGTTGCAGCGCGCCGCGCATCAGCAGCGCCGCGGCACCCGCGCCGACCCCTGCGGCGAGGAGTGCCGCGATGATGGTCAACCCATGCAACGTCGAGATGGTGTTCGAGAGATCCCCTGTCGAGGCCGCGACGAGCACCGCGCCGCCACCCGAGACGTTCGCGAGCGGCGCCGCGTAGATGCGAAGCTCATCGCCGCCGAAACGCACCGTTCGGAAGCGCGCCGAATCGCCGCTGATCGCATCCTGCGCCAGCGCCCCGGGCAGGACGCGGCCGCCGAGCGAGAGTGAACGGGCGACGATCCGCTGCTTGCGATCGATCACCTCGACAAACGCCTGCGTTCCCCCGGCCGGAGCATCGAGCGCGCCGGGGGTCGTGAGCAGTGCCGGCGCCGAGGCCGCGAGCTGCGCGACGCCGATCGCGCGCGTGCGCAGTGAGCGATCTAGCTCGTGCCGAAGATGCCGCGCGACGAGCACGTCGACGGCCGAGCCGAGCACGACGACGGCAAGCATCGTCGCGGCGGCTGCCGCCAGGATCGTCCGCAGGCGCAGGTTCATCGGCCGATGATGAACCCGACACCGCGAACCGTCTCGATCAGCGACGGCTCGCCGAGTTTGCGGCGCAGGTTGGACACGTAGCGGTCGACGACGTTCGCGCTCGCATCGCCCTGCCAGATCTCGGCCACCGCCTGCTCGCGCGGCACGACGCGGCGCGCATTGCGCAGGAGCAGCGCGAGCAGGTCTGCCTCGCGCTCACTCAGCAACAGCGCGGTCCCGCCGCGGTGGGCCGAGCGCGTCGCCGGGTCGAGCGTCAGGTCGCCGAACGCGAGCAGCTCTTCGGGCGACTTGCCGCGACGCAGCAGCGCGCGTACACGCGCGAGCAGTTCCTCCGTCGCGAACGGCTTGACGAGGTAGTCGTCGGCGCCCGCGTCAAGGCCCGCGACCCGGTCGGGGACCGAGTCACGGGCCGTGAGCAAGAGCACCGGGACCGCGAGGCCCTTGGCGCGTAACCGCCTCGAGACGGAGAGCCCGTCGACACCGGGCAGGCCGACGTCGAGGACGACGAGGTCGGGCGTCGAGCGCTCGACCGCCGCGAGCGCCTCCCCACCGTCGGCCGCCGTCTCGACCGCGTAGCCCTCCGCCGAGAGCGTGCGGTCGAGCATGCGCCTGATCGGCGCGTCGTCGTCCACGACGAGGATCGCAGCCTCGGGCATGCCTCCATCATGCCGTCACGAGCGCGATGTCCGCCTCGAGCGCAGCGAGGTCGAAGCCGTTCGGTGCGTTTCCTTTCTCCAGGAAGTCGTCCGAGAGGATGCAGTAGGCCTCGTCGCAGTAGCGATCCCAGAAGCTCCAGGTCAGCTCCTGCAACCGCCCCCACGTGACGACAGTGAGACCGTGCTGGTCATACCGAACGACATCGACCGCGTGGCCACCCCAGGATCCGGGCCGCGCCGGGCCGGCGAGCGACCCCGTCCAGTCCCAGACAGGCTGGGTCTGCGCGGTGAGCGGCATCTGGATCCCGATGTAGAGCCCGCCGAAGAGCCACGCGGCGGTGTGCACGAGCTGCTCGTCGTGCACCGCGACGCGTGCATACGCGCCGATGCGGTGGCCGCCGATGCCGGACGCGCGCCAGTACCGCAGCACGTCGAGCTCGACGGCTCCCTCTTCACCGGTCAGCGGATCGGTGAGCTTGACATGGTCGAACGCGTCGAGGACCGCGCTCTCCGGAAGCTCGATCGCATGCCCTCGGCCCGCAGCACTCCAGGCTTCGATCATGTGCGCCGCTGCGGCGGTCGTGCAGTCGCCGATGCGATCGTTCGCGTACATCGGCCAATCCCCGACGCCGGTCGTTTCGTCGAATACGTCGGGTGGTGACGGGAGTCGGGCGCTGTCGATGTAGCGGGCAAGCGAGAGGGTCCGCACGTCTGTGCGAACCGGGAGCTTCCCGAGCATCTGCGCCGCGATCTGAGTGGTTGCCATACGGGGCCTCCTCATCGAAAGGGCGCCGCAGTGACAGGGCGCAGGCTACGCGTGCGACGACGCGACGTCAACGGATACGTTGCCTTCCGTGTCCAACGTGACGCCAGCCCAGTTCCTGGTCGCGTTCCTCCTCGCCGCCGCCGCCGGCACCGCCGTTTTCTTCCACGCCGAGCGCCACAAGGTTCCCCATCCGTCGGCCTGGGCGAGCTTCGTGTTCCTCTTCCTGATCGTCGGGCTGCCGAGCTATCTGATCCGCGTTCGGCGGCTCCAGAAGCAGCGCGGACGCACCTAGGCTCAGGCGTTGTCGCGCGAGGCGTTGTCCCGACCCCAGGCGCCGAGCAGCCCGCGGTAGTGCTCGACGAAGTGGTCGTGCTCGTGGGCCGGGAACGTCGAGCGCACCGTGCGCACGAGCACTTCGTCGAACTCCGTTGAGCCGAACCACGTGTGGGCGAGCTCGTCCAGGTGCGAGAGGTGCTTGGCGCAGAACTCCTGGTAGGCGTCGACCTGGAAGTACGCGTCGGCGAGCTCGCGGTACTGCGCAAGCTTCTCCTCATAGCTCAGGTCGTCGCGGTCGCCCCATTCGAAGTACGCGCGTGAGTTCTGGTTGAGGTGCATCTCGCGCCTTGTCGCCACACAAAACGCACTCCAGCGCACGAGCGCCGTGATAGCCCACGGGAAGTAGTAGTGAAGCGAGGTGAGCGCAACGTCCGGCGATGCGTTCGCGTAGTCGATCGGATAGGCGATGCCGTCCTTGACGATCGTCTCGCACGAGTTGAACTCCCAGCGGAAGAACGCGTTGACGAGCCGCGAGATCGAGATGATCTCCTCACCGAGCGCAGGCGTGAGGAAGTCATGCTTCACCTCGTAGCGCGCGTGCATCGGCTGTGACGGGTCGAACCACATCGACATCGTCTCCGCGCCGATCGACAGCGAGCGCACGAAGACGTCGAAGTCTTCGAGCGCGGTCTGCAGGTGCATCATCCGCTCGCCCGACTCGTCGTAGCGCGCCCGGAGCTCCTCCGGCGAACCGACGCGCGAGACGCCGACCCATTGCCCGCCGTCGAACGGCTTCATGAACATCGGGTAGCCGATCTCGGCGCCGATCGCTTCCAGGTCGAACGGCGCGTTGTAGCGCTCGGCCGTTGGCTCGAAGCGCTCGTTCGTGGGCGGCACCTTGTGCGGGATCAGCCACGTGTCCGGCACGCGGATCCCGAGGCG
>JAYUEQ010000104.1:0-12559 GCA_043739205.1 Thermoleophilia bacterium
CGTCAGAACAGCAAGGTCGTGCACCTTCGAGAGCTCGAAGTCCTCGCCGCCGCAGCCGGGAGCGATGTGCACGATCCCCGAACCCTGATCCATCGTCACGTCCTCCCACGGGATCACGCGGTGCTCGACCGAGGCGCCCGGGCCAAGATCGTCGAACGGCCCGCGGTAGCGCCAGCCGACGAGCGCCGACCCCTTCAGCCTCTCGACGAACGCGTCGTCGGGGAAGAGCTTCACCGCAACCCACTCGCCGTTCTCGCGCCGGCCGTACTCCTCGTCGGGATGCACGGCGGCGGCGACGTTCGCGGGCAGCGTCCAAGGCGTCGTCGTCCACACGACCACGAACTCGCCCTCGCGGTCGAGCAGCGGGAAGCGAACGAACAGTGATGGGTCGGCGCGATCCTGGTAGACGCCGGATTGGCTCAGCTCGTGCTGGGAGAGCGACGTGCCGCAGCGGGGGCACCATTCGGTCGAGCGGTGGCCCATGTACAGCCAGCCACGCTCGTTGACGATCTTCAGGAACTTCCAGATGTACTCGATGTTCGTGTCGCTGAAGGTGAAGTAGTCGTTGCCCCAGTCCATCCACTGGCCGAGACGCTTCGACCCGCGCTCGAGCTCCTCGGCCGACTTGATCACGACCTCGCGGCACTTGCGCGCAAAGTTCTCGAGGCCGTACTCCTCGATCTCGGGCTTCGAGTTCAGGCCGAGCTCGCGCTCCACCCCGACCTCGATCCACAGTCCCTGACAGTCGTACCCGTTCTGGTAGCGCTGGTCGAAGCCGCGGAGCGCCTTGTAGCGCTGGAAGACGTCTTTCAGCGTGCGGCCCCAGGCGGTGTGGACGGCGAGCGATTTGTTCGCCGTCACCGGCCCGTCGATGAACGACCAGTGGGGGCCGCCGCGGTTTCGCTCCCGGAGCTGCTCGAAGGTCTGCTCCTGCTCCCAGACCTCCAGGATCTCCAGCTCCAGAGCCGGATGATCGGGTTTGTCCGGAAGCGGGGTAAACATTGCGTGCGATCGTAGCGACCGGGAAGAATCAGGCCCGGCTCCGCGTTGGAACCGGTGCAAGGACGAAACGAAAGGAATGAATTGGCAACCACAGCAACGACCGAAACGTTCGAAGCCGAAGTCCTCAAGTCCGACGGCAAGGTGATCGTCGACTTCTGGGCCGAGTGGTGTGGCCCGTGCCACGCCGTTTCCCCGGTTCTCGACCGGATCGCCGACGAGCACGATGTGAAGCTCGTCAAGGTGAACATCGACGAACAGCAGGATCTCGCGCTGCGCTACGGCGTCGCGTCGATTCCGTTCATGGTGCTCTTCGAGAACGGCGAGCCTCAGGCCTCCGCCGTCGGCGCAATGCCGAAGGGACGGCTCGAGCAGGCTCTGGGTCTGGCGGCGGTGGAGGCGTAGGCCTCCCCCCGCCTTACCTTTACTACGCCGAGGCTTCGTCGAGGAAGCTCAAAAACGCCAGGTGCTTCGCGAGATAGTTCTCGATCGCGAGCACACCGCTCTCGACCCACTCCTCGATCCAAGTGCCGGAGAGGTCGTCATCGATCCGGTGGAGGAGGCCGCAGTCATCCATGGCGCTGATCATCAGCTCTGTGGCGGATGGACGCATGAGCCGGATGGCCCATCTTTAGGAACCGGCCGGTGCAGGTATACGCAGTGAATGACCGGATTCCTGATCGTCAACCCCAACTCCGGGAGCGGTAACGCGACCGACGAGCTTCTGCAAGCAGCGCGGTCGCGCGGGATCGATGTGCACGTGCTTGCCGACGGCGACGACGTGCCCGAGCTCGCGCGGCAGGCCGACGCCGACGCTCTCGGGATCGCGGGCGGCGACGGTTCGCTCGCCCTCGTCGCAGACGTTGCGCTGGAGCGCGGGCTCCCGTTCGTATGCATCCCGTTCGGGACCCGGAACCACTTCGCGCGCGACGTCGGCCTCGACCGCGACGACCCGGTCGCAGCGCTCGACGCGTTCGTGCACCGCGAGGAGCGGTTGATCGATGTCGGCCGCGCCAACGGACGGCTCTTCATGAACAACGTCTCGCTTGGCGTCTATGCGCAACTCGTGCACCGGCGCGAACACCACCGGCGCCGCAGCAACGCGTTCGCCCGTTTGCGCGCCTTCGCGATCCTCGCGCAACACCGGCACCCGCTCGGCATCACGATCGACGGCCAGTCGGTCGAGGCTCGCGTCGTCCTCGTCTCGAACAACACCTACACGCTGGAGCTCCTATCGGTCGGCGAGCGCGAGCAACTCGACGGCGGCCGGCTGCATCTCTACGTGCCGTCAGGCCTCCTCCGCACCGCGTGGATCGAACGCGCAGCCGCGAGGTTCGAGATCGACGCGAGGGACGGTCGCCTCAACGCTGCGGTCGACGGCGAGCCCGAAGTGCTCGAGACCCCGATCGAGTTCACGATCGAACCGCGGGCGCTACGTGTTCTGCTGCCGCGTAGCCCAGACGCGTAGGACCTCGTCCTGTCCCGGAAACGCCATTTCCTCAGGCAGTGCCTCGCGTGCGAACCAACGCAACTCGTCGACATCGTCGGCTGCGACCGGATCGCCGTCGCCTCGCACGATCCAGGTGACCGAGAAGACATGGCGTCCGTCGTACGGTTCGATGTCGATGCGCAGCAACTCGACCGGTTCGATCTCGAGCCCCGTTTCCTCGCGGAACTCGCGCCGCAGGCCGTCAACCGGATCCTCCATCTCGTTCAGGAACCCACCCGGCAGATCCCAGTGACCACGGCGCGGATCGTTACCGCGACGCGCGAGCAGCACGCGTCCGTCGCGTTCGAGAATGCCCTGCACACCGGGGATCGCGTTCGCCCAGTAACGCTCGCCGCAAGTGGCACAAACGAGATGGTCGGCGGCGGGGTTGAGCTCTCCACCGCACAGAGGGCAGAACCGCCAGTTGTCAAGCGCACCCATGAACCGCACATCATGGAGAATCGCTAGGTGCGCGTCGTCCTCTTGCACTCCGCCCTTGGCGATTCACGGCTATGGAAGCGCCAGATCGCTGCGCTCGAACGCGAGCATCACGTGATCGCACCCGACCTGCCCGGCTGGGGCGAGAACCCGCTGCCGACCGAGCCGTTCTCGCTCGTCGACTTCACCGCACAGTTCCTGCCGGGTGTGTTGATCGGCAACTCGTTTGGCGGCGCAGTCGCATTGCGGACGGCGCTCGCGCGCCCGAAGCAGGTGGAGCGGCTCGTGCTCATCGGCGCCGGCCTGCCCGCGTGGGACTGGACCGAGGAGATGCGCGGCTACTTCGAAGCCGAAGAACAGGCGATCGAGTCGGGCGATCTCGGCGCGGCGACCGAGGTGAACCTGGAGTTCTGGGTCAAGCCCGAGCACCGCGACGAGGTCCGGCCCCAGCAGCGCCGCGCGCTCGAACTGCAGACCGCGCACGAGGAGCCCGAGCTGATCTGGCCCGAGATGGGCTCGCTCTCGAAGCTCACGATGCCGACGCTCGTGATCGTCGGCACGGACGACCACGCAGACTTTCACGCGATCGCTGAGCACCTGGCGGACGGGATCCCGAATGCCGACCTGGCGATCGTCCCCGGTGCCGGCCACCTCGTCGGAATCGATGAACCTGAGGAACTGAACGCGCTCCTGCTCGAGTTCCTGTCCGAATGAGCGATGTCCCTCGGACATGTCCGCTTCGGACGAAGTGACGTAGCTGTACCTCTACGTCATTTGGCCCAGTTCGGCCAGGACTGCGTCGGACAGGCGCGGCCACGCGTCCGAGGCCCAGTCGCCGAACGCCAGGTCTGTGAGGCACGCGAGCGCGACGCCCGCATCGGGGTCGACCCAGAGGAAAGTGCCGCTGCGGCCGAAATGGCCGTACGTTCTCGGCGAGTTCAGGGCGCCGGTCCAGTGCGGCGACTTGGCGTCACGCAACTCGAAGCCAAGACCCCAGTCGTTCGGCTCCTGCCGCCCGAAGCCGGGCACGACGCCGACGAGCCCCGGGAACTGCACCGTGCGCGCCTCATCGAGCGTCTCCCGCGCGATGCGCGCCGGGTGCTGAAGCTCATGCGCGATCGCGACAAGATCGGCCAGCGTTCCCTCGACGCCCGCGCCGGCTGAGCCCTCGAGAACGGCGTTCGTGCCCTGCCACACCGACGCGAAGTACTCCGGGAACGGCATTTCGGCTCGCTCTTCGACCAGCGCCGCCGCGACCTCGATGCCGTAGTTCGAGTAGATGCGCCGCGTCCCGGGCCGCGCGATCGGCGCGCCCTGCTCGAACGGCAATCCGGAGGCGTGCGCCAGCAGATGCCGCAAGCTCGATCCGGGCGGGCCGGCAGGCTCGTCGAGGTCGACGATTCCCTCCTCGGCGGCGACGAGCAGCGCAACGGTAGTCGCGAGCTTGCTCACCGACGCCCAGGCAAAACGTTGCTCCAGGGCCCCGTGTGCCGCCTCGACCGCACCGGTCACGGCAACGGCCACGTTCTCGCAGGGCCACCCGTCGACCTGGCGCAACGCGTCCACGGCGGCGACACTACCCACGTGGAGCGTCAGCACATCTCGTCAGGGGCAGCTCTCGAGGCGCGGTACGGCTACTCGCGCGCCGTGCGCGTCGGCGATCGCGTGTGGGTCGCGGGAACGGCGCCGATCATGCCCGGCGATGCCGACCCGCCGGGCACGCCGTACGAGCAGGCCCGGGTCTGCCTGAAGATCATCGAGCGCGCACTCGCCGAAGCGGGATCCTCACTCGACGACGTCGTGCGCACGCGCATGTACGTCACCGACGCGGCCCACGCCGCCGAGGTGGGACGCGCCCACGGCGAGGCCTTCGGAACGGCCCGGCCGGCACTGACGGGGATCGTCACCGCATTGCTCGATCCGCGTTGGCTGGTTGAGATCGAAGCGGAGGCGGTGATCGCTTGAACCTGGTTCGCTCTGTAACCAGGTTCGTGAGTGAAACGCACCGAACCAGAGATACTTGGCCTCGATGACGAAACAGATCTTTCCGCCGTCGATCACGGGCAAGGGTGGAGAAGGCCTCGGCGCAGCACACGCCAGCGTGCTCGAGCACGCCTTCGGGCAGAGCGACCCCTACACACTCGGTGTCGAGGAGGAGTACATGCTGCTCGACCCCGAGACGTGGGACCTCGTTCAGCACATCGACTCTGTGCTCGCTGCGGTCGCACAGGCCGGTGAGCACGAGGACCGAATCCACGCCGAACTGATGCAATCGGTGCTCGAGGTGACGACTCCTGTCTGCCGCACCGCGGGCGACGTGTATCGGGCGCTCGCTCAACTGCGCGGCCATGTCGCCGAGATCGCGCGCTCCGAAGGCTGCCGTTTCGGCTCAGCCGGAACGCATCCGTTCAGCCTGTTCGAGCGCCAGCGCATCACTGCGCGCGATCGGTACCGCCAGCTCGTCGACCAGCTGCAGTACATCGCGCGGCGCGAACTGATCTTCGGCATGCACATGCACGTCGCGGTCGATGATCCCGAGAAAGTGATCCAGGTGATGAACGGACTGCTGCTACACCTCCCGCAGATGCTCGCACTGTCGGCGAGCTCACCGTTCTGGCGCGGCGAGCCGACCGGTCTCGCGTCGAGTCGCCAGATGGTGTTCGCCGCGTTCCCGCGCTCAGGACCGCCCCCGCGATTCAAGGACTACGCCGATTACGCAGAGGTCGTCGGCCAACTCGAGCGCACGGGCTGCATCGCCGACTACACACACATCTGGTGGGACATCCGCCCGCACCCGCGCCTCGGGACGATCGAGATGCGCGTCTGCGACGCGGTGACGCGGCTCGAGGATGTCGTCGCGATCGCGGCGTTCTTCCAGGCGATCGTGAAGATGTACTGCGAGCTGCACGAGTCCGGCAAGGAGATTCCGAGCTGGCACCGCATGCTCACGACCGAGAACAAATGGCTCGCGGCACGGTACGGACTCGAGGCGCCGGTGATGGACCTTGCCACCGGGCGCCGCAACCGGGTACCGGTCGCACAGCTGATCAAGCGCACGCTGCGGGACGTCGAGCCGCACGCGCGGGAACTCGGCTCCGAGCGCGAGCTCGAAGGCATCCGCGACATCCTCTCGCGCGGCAACGGCGCCGACCGTCAGCTCCGCGTCTGGAACGCCAATCGAGACATCGTCGAGGTCGTGCGCGAGGTCTCGCTCGCGACTGAGGCGACTGCCGAGCGCGCGCCGGCCTAGCGCGGCGTCAGCGCGCTCAAGCGGCTTCGCTCACCGACGACCCAGAGATGCTTCTGGTCGGGCGAATACGCCAGCGCAATCGCGACGTGCGTCGGACCTGCGATCACCCTGCGCTGCGCCAGGACGAGGAACCAGACGTGATTCGCGTCGGTGAACG
This sequence comes from Thermoleophilia bacterium, assembly GCA_043739205.1. Lineage (GTDB taxonomy): Bacteria > Actinomycetota > Thermoleophilia > Gaiellales > Gaiellaceae > PALSA-600. Next base: position 6,334 of record JAYUEQ010000104.1, read on the forward strand.
CGACGCGCTCGCCGTCCGGCGACATGACTGCAGTCCCGGTCGCGGTGTTCCACGCGTCGACGTGGAAGCGATAGGCGTCCACCACGCTGCGCGACGGGATATCGATGTGCGCGACGCGGCCGTAGCCGGTGCTGATCGCCCAGAGATGCCGACCGTCAGGATCGGCGACGAGCGCCCAGGACGCCGCCGAGTCCCAGCTGCCCGTCCCTGGAAGGTCGATGCAGCGCGCGGTCGCGTTGCGCGTGTCGAGCACGTGCACCATCGAGCTTCCATTCGAGCCGACGTAGAGCGTGAAGACATAGCGACCGTCAGCGGACGACAGCCGAGACCACGGCGCGCCCCAGATCGTCGACGATCCGTTCGGATCCTTCAATGGCGTTTTCTCGAGTACGCCGGAGGCGACTTCCAACAGGCGGATCTCGTACCCCTGCTTCAAGTTACGGATCAGGAAAAGGTTGTCACGGTTGAGCGCATCGAACGACCAGCGGTTGCCACCGAGCTTGACGATGCGTTGCGCTCCTGGCGACACGACCGCAAACGTCGTCGAGCGGTGCTGCGTGCGCGCGAGCACGGCCTCACGTCCGTCCTGCGATGCACCGACCAGCTGAAACATGCCGTGCTGCTGGACAACGGCATCGCGCAACCGTGCGCCCGTCGTGAGGGAGTACCAGGTAAGGAGCGAACCGTCCTGGTGGACCAACACGTTGCCGGTGACGATCCCCGCCGGGAGCCGCCAGCGCGTCGAACCGGTGCTCAGATCGATCACCCTGACCGGCTGGTCGACGCCGATCCGCACACCGAGCAGCGTGCCGTGCGCGAGTGTGAACTGGCTCGGCGAGCAGTTGAGCGGGGAGCATGCTGCGGCCTGCGAGGCCCCCGGGACAAGTGCGGCGAGCAACACGGCGATCAGAACGACGGGCTTCACAAAGCAGGCAGTGCGGTGATCTGCTCGCCCTTGCCGACAACCCACAATGTCGCGCCGTCGGGCGCGTAACCGAGCGCGACCGCCGCGCGCGGGACGCCGCGGACGACTGCGCGGCGTGCCAGAGAGACGTAGAAGAGCTTGCCGGCGACGCCAAGCACGATCTGCAAGCCGTTCGGCGAGATCGCCGAGACCGATGCAGTCGGACCGTTGTCGTAGAGCGACGTCCTGTTAAAGCGGAACGCCGTGCGCACCTTCCGCGTGCCGACGTCGATGCCGACGACGCGCCCGTAGCCCGGGTTAACGGCCCAGAGCGTCTTCCCGTTCGGCGAGAGTTCCATCGCCCACGTCACGGTCGAGTTGAAGTCACCGGTCCCCGGCAGGTCGATGCAGCGCGCGACCGAGGTCTTCAGGTCGAGCTGATGCACCATCGCGCCGCCGTTGCCGCCGACGTACAGCGTGAACAGGTAACGGCCATCCGGCGAGGCGACGCGCTCCCACGCGATGCCCCAGATCGTCGATGACGCCTTCGGGTCTTTCAGCGGCTCCGCGGCGAGTTTGCCCGTGGCGAGGTCGTACAGCCGAATCTCGTAGCCGTTGTTCACGTACTTGAGGAGGTAGAGCTTGTTGCCGCTCAGTGCATCGAAGCCCCAGTTCTTCGTCGGGAGGGTGAACGTCTGCTCACTCGACTGCGAGACGACCGCGAACGTCGATTCCTGCTTCGAGATGTTGACGAGCACGGCGCGGCTGCCGTCCTGCGAGAGCCCGACGAGCGAGAAAGGGCCCGTTGCCTCGATCGTCGCGCTGCCGGTCTCCTTGCCGGTGATCGCGTCGTGCCAGACGAGCTGCTGAGACTGAGGCTGCTCGACCAGCGTCCGGCCGTTGAGCATCCCCTGCGGAAGACGCCACTTCACCTCACCGGTGCGGAGGTCGACGATCTGTGCGACGCCGTGCGCTCCGTCAGGGCGCGCAGCGAGGTAGCCGCTCCCTACCGAGGCGCCGCTCGCGGCGCAGTCGAGCGGGCTGCAGCCGGCGCCGGGGGCGGCGCCCGGAAGGGCCGCCCCGAGGACGAGGAAGCTGATGAGTGCGAGACGTTTCATGTCGACGAATACGTCTCGGGGACCGCCGGAGGTCCCCGAGCCGTATGGACCTTATGAGCTTCCTCCGTCGTAGAGTCGATGGGTGGCAGAGCGCGCCTGGATCCGAGGTGCCCAACAGGGATCTGTCGCCGACCTCGAGCGGCTCTTTCGCGAGCACTGGCCGCGCGCCTACCGCGCGGCCCACCTTGTCACCGGGGACGCCGCCGCCGCGGAGGACATCGCGCAGGAAGCGTTCCTCGCCGCCGTGCGCAACCTCGACCGCTTCGACGGCCGCCGCCCCTTCGGCCCGTGGCTGCACCGCATCGTCGTCAACCGCGCGATCGACTGGACGCGGGCGCGCAAGTTGCGCGCCGAAGTCGAGCTCGGCGACTATCTCCCTGCGGCACCGACCCCGGAACACAACGGCGGCGCGCTCGCTCGCATCGCCGACCTTCCGGCGGAGCACCGGGCCGTGGTCGTCCTCCGCTACGTCCTCGAGTACACGCCCGGCGAGATCGCCGAGTTGCTCGATCTACCGCGCGGCACCGTCAACTCGCGCTTGCGCAGGGGCCTCGACCGGATGAAGGAGGCAGCGCAGTGAGAGAGGCAGAGCGCCGCACCTGGGAGGTGGTGAAGCGGGCCTACGAGGAGCGCGCGCCCGCGCCAAGGCGCACGCGCCGGCTCGTCCCTGCACTCGTGGCGGCTGCGGGGATCGTCGTCGCGTCAGTCGCGACACCCCCGGGGCACGCCGTCTTCCAGAAGGTACGCGAGGCGGTCGGGGTGCAGCAGGCCGAGCCCGCGCTCTTCTCGCTTCCGAGCCCGGGGCGGCTGCTGGTCGTCTCGGCCGAGCACGGCGGCGTCTGGCTGATCCACGACAACGGCCTGAAGCGACGTATCGGCTCGTACACCGACGCGCAGTGGTCGCCGCACGGCCTCTATGTAATCGCGACGACGCCCCGCGAGTTGGTGGCGCTCGACGTCAACAACGGCGTCCGCTGGACGTTGCCACGTCGCGCGTCCTGGCCGCGTTGGGAAGGCAGCCGCCTCGATACGCGGATCGCATACCTGACTCCCGCCGGCTTGCGCGTCGTCGCCGGTGACGGGAGCGGCGACCATTTGCTCGACCGGTACGCCCAGGACGTCCCGCCCGCGTGGGATCCGGGTCGACTGCACGCGGTCGCCTACTTCTCCGGCGGCGCGATCGTGCTGCGCAACGCGGACTCGGGTCGGCTCGTCTGGCGCGCGCCGATCACCGTCCTGCCGAGCAACCTCGTCTGGTCGACCGACGGCCGCTATCTCGCGATCACGTCGAGCCGCAAGGTGATCGTGCTCACCTCGCAAGGACGCGTGCACCGCACGGTGACGACACTCGGTGAACGTTTCGTCGACGCTGCGTTCCAGCCGGGCACCCATCAACTTGCACTCTCGATCCGCTCCGCGACCGGGAGCGCGGTGCGGCTCGTCGACATCGACGGACCGGGTCGCTCGCGCACGGTGTTCTCCGGGCCGGGCACGTTCGGCGACTTTGTCTGGTCTCCCGACGGCCGCTGGTTACTGATCACATGGCCGACGGCCGACCAGTGGCTCTTCTTGCGCGGCACGCGGGTGCACGCCGTCGGCAACATCAAGGAGCAATTCCCACGCAGCGATCGCCTCGGCCCCGTGCTGCAACTTGATCAGCGTTGGTGTTGTTAGAGCTTCGCTAGGCTCGGTGGATGCTGCAGGCAGGAGAACACGTCCCCGAGGTAACCGTCTTCCTCGGCCCGAACGAGCCCGTGACGATGGCGGAGTTGCTCGAGGACGGGCCGAAGCTGCTCGTCTTCTATCTCTTCGACTGGTCAGCCACCTGAACGAACGAGATGGAGCTCCTGCGTGACAGGAGAGCGGCGTTCGAAGAAGCAGGAGTGCAGCCGATCGGTATCTCGCGCGACTCTCCGTGGTGCCATATCGCCTGGCGGCAGGCGCTCGACCTGAACTTCGGGCTCCTCTCGGACTTCAACGGCGAGACCGTGCGTGGCTTCGGTATCGGCTTCGAGTTCCGCGGCTTCCGCGACGTCGCGCAGCGCACGGCGTTCCTGATCGACGAAAGCGGAATGGTGCGGAACGCCTGGTACTACGAGACCGGTGACGTGCCTGACGTCGAGGAGTGGCTCGCGGCCTGCGACGCCTTAGGCGCCGAGTAACTCAGCAACCTGGTTGAAAGAGCAAACCAGGTTGCATGTGGCCTGAGACCCGGCCACATGGTCACATACCCATCGAGTGGTAGCCGGCGTCGACGTAGAGCGTCGTGCCGGTGACGTTCTTCGCATCGTCCGAGAGCAGATAGGCCGCGGCGGCGCCGACGTCGTCCGAGTCGATGTGCCGGTGGAGCGGTGCGCGCTCCTCGAACATCGACTCCATCGTCGTGAAGCCTGCGATCGAGCGCGCGGCAAGTGTGCGCACGGGACCCGCTGAGACGGCGTTGACGCGGATGTTCTTCTCGCCGAGATCCCACGCGAGGTACTTGACCGACGAGTCGAGCGTCGCCTTGGCGACACCCATCACGTTGTAGTGAGGCACGGCGCGCTCGCCGCCGAGGTAGGTCATCGTCACGATCGAGCCGCCCCCCGCCGCTGTCATAAGCGGCTCCGCGGCCCGCGAGGTCGCAACCAGGGAGTAGGCGCTGATGTCGATCGCCATCCAAAACCGGTCCCGCGGCGTATCCGTGAAACGGCCCTCCAGATCTTCGGCCGCTGCGAACGCCACCGAGTGCACCAGGATGTCGAGCTTGCCGCCGAACACGTCCGACACCTCCGCGAAGACGCGCGCGATCGCGGCGTCGTCGCGCACGTCGAGCTCGGTGACGAGCGGGCTCGCGACAGACTCTGCAAGGTCGCGCACGTTCTTTTCGATCCGCTCCCCCTGGAAGGTGAAGGCGAGCTTCGCCCCGCCGTCGGCGAGGCGCTTTGCGATCGCCCACGCGATCGACCGCTTGTTGGCGACCCCGAGGATCAGGGCGTTCTTTCCCTCGAACACGGGGGCGACTTTAACGGTGGATCGGCTAAGGTGCGGAACCTTGCGTCGCCCCTTGATGCTGATGGTGGTTATCGGGCTCGTGGCGGCGTCCTCGGCGTCCGCTTCACTCACCCCGATTCGGCGCGATGCGCGCGAAGCAGCCCTGCCCCGCGTCCGGGCAGGCGTCCTCCACATGCCGGCGGCGAGTCAGCGCGGCTGGACCCGCGTGATCGTCCGCCTCGCCGCGCCTCCGCTCGCCGCCTGGACCTCCGACCGCTCGCTCTTCTCCGCGTCCCGCGCACAGCACCTGGATGTCACGAGCGCGAGCTCCCGTGCCTACCTCGCGAAGCTCGCCAGGCTGCAGGACGCCGCCGCGGCGCAGGTGCGCGCTGCGATCCCGAGCGCCCAGTTCGAAGAGCGCTTCTCGATCCTGCTCGACGGCATCACCGTCCGCCTGCCGGCGACGTTGCTGCCGAAGCTGCTCGGCGTCAGCGCTGTCACGAAGATCTATCCGAACCTCTCGTATTTCTCAACGATGGACCGCGGCCCCTCGGTGATCAAGGCAACCGACCTGCAGGCCGCGACGGGCGACAAGGGCCAAGGGATCAAGATCGCGGTGGTCGACACCGGCGTTGATTCGACGAGCCCGTTCCTCAACCCCACCGGCTTCTCGTACCCCGCCGGTTTCCCGCGGGGCGACACGAAGCTGACGACGCCGAAGGTGATCGTCGCGCGCTCGTTCCCCGGCCCAGTGCGCGACCAGCTCAGCGCGACCGCGTTCGACAAGACCGAGCCACACGGCACGCACGTATCCGGCATCGCAGCCGGCGATGAGGGCACCACCGCGCCGGCCGGCCCTGATCATCCGGCCGTGGCCAACCTCTCGGGCGTCGCGCCCAAGGCCTGGATCGGCAACTACCGAGTCTTCACCGTTCCGACGCCGCTCGGCCACCAGGCGAACACGCCCGAGATCGTGAGCGCGTTCGAGTCTGCGGTCGCCGACGGGATGAACGTCATCAACTTCTCGGGCGGAGGGCCGCAGACCGACCCCGCGAACGACGCGATGTACGAGACGATCCATAACGTCGCGCTCGCAGGCGTCGTTCCCGTGATCGCCGCCGGCAATGACCGTGAGGACTTCGGGCTCGGGACGACCGGCTCGCCGGGCACCGCACCGGATGCGATTGCCGTCGCGGCAACGTCGAACAACCACGTGTTCGCACCGGCGCTC
>JAYUEQ010000105.1:0-3872 GCA_043739205.1 Thermoleophilia bacterium
CACCACGAGGTGCCGGCGGTCACCTATGTCGAGGAGTGCGACTTCTCGAACGTCGACCTCAAGCTGCTGCTCCCGACCGTGCTCAAGGCGACCGCTGCGGCGCTGCAGGAGTTTCCCGAGTTGAACGCGCGCCTCGAGGGCGACGAGATCGTCTACCTCGAGCGTTACGACCTCGGCATCGCCGTCCAGACCGAACAGGGTCTCGTCGTGCCGGTCGTTCGCGGCTGCGACACCCGAGACATCGAACAGCTGCGCGCCGACGTGGACGCGCTTGCCGAGCAAGCCCGCGCAGGAACGCTCGCGGCGGAGGAGCTCCGCGGTTCGACGTTCACCGTGACGAGCGCCGGCAAGCTCGCCGGTCTCTTCGTGACGCCGCTCGTCAACTATCCCGAGGTAGGCATCCTCGGTGTGCACCGGATCGGGGCGCGCGCAGTCGTTCGCGACGGTGAGGTCGTCGTACGACCGATGGGCAACATCAGCGTCACCTTCGACCACCGCGTGGTCGACGGAGCGCGCGCCGCAGCGTTCACGCTCGCCGTGATCGACCGGCTGCAGTCCTAGATCGTCGCCGCGGCGAGGTGCTCTGCGAGCATCGCCTCGATCTTCGGCGCGCTTGCGCGTCCGTCGATCCGAGCGACCACTTTGCGCGCGATCACGAGCACGAGCGTCGGCACGTGCCGCACCTGGAGCTTCTCAACGAGGTCAGTGCGTTTGTCGACGTCCACCTGTAGTACGCGCAGACGGTGACGTTCCGATCGCGCGATGTGCGCGACGATGCTTTCCATCCGGCGTGAGGGACCGGAGCTCGGGGACGAGAAGAAGACGAGCAAGGGCTGGGCGTCGTCTGACACGGGTTGCTCCTGTCGAAGGGTTGTCCCACTATGCCCCCGCTGCCGCCAGACCCAAACCCGTCGCTACACTCGGCGCCCTGATGGGCGACTGGTACACCGTCGGGATCCTCGTCGGGCTCGGTGTGGCGATCGGCGTCGGCGCGACCGGTGCGCTACGGCGCGCGATCGTCGGGCTCGTGGTCGCCGCGGCCGGTTCCGTGGCCCTCGGGTTCGCGTTCGGACAGTGGGACGAGGCGGTCGGTGGAGCGGTCGGCGCGATCTGCGGCGCGCTCGGTTCGGCGCCGCTCGTCTCGGGCACGTTGCGTCGCGGCGGCACGCGCGGCGGCACCGCGACGCTGCTCGCGATCGCGTCGCTTGGCGGAGCAGCGCTCGCCTTCGTGCCGGTGCTCGGCTACCTCGAGGCGCTCGCGGTGCCGCTGCTCGGCGCGCGGTTGCGCCGCCGGGCGCCCGACACGCACGCGGGCCTGCGCTCTCTTGCCAAGGACTGACGTCAAGCCGAAGCCCGTTGTGATGGTCGTGATCGACGGCCTGACGCCGTCGATGTTCGAGGCCGCCGACACGCCCGCGATCCGCTTTCTCGCCGAGCAGGGTGAATACCGCCGTGCCGCATCCGTGTTCCCGTCGCTGACGCCGGTCTGTCTTGCGTCGATCGCAACGGGCGCGTATCCCGACGTGCACGAGATCCCACACCTCGTCTGGTGGTATCGAAAGGAGAAACGGATCGTCGAGTACGGCTCGTCGTTCGGCGCCGCGCGCGCCGCCGGGATCACACGCACGTTGCGCGACACGGTCATCGACCTCAACGCAAAGCACCTGTCGCGCAACGCTGAGACCGTCTATGAGGCGCTCGAGTCCGCAGGACTGACGACGGGCGCGATCAACATCACTTGTTACCGCGGCAGTCACCGTCATCTGCCGACGATCCCCGGCGTGCCGGCGGTCAACGGGCCGAAGCGGTTCTTCTTCTACTCGTTGTACGAGAGCGACCGCACCGGCGCGCCGATGGCGGTCCGCAATCGCGCGCTGGGCTCGATCGATGCGTATGCCGCCTCGGTCGGTCGCTGGCTCGTGACCCGCGATGGCTTTGACGCGCTCGTCTACTACCTGCCGGACTATGACTACGCGTCGCACGCCGCCGGTCCCGACAGCGCCCACGAAGCCCTGGCGCGCAGCGACGCGGCGATCTCCGAGTTGATGGACGCAGCAGGTGGGCCTGACGAGTTCCTCGAGCGCTACGCGATCGTCGTCTGCAGCGACCACGGCCAGTCGAGGGTCGAGCAGGTCGCGCGTCTCGACGCCGGTGACGATCTCGTCACCGCCTCGAACCGTGCTGGGATGGTCTACACGGAGAACGCGCGCGCCGTCGCGGAGCGGCTTGACGCGCAGCCGGCGGCGGGGATCGTGCTCTTCGAAGAAGACGGCCGCATGGTCGTGCGGCGCGACGGCGACGAAGACCTCGCACTGCTCGACGATCTGCCCGACGGCCACATGCGCGCCGCGGCGGCGTTGCGCAATCCGAACGCCGGCGAAGTGCTCGTGTCTGCCGCGCCCGGCTGGGAGTTCCTCGACCTCGCCGGCCGCCACCACCTCGGCGGTGGAAGCCACGGCTCGCTCGAGCTCGAGGACTCCGAGGTGCCGATGCTCACCGTCGGCCTCGATCCGCCGCCCGCGTCGATCACCGGAGTCAAGGGGCTCGTCGCCGAGCACTTCGGCGTCTCCGTTCGTCGTGTGGGCTGACTGGATCGAACTGCAACTACAGCGTCGCGGCATTCGCGACGAGCGGGTGCTCGGCGCGATGGCGCGCGTGCCGCGCGAGTCATTCGTCCCTGCGGGTGCCCGACGACACGCGTATGCCGACGCCGCGCTCGCGCTCCCGCACGGCCAGACCATCTCCCAGCCGTTCATCGTCGCGCTGATCTGCCAGGCGCTCGAGCTCTCCGGAGGCGAACGCGTGCTCGACGTCGGGACCGGCTCGGGGTATCAAGCCGCAGTGCTCGCCGAGTTGGCCGCGGAGGTCGTCTCCATCGAGCGGATCCCCGAGCTCGCCGAGCAGGCTCGCCGGAACCTCGCAGCGGCCGGCTACGACGTGGAAGTCACGGTCGGCGACGGCTCGCTCGGCGTTCCCGACCGGGCGCCGTACGACGCGATCGCCGTCGCGGCGGCAGCAGGCGAGGTGCCCGAGCCGCTGTACGACCAGCTCGTAACCGGCGGGCGGCTCGTCCTGCCGATCGACGAGAGCCTCGTCTGCGTCACACGGACGGTGGCCGGACGGCGAACGCGGTTCCTGTCCGCCGCGCGGTTTGTGCCACTTGTCCCCGGTTTGTCGGGCCCGCAATGAGTGCCGCGCCGCCGCGTGACTGCACTCCTCCGATCGACGAGGACAGCGGTATTCACGAAACCGCCAGTGCAGCCTAGGTAACGTCGGGTCGGTGTCCGTCTCGTCGCGCACCGCCGCCGCGCTCCGCCACCGGGGTAACTGGGTCCAGCTCGTCAAGTTCGGGATCGTCGGAGCGACCGGGTACGTCATCAATCTGGCGGTGTTCGCCGCGCTGCTCAGCTGGGGCGCCCATGTCGCCGCCGCGATCTCGTTCGTGGTCGCGGGCGCCAGCAACTACTGGTGGAACCGCCACTGGACGTTCGTGCATCAGAAGGGTCACATCGGCCTGCAGGGCGCGCGCTTCTTCGTCGTCTCGTTGGTCGCTTTTGCGGTGAACCAGCTTTGGCTCGTCTTGTTCATCGACTTGCTGCACTGGCGAAAGGTCGTCTCGCAGGCGATCGCAATCGTGCTAGTGACGCCGCTGAACTTCCTCGGCAACAGACTCTGGTCCTTCCGCGCGTGAGGCTCGCGGCCGTCGCCGCGCTCGCGCTTGCGCTCGTCCCCGCGGCGCAGGCTGGGACGACGACCTCGGTCCCGAATCCGATCACGACGACGACGCCGCTCGCGCAGACACAGCCGCGCACGAAGAAGAACCAGGCGATCGCGCTCTTCCTCGCGAACGACAAGGTCGCGGGCTGGTTGAA
>JAYUEQ010000106.1:0-3670 GCA_043739205.1 Thermoleophilia bacterium
CGGATCGGGCGGCCCCGGGTACTCGACCGTCGACATCCCGCCTGCCTCGACGCGTTACACGCTCGGCGTCGTCGCGATGGCGAAGACCGGCGCCGAGCCGCCGGGAACCTCCGGCAGCCAGTTCTTCGTCGTCACGACGCAGGACGCGCAGCTGCCGCCGGACTACGCGGTCCTCGGCAACGTCGTCGATGGGCAGGCGGTGGTGGACAAGATCGGTCAGCTCGGGGATCCGTCGAGCGGCGGGCAAGGCGTCCCGACCGAGACGGTCGAGATCGAGAAAGCCACCCTGACGGTCCACTGATCGCCGCGGTCGTCCTCGCAGCGGGCGCGTCGTCGCGGTACGGCGGCGTCAAGCAGCGCGAGCTCCTCCCGGCAGTGCTGGACGCGCTGGCCGACGCGCCGGTCGACGAGATCGTCGTCGTCGAAGGGGCGCACGAACTCACTCTCGAACCTGGTTCGGGCGCTTCGATCGTGCACTGCGACGACTGGGATGCTGGCCCCGGCGCTTCGCTCCGCTGCGGCCTGGCGGCGCTCGGCGACGACGTGACGCGAGCCGTTGTCGTGCTCGCCGACGGGCCGGGCCTCGACCCGCGCGCGATCGAGCGGCTGCTCGCGCGCCCGGAGCCCGTGCTCGCGGCCTCCTATCACGGCACGCGGAGCCACCCCGTCGTGCTCGCCCGCAGCGCCTGGGGCGCCGTTCCCGACGAGGGCGGCCGCGGCCTCGAAACTGGTCCCTTCAAAACCGTGCTCGTCGACTGCTCCGACCTCTCCCCTCCAGGAGACGTGGACTACCGCCGATAGGAAGGGGAGCAGGAACGAAGAACGAAGGAGGACCGCCTCAATGCTCGAGCTCGCGCATCCACTCGATGCGATCCCGGAGCACTCGCCGCTGGCCGAGGCCCGGGAGCGCCGTGACCTGACCGTCAAGCAGGTCGCGTACCGCAGCGGGCTCACCGAGGCTGAGATCGAGTGGCTCGAGGACGGCCGTCTTTACCGCTTCCCCTCGCAGAGCGCCGCTGCGCTCGCAGCCGTCCTTTACGCGACCGGGCTCGGGATCGACCGCTACGAAGCGCGCCGGCTCGCCGGACTGCCGATCGGCGGGTCGTTCCGCGTCAACGCGCGCGCACGGCTGATCGTCGTAAGCGCGGTCGCGGCGTTGCTCTCGGCACTCGCGGTGATGGTGCTCGCACCGAACCTGAACCTGACGCAAACGCGCACGGTCGAGGCGATCCCGAACGCGAACCTGGTGCCACCGTGGAAGCTCCAGGTGACCGTCGAGAACGGCAACGGCGACATCAGCTGGACACGCAGCCTGGCGAGCCGCATCGGCGCGATGGGCTACACGATCGCGAAGGTCGGCCGCGCTGACCGCTTCGACTACCCGACCTCGACCGTCTACTACGGCCCCAGCGGACGTGACGTCGGGCTGAGGCTCGCGCGTCAGCTCTCGGTCGCCTCGCAAGAAGCACCGGGCCTCGGCGTCCGTCAGCTGCTCGTCGTCGTCGGACCGCAGACCGTCGCCTCTCAGTAACAGCGGTCTCAGTGATCAGGCGTCGAGCGGCGTCCGCAGCGCGGACAGCTTCGCTTTCAACTCAGCCGACATCGGCTCGTTGATCGCGACGCGGACGTAGTGCCGCAGGCGCTCCTCGAAGTGGTAGCGCTTCGCGCACCAGCTGCACTGCTCGAGATGGTGCTTCGCCTGTTCGACCTCAGCGTCGGAGAGTGCTCCGTCGAGAAACGGCTGCATCATCTCTTCGCACTTGTCGCACCAGTCGATCATTTCGACTCCGTCAAGCCTACGTCGATCAAGCGGGCACCCCGTCGGCGAGATTCTTCTTCAGGATACGCCTACCACGGTGCAATCGCGACATGACGGTCCCCATCGGGATGTCGAGGATCTGCGCGGCATCGGCATACGAGAACTCACCGATGTCGACGAGCACGATCACATCGCGGAAGTCGTGGGGCACCTCGGCGAGCGCGTCGACGATCGAATCCTGGCTGAGCTTCTCGATCACGCGCTCCTCGTCCGGGTTCTCCTCCGGCACCTGCGCCTCGAGCTTGTTGTAGAGGAAGTAGTCGCCGGCTTCGTTGTCGAGCGGCGTCGTCTGCGGCGCACGCTGCTGTCGGCGGCCACGGTCGATGTTGAGGTTCGTGAGGATCCGGAGCAGCCACGCCCGCAGGTTGGTGCCCGGTGTGAACTGCTTCCAGGAGCGAAATGCGCGCTCGTATGTCTGCTGCACGAGATCCTCTGCTTCGTCGCGGGAACCGACCAGTCGCCGGGCGACCCTGTAGACCTGGTCGCTCAAACCGAGCGCTTCTTCCTCAAACCGCACACGTGCACGCGCCTCCTCGGCGAGCCTGCGTGTATCAGCGGCCGTCGGTGCGCTCTCACTCATCCCGGCGGCCACCCTAGCAGCGGTACAAACGCTGGATTCGGCGCGGGGATTCCCCTTCTTAATGTGGTGCGAGAACGCTAGACGAACTGCTGCTCGCGGAAGCCGCCCCGAGAAAGAACCTCGATCAGCGCAGCCCGGGTGGTGCGGTCGTCGTCGTAGGAGAGCGTCACTTGCCCCATGAGGTTCGCGTTCGCCGCCTCGAGGCCCTCGGTGCCCTCGAGCGTGCCCGCGAGGCGCATCACGCACTTCTCGCAGCGGATGCCGCTGACCTGGATCGTCTCGGTGACGGTCGCCACAGGGCTAGCCTAGCGAGCGCGCGGCGACGTCCGCGGCCGCTTCCCGAGCAGTTGCGCTCTGCAGCTGAAGATCGGCCTCGCAGGCGATCGGATCCAGGAGATCGAGGTATGCCTCGCCGCCGAGCGTGTGCGCAGCGGGCCGTACGAGCTCGAGCAACTCGGCTGCGAGCTCGGATGCGACGACGTAGCTCCGGCCGTCTGGGTGCAGAAGCTTTGCGCGCGGGCCGAAGCGCGCAGCGGACCAGCGGTTCTGCACGTAGTCGGCGCGCCCCCGGTCGCCGAGGGCGCCGTCGTCGCGCGGCAGCGCACCGTCGAGCGCAGCCGCGCACAGCGCCTGCAGAAGTGCAGTGAACGCGGCGGACAGGTGCACATCAGTCGGCTGATCCGGAACGCGAATCTCGAGCGTGCCGAGCTTCGGGTGCGGACGCACGTCCCACCAGATGCGCGTGTACTCCTCGGTGACGCCGAGCCGCACGAGGCGCTCGACCCACGTCTCCCACTCGGCGTATGACGCGAACGCCGGAGGGACGCCCGCGCGCGGCAGCTCCGCGAGCACGGGCGCTCGGTTCGACGCCATGCCGCTGAGCTCACCGGCATACCACGGCGAGTTCGCGGACAGTGCCAGCACGACGGGCAGCCAGGGCACGATCGCATCGAGACAGCGCCAGCACTCCTCGGCGGACGCCATGCCGACGTGCACGTGCAGCCCTTGCACTCCCTGACGGCGGACCGAGATGCCGCCGTAGCCGACAAACGTCACGTACCGCTCTTCCTTGACGATCGGCTGCGCCTCCGGCAACGCGAACGGGTGCGTTGCAGCCGCACCGATCGCGAGCCCCTCGCGTTCGGCGGCCGTAGCCGCCGCCCGGCGCAGCACCGGGAGCGCGTCGTCGACCTCGCTCACGGTGGCGCAGACGTTCGTATTCGTCTCGAAGACGGATGCGAAGAGCTCGGTCTTCACGTGGCCGGGCAGGT
>JAYUEQ010000107.1:0-9988 GCA_043739205.1 Thermoleophilia bacterium
GCATTCACGCTGAAGCTCACCGGCACCGTCGTCGCGGCGACTGACGTCGACTTGACGGTCATCGTCACGTCAAGCGCCGCGTGGCCCTCGCATGTGAAACAGACGAAGCTCAACCGCCTCATCACGTTGGCGGCCACGGCACCCACTGTGACAGTCGGGCAAAAGGTCGTCGTCTGGACGATGCCTGCTCCCGGCACCGTCGAGGCGATCAGCGGTGCGCCGGGCGCCTTGACGGTCGACCGTCTGCTCTAAACAGCAACGACGCGCGACTGCAGGAACTCGACGATTGCGCCGGTGGGTGCGCCAGGCGTGAACACCTCGGCGACGCCTTGTTCCTTCAACGCGCGCACGTCTTCGTTCGGGATCGTGCCGCCGACAACGACGAGCACGTCCTCCGCGCCCTGCTCCCGCAGCAGCACGAGGATGCGCGGGACGAGCGTCATGTGCGCGCCCGAGAGGATCGAGATCCCGACCGCGTCGGCGTCTTCCTGAATCACCGTCTCGACGATCTGCTCGGGCGTCTGGTGCAAGCCCGTGTAGATGACCTCCATACCGGCATCGCGCAAGGCACGGGCGATGATCTTCGCGCCCCGGTCGTGTCCGTCGAGCCCCGGCTTGGCGACGACCACTCTGATCTTTCCTGCCACGGTTTGGGCAGTATAGGAACGTGAAGCTGACCGTCGTGGGCTGCTCCCCGGCCTGGCCCAATCCGGGGGGCGCGCAGTCCGGCTACCTGCTCGAAGGCGGAAGCGGTCGGCTCCTCCTGGACTGCGGGCCTGGCGTACTGCCGCGATTGCGCGCGCAAGAGGGTTGGCCGCAGATCGACGCGATCGCGATCACACACTTCCACCTCGACCACTGGGGCGACCTCGTTCCGTGGGTGTGGGGGCTGCGCTTCGGCCCGGCGACAGAACTTCCCTCGCCTGCTCTCTGGGTTCCTCCCGGCGGACGCAAGGTGCTTGCCAAGCTCGGAGAGGAGCTCGGGCGCGCCGACATGTTCGAGGCCGCCTTCGACGTGCACGAGTACGCCGACGGCGAGACGTTCGAAGCTGCCGGAGCACGGATCACCCCGCGGCGCGTCCTGCACTACGAAATGTTGGCGTTCGGGTTCCGCGTTTCCGATAACGGCACGACGCTCGCGTACTCGGGCGACAGCGGCCCGAGCGACGCACTGCCGGAGCTCGCACGCGACGCCGATGTGTTCCTGTGTGAGGCGACGTTGCTCGCGGCGAATCCCGAGGGCGGCACCCGCGGCCACCTCGCGGCGGAGGAAGCGAATGAGGCCTTCCGCCGGTCAGGCGCGAAGCGGCTGCTGCTCACACATCGCCCAGCGGAACGGCCGCTCGAGAACGGCTATGAGCAGGCCTACGACGGGTTCGAACTGGACTTGTAGCCGAGCGACTCGGCGTACCGGCGCGATGCGCGCCGGCTGCGCAGAACGTTGTGGAGGGCCGCCCCGCCGAGGACGAGCAGCAGGCCCCCGAGGAACACTCCGGGAACGAAGAGCCAGCGCGCAGAGATGTGCTTGCTCACGGCGACCGGCGGCGGGCCGCTCTCGTGATTGGGGCTCAGCGTGCCGCCGCCACCAACGCCTCTGGGCACCCACGACGCAACGAGCCACCGATGCGAGCGCGGATCACGCTTCAGCTCCAGCGTGAACGTCTTGCCGGCCCAGTTGTCCCCGTTTCTCCGCCCGGAGACGAGCGAGAGATCGAGCGCGACGTCGTTCTTGTACGCATAGAGGATGTCCCACGCCTCGATCGCGTCGGCTTTGAACGGGACGACGTTGTTGAAGCCGGAGTCCCACGACTGTCGCGTCTGCCCGGCCTTCATCTCGGGGCCGAGCATGTTCCACGCAGAGTCCAGCTGTTCGCGCGCGACTGCGGTGCGCACAAAGCGACTGGATGCGGTGAAGAGCTCGAGCCGGTCGTGCTTCGTCAAACGCGTGTGCTTCGGCGCCTGATAAACCCACGCCTTCTTCGATTCGTCGATCGGCGTCGCGTGCGAATGACCGGTGTTGCCGTAGTGAATCGAGATCAGCACAACAGCCACGATCGCGCACGGCCCACCGCCAAGCCACAGCAGTCGGCGGCGGAAGCGAGGCGACGCGAGCCGTCTCTTCACCGTGGCGCGCCTCTACTGACCGGAGCCGTTGTTCGACGAGCCGTTCGGCACCATCGGTGAAGACTTCGGGACCCACGAGTTGACGAGCCACTTCCCGTCGCGCTTCACGAGATCCATCAGGAACAGCTGAGGCTTCACTCCCGTGCCGGCCTTCGGCAGGAGCGCGACCTGGATCTGCGCCTCCTTCGGATACGAGAAGTCGATCTTCATCGGCGCGTACTTGATCGCATCAACGGGATAGGGGATCACCGCGATGTTGCCCGTGTTCCACGACTTGAGCGACTGGCCTTGTTTCAGCTCCTGGGTGACGAGGCTGTACGCCTCGGTGAGGTGCTTCCGCGCGACGGCCGTCTCGATGAAGCGGCGGGCCACCGTTTGCGCGCCGGGGGCGAGCTTCACCGTCGCCGGCACCTTCGAGACGTCGACAGCTGGTTTGTTCGTCAGCGGCGTCGAGGTGCTCTTGCCGGTGTTCGACCAGATGATCCCCGCAGCAATCGCAGCGCCCACGAGGACGGCGGCCACGACCCACGGCAGCGCCTTTTGCCACCCGGGCCGGCGCTGGATCTCCGAGCGGAAAACGGAATCGGTGTCGGCGCTCATCGTCATTCCAGAGTAGACGGCAACGGCGGCGGGTCGTTAGGGCCAGAGTGTTGCGCCGCGGTTAAACCGGAACCGCGCGCTCGACCATTGACTAAAGACAGGAAATCCGCCCTTTCGGCAACCGATCGTGATTCCTCAACACCCGTTTGGGGGATCTTGCCTCACCTTTCTTGACATATAGCGCGAAACTAGGAAAATTGGGGATGCGCGGAGGATTTTCTCCGGGAACGGAGTAGGGGGAGCCCTCGCACGACAGATACTGCGGCTATCGGCGGGCTTAGCGCCGAGAATCAGATCAGGGGAACTCACTCGTCGCGCCGAGTGGCGTGCGCAGCAAAGCCGTGCGCGCTCTCTCTCCTGAAGCTTCACCGCACGAACTGAGCGCGCAAGCGGCTGAATTGCCCACAAAGGAGCGAGACACCATGTCGAAGAAAACAAAGCGGTACCTCATGTTGCTCGTGGCGGTTGGGCTGATTGCCGTCGCTGCAGGTGGCTCGGGGACGTTTGCAACCTTCAGTGCCGAGACCGCGAACAACGGCAACTACTTCGCGACCGGAACACTGTTCTTGCACACGACGAAGTCCGGTGGATCGACCTGCAAGTCGGAGGTCGACAGCAACAACGCAAACGTGACGAGCAACGGGTGCGACTTCCTGTTCCACGTCACACAGCTCGGGGTCAACCAGACGACGACGGTGAACCTCCAGCTGGCGAACGCCGGCAGCATTTCTGCATCCAAGCTCGAGTTCGCGCTTGGTTCGGCGTGCGCGGACAGCGTTCCCACCATCACGACGACCACCGGAAGCCTTTCGAGCGGAGCGCAGACGACGATCGCGGTCGCAGCACTGCCGCAGGCGATTCTCGCGGGCACCCAGATCCGGATCAAGCAGGGAGCGAACACCGACGTCGTGACCGTTGCGGTAGACGCAGCAGCGACGAGCACGAGCATTGACGTCACGGGCAGTTCGACGACGAACAGCTACACGTCCGGAGCGCTGATTCAGCTCGTGACGAACTTCGGCGCGGCGAACCTCTGCTCCAACTTGCAGTTCTACGTTCAGGAGATGAACGCAGGCTGGGTTGCCAACCAGAAGTGCGTGTATCCGACCGGCGGCTCGACGAACTGCGCGTTCGGCGCCACCCACATCTCGGACATTGGCACGTCACTCAACGACCTGACCGGTGATCTCTGGACCGGCGGCCCGAACGCGGCCACAGCTCTCGCAGCCGGCAAGACGCGCTACTTCCAGCTTGCGGTCAAGTCCCCCGCATCGTTTAGCAACGCGCAGCAAAACGCCCAGGCAGCGTTCGACGTCACCTGGCATATCGAGCAGTAAGACGGCACCGCGAGGTGACGTCATGAGCCAACTGAAGAAGCTCCTCGTGGCACTCACGCCGATGGGTGCCGCCGCCTACGTAGCAGGCGGCGGCACCTTCTCCTCGGTCGGCGAGCTCGTCGAGTGGGCGCGGCACCCGACACGTCGCGTCCCCGAGCGCGAGGCGACCGCGGAGAGCACGGCGCTCTGGCGCACGAAGAAAGCGCTTCTCTTGCTGATGGCGATCGGAGCTGCTGCCTACTTGGGGCTCAGCGGCACCTTCGCCTCGTTCAGCGCCGAGACGTCCAACCTCGGCAGCGGCATCTCATCCGGAACGCTCACGATGAGCGATCAGCTCAACACGAACACAGCGTGCCTGTCCATGAACGGCGCGACGCAAGACAACATCAACTCCGGCTGCGGCGCGGCTCTCACCGTCGGCAACATCGCGCCGGGCAACTTCGGAGCGTCACAGACCGCAAAGATCACGATCCAGAACACAGGCAGCATCGACGCGTCGAAGCTGTATCTCTACGCGCCGTCGGTGAACGCGAAGCTCAACGCCGCGCTGACGAGCGGCGTTGCGGTGACCACGCTCACGGTCACACCGCTCGAGGGGCCCGTGGCGATCAGCGACGCGATCGTCGTTTCATTCGGCGGCCACTCCCAGACCTTTACCGCGAGCGCTGCCGCAATCGGTGGTGCGACGAGCATCTCCGTCAGCGGTGGCCCGCTCGCGAACTTCTCGTATCCGTTGAACTCGAACGTCAACGACACGAGCAGCAACACCACCCCGAACAACACGGACTGCTACGACGTGAAGACGACGAGCCCGGGTACTCCCGGCGCGACGCAGGGAACCCAGCTGAACTTCAACCCGACAACCGGGAACCCGTTCTGCTCGGCGGTGTTGATGTACGTCCAGGAGACGACCGGCAACACCTACTACTGCTGGTCGGGCAAGGGCTCGAGCCCAGAATCCGCCAACGGCCTGTGCGTCGCGCCGATCGCCGTGACACTGACGACCGGTCTCACGAGTGGCGTCGCACCGACCACTCTCCAGGTCTCTGCGCTAAACGGGAACGTCACCTCGGGCAATCAGATCACGGTGACGTCCGGTACGAACACCCAGACGTTCACCGCGAGTGCCGATGCCCGTTTCGGCGACACGAGCATCGCAGTCAGCGGCGCGCCGAACGCGAACTTCTCGTATCCCGTGTCCTCGCCGGTCGTGAACACGAGCGCGCTTACTTCACTCAACTCGGACACCACTGACACGATCTCGAACTTCGACACGCTCCACCCCGTCGGCGGACGGATCCAACTCGTGCCATTGCTTTCGAACGGCAACCTCAACACGAACGCCACCGTGCAGCTCAGCCACTTCAACGTCGGCAACTACACGCGCACGTTCTACGTCGGCCTCTACCTACCGGTGCCGGCGGGCTCGAACCAGAACCCGCTGCAAGGGCTCTCCTCGACCTTCGGCCTCACCTGGCACATCGACCAGTGAGGCTCGCCGGCCCCGTCCGCAGCGTCGCCCACTCTTCCGGCAGGCACTCGAGCACCTGGCGCCTGAAAAAGGTGCTCTTGAGCTTGATCGTGCTCGGCGGCTTGAGCTTCTTCACGTTGACCAGCGCGTACGCGCTGCTCAACGCAGAGAGTCGGAACATCGGCAGCACGATCTCGGCGGGCACGTTGACGTTCAACAACAAGGTCAACCTCGGTTCGCTCTGTTACTCGTACACGGGGCCGTCGAGCTCCGGGAATGCCAACTCCGGCTGTGACGCACTGTTCAGCGCGGCGAGCCAGATGTATCCCGGAACACCGGCAACCTCCCGGGTGACGATCGCGAACGACGGCTCGCTCGACGCGAATGATCTCTCCGTGTACATGCCGACCTGCACGGCTGTCGCGACACCGACAGCGCCGAGCCCCGGCGGCGCTGACCCGTGCGCAGTTGCCGGTGCGCAGTTCTACATCCAGGAGACCGACTCGTCCTTCAACCCGACGAACTGCAAGTACCCGGCTGCCGCGGGCACGTGCGCGTTCGCTGCGAATACGCTGTTCTTCTTCAAGTCGAGTGCGAATAGCGCGCCGACCGCTTTCGATCTCGGCAGCGGCCCGGCCCACGCCCAGTCGCGCTACTTCGTGATCGGGATGCAGCTCCCGACAAATGCGAGCAATGCCCTGCAGGGCGAGGAAGCGCTGTTCACCTTGACCTGGCGCATGACGACATGACCGGCGCCAGGGCCATAATCCCCAGGAAGTTCATGGGTTCCGACGAACAGAGGCCGATGGAGACGCCAGACCACGCCGTCGCCGAGCCGGCCCCCGTCGCGGCGCGCGGTGGCTCGCTCCACCTCGTCGGCCGGATCCTTTCGTGGGTCATCGTTGCCGCTGCTTCGATCGTCGCGGTGTCTCTGCTGGCCGTCACGATCGGGCCGAAGCTCTTTCCCTACCAGGCGCTCGTCGTCCGGTCGGGATCGATGTCGCCGACCATCCGGACCGGATCAATCGTCTTCTACAAGAAGGTCAACGCCGACAAGGTGAAGGTCGGAGACATCATCGTGTTCGACAAGCCGGGCCAGACGAACGAGAAGATCACGCACCGCGTCTACAAGATTTCCAACGCGCCGACCGGCCGCTACTTCACGACCAAGGGCGACGCGAACGGCACTCCTGACACATGGCGAGTGCCGGCTGTCGGCATGGGCTGGGTCTCCGCCTTCCACGTGCCCGCCATCGGCTATGCACTTGCTGCGTTGCAGTCCACGTTGGCGCGCTTGCTATTGCTCGTGATCCCCGCGCTCGCGCTCGGCGCCATTACCCTCTACGAGATCTGGCGCGAACGAGGACAAGAGGCATAGACGTGAGACGCAGCGCCCTGCGGCGGGCGATTGGCGCCGGCGTCGTCCTTACGGCGGGTGCGTTGTTGCTCGGAAACAACATCGTCGGCACCACGTTCGCCCTCTTCAATGGTGAGACTTCGAACGCCAACTCGGCGTTCGCCGGCGGTTGGGTTGGCGCTCCCGCCGCGGCAACAGCGACCGCGGCCGGCTACGACATGGGGCTCGCCTGGACGCCCGGCACTCACGGGCCCGTAACAGGCCAACAACTGTTTGGCGTCGACAACGGCACGAACTCGAACTGCACCGGCGCGGCCTACGTACTGATCTCGACGCTGACGAACGCGGCGACGGCCGCATACACCGACGCGAGTCGTGGCACCCTGGCGAACGACGGCAACTGGTTCTGCTACCAGCTCGTCAGCACCTCTGCGACGTCCTGGACTGCCCCACTCGCACTTTCAGCCGTTCAGCTCGGCCTCGTCACCACCGCCGTACAGATCACGAACGTCGGCACCGCGAATCGCATCGAAAAGAACGACACGATCAAGCTGACGTTCAACCAGCGAACGAACCTCGGCACGGGCAACATCAAGGTATGCGTCTTCAGCCCCGGAACGATCGTGCTCGGCGACACCAACAACGGGAACAACTGCGGGACGGCGGCCGACGGTTTCACGGTCGGCAAGCTGACGCTGGCCGGCGCGACGATTCCGGGCGCACTGAACTTCAACGCATCAACCGTCGCCCTTTCGGCAACGGCTCCGTGGACGATGACGATCACCCTCGCCGGCACGAACTCGACCACAGCCATGACAGGCACCCCGACCTGGACGCTGAACGGATCGTCGAGCATCTTGTCGTTCGCGACGACGCACCAGGCGACGATGTGCAGTACGGCGACGACCACGTGCCGGCCGACGACGACCACCAACTTCTGAGCGTCGGCCAACTGAAGATGCAAGCGAGGGCCTCGTGACCGAGCCGCGCGCGCAGCAAGCTCCGAATCGCCGCTACCGCAGGCGCTGGCCTCATCTCGCGCTTGGCCTGCTCGTCGCCGTACTTGCAGTGACGTGGGCAGGCCAGCGTGCGCAACGCGGGGTGCTCGACAACCTGGACACGCGGTTGCAGGACGCCGGCGCAGGGTCCGTCGCGGCGCTTGTCACCGTCGAGGCGGAGCAACTGTCCGCACTCCGCGCAATCACGTTCACGCGAGGCGTTGGTCGCGCCGTCGCGACATCGGACCCTGCAGCGATCAACCGCCTCGTCACACCGTTGCAAGCGAACTCGAACGTTCCCATGGTCGACGTCGTACGCCCCAACGGCACCGTCCTCTTCGCGGTCCGCTCGAAGGGAGCGCCTCGGCCGGCGGCGAGTCGCCGCGGCCTGCGCGCGATCGGCCAGTCGATTCGGGAGGCGCGTGGCGCGCGCGGCGGCCGGTTCACGGAAGTCGTGATCTTCAAGACCGGCCCGGCCCTCGTTACCGTTGGCCCGCTGATGGTGGGGAACACGGCTGTCGGTGTCGTGCTCGTGATGACGCCACTCGCCGACGTGCTCGGCCGCATCTCGCAACAGGTTCGGGCGGACCTGACCGCCTACACGGCGGACGGCGACCCAATCGCGACCACCGCGATCGCCGACCCGCCGCCACTCGACCGGGACACCGCCCGCAGGCTGATCGGCGGAGGCGCAATCGTCATGCGCTACATCCACGGCGATGATCGCGAAGCGCTCGGGCGACTGATCGTCGACCACCAGCCTGACGCCGTGCTGGGTGTCTCACTCGAAGACAACAGCTCAGCGACCGGCCGCGCCGTCACACTCTTCGCCGCGCTCGGCCTGATCGCAACGGTGATGATCCTCGCCACGTTCTGGGCGCGGATCGCGAACCGGGAGCGCCGGTGACACGCGCGCTCGTCGTCACCGCCGCGGTGCTCATCACCTTTGCGAGCGCGCAGGGGCTGGCACACGCGGCCGGCCGTCCCCTGATCGCTCGCCCGAACCCGGGATTCGTCAGCATCCAACTCGACTACGTCAACGCCTTGCATTCGACATCGGGCGGGATCGCAAGTCTTCCCGCACTCGATCCCCGGGTGATCGACGAAGCGGTTTCCGACCAGCAGTTCCTCGCCTATTTGCATCTGGACGACCTCGGCGGGTTCGTGCCCGCGCCGATCGGCCAGCACGCGCTGTCGAGCGGCGGGCACGACGTGGTCGGCCAGGCAGGCGGACGAAGCCAGATTCCCCAGTTCGATCAAGCGGCGAGCGGCAGCGTCCGAGCGTTCGCCTTCACCGGCCAGGCGCCGCACGTAACACCGGACCAGGGCCAGCAACCGCTCCCCGGGCTCGGCGTTCCGCCGGTCGTTCCCGCGCCGACGAATTCCAACACCACCCCGCTCCCGAACCAGGGCTTCGGCGGCCGGCCGCCCACGACCACGACAACCGTGGCAACGACGACCGGCGAGGGAGCGACGACGACCGAGCCCACAACGACCTCGCGGACCACACCAACGACGACGCGGACGACGACAACGACGACAACGCCGACGACGACCACCACACCAACAACCACGACGACGCCGACGACGACCTCCGGCGGTGGATCCTCGCCGCCGCCGACCGCCGGCAACTCGTGCGGAACGATCGGCCTGTCGATCGATAGCAACCTGGCCGGCTGCCGGATCTACGCGACGGACATGGCGCCGGGCGACTCGACGTTCGAGAGGATGACGATTCGCAACGAATCGGACGCACCGTTCGCACTGTCACTCCGCGCGAGCGGCACGACGAATCACCTCTGGAACGACCTCCAGATGGGAGTCTGGGAAGTGGGGAACCCGGCGCCGTTCCCGTTGCCCGCGCTGCTCTGGTGGACCGCGCAGGACAACCAGCTCACGACGCTCCAGCCGGGCGAAACGGTGATCTACCAGATCGAGCTGGCGCTTCCGACCACGGCCGGGAACGACGACCAGGGCTACGGCGCGACGATCGACTTCCACTGGCACGCGCAGGGCTAGCGCGCCACCGCTCTCGGTAGGAAAGTGGTAGGAACCCCCGTGCGAGGGATTGACCGCAGCAGCCGGCACCTAGTAAAAAGGT
>JAYUEQ010000108.1:0-14676 GCA_043739205.1 Thermoleophilia bacterium
TCACCGCAAAGCTGCCGCCATTCGGCTCGACACTCAGAGCACGCGCGATCTGCACCGTGCTCAGCGCTCCGCGCCGCGCGCCGTGGTAGTCGATCAGCATCGGCTGCGCGAGCAACGCGCGCGCTTCGGTCGCAGCCGCCTGCGCCGCTGCGTCGGAGATCGCAGGACGCAACCGCGTGAACGGTGCGTCGACCACCGTCGAGTCACGCGACAGCCGGCGCAGGAGCGATGCGTTGTCGAGCTGCTGGCCGTCCCGTGCGGCCGTCACGACAACGGTGGTTCCGCGCAGCGTGACGTTCGCCGAGATCGGCGCGCGGCCGGCGTGCGCCAACGCATCGAGCACGTTGCCCGCATGCGTGGCGCGACCGACGACGGGCACCACGTCGACATGGCTCGGGACGACGAGCGCGATTTCCGAGCCGGCAGCCAGAGCCCTCGCCGCGGTCGCGCCGACATTCACCGAAACGAGCCAGCCGCGCGGGACGCGATAGGAGTGCCCGCCGGTCCGGATCGTCACCTCCTCCTTGCTCCAGCCACGGAGTTGCCGCTCGATCTGGACGCGGCTGTCACCCCCGACATCGATGCCGAGCACGTGGACTCCAGGCTTGGCTGCGCCCCGGAACTGCAGGCCGCGCGCGACCGCGGCGCCGATTGCGGCAACGAGAAGGACGGCGAGGAAGACGGCGGCGCGTTTCATTCCGACAGTGAAGCAACGGAGCCGGAGGTGGTGTGGGTTCGCGCCTCGCGTATCGTTTTCCGCATGGAACTGCGGGATCTCCCCTCGGTGGACGAACTCACACGCTCAATCGGTGACCCGCTGGCCGTGGCTGCCGCTCGAACGGTGCTCGCCCGAGCCCGCGAGGAGATCCGGGCGGGAGTCGACCCCGGCGACCTCGCTAGGCGCCTCGAAACGGAGCTCAGCTCGGCCCGAGCTCCGGCGCTGCGTCGAGTCCTCAACGCCACCGGTGTGATCGTCCACACGAACCTCGGCCGCGCTCCGCTGCCCGACGGGGCGCTCGAGCGGGTGCTCGAAGTCGGGCGCGGCTACTCGAACCTCGAGTACGACCTGGCCGAAGGGTCGCGCGGCTCCCGCCAGGATCACGTGGCGGCGATCCTGCGGGGCTTGACCGGCGCCGAGTCGGCGATCGTCGTCAACAACAACGCCGGCGCGATGCTGCTCGCGCTCGCCGCGCTCGCCGAAGGGCGCGAGGTGCTCGTCTCGCGCGGCGAACTGATCGAGATCGGCGACGGCTTCCGCATACCCGACGTGCTCGTGCGCTCCGGCGCCCGGCTCGTCGAGGTCGGCACCACCAATCGCACCCGCGCCGCCGACTACGAGCACGCAGCGAACGAAGACACCGCACTTCTGCTTCGCGTCCACCAGTCCAACTTCCGGGTCGTCGGCTTCACCGAGCAGCCGTCACTCACCGACCTTGCCGCCATCGCGCGCCGTCGCAACGTGCCGCTGCTCGACGACCTCGGCTCCGGCGCGCTCCTTGACCTCCATGACGAGCCGACCGTTCAGGCATCGCTCGCCGCCGGCGCCGATCTCGTCTGCTTCAGCGGGGACAAGTTGCTCGGCGGGCCACAGGCCGGCATCGTCGTCGGACGGTCCGACCTGATCGAGCGCCTCCGCCGTCATCCGCTGCACCGCGCCCTGCGCGCCGACAAGCTCGGGCTCGCCGCGCTCGAAGGAACGCTGCTCCTCTACCTCGACCCGACACGTGCGCTGCGCGAGGTGCCCGTCCTGCGCATGCTGCACGAGGATGCCGGCATCGTTCGCGCACGGGCCGAGCGGCTCGCCGAGGCCGTCGACGGCGAGGTCGAAGAAACCGTCGCGCGCGTCGGCGGTGGCGCGCTGCCCCTCGCGGAGCTGCCGTCATTCGCGTGCGCCGTCGAAGAAGACCTGGCGATGCGGCTGCGCGCGCACGAGCCACCCGTCGTCGGCATCGTACGCGACGGCCGCCTCCTGCTCGACTGCCGGACGCTCTCGGGCGACGAAGTCGACGAGGTGGCCGCCGCGGTTCGCGCATGCCGCTGACGGTCGGCACTGCCGGCCACATCGACCACGGCAAGACGTGGCTCGTGCGCGCGCTCACGGGCAAGGACACCGATCGGTTGCCCGAGGAGCAGGCGCGTGGAATCTCGATCGACCTCGGCTACGCGCCACTCGAGCTGCCGGATGGCCGGCGCATGTCGCTCATCGACGTCCCGGGCCACGAGCGGTTCGTACGCACGATGATCGCGGGCGCGACCGGCATCGATCTGTTCCTGCTCGTGATCGATGCGCACGAGGGCGCACGCCCGCAGACGCTCGAGCACCTCGCAGTGCTCCGCCTGCTCGGCGTCACCCACGGAGTCGTCGCCGTTACGAAATCCGACGCCGTCGACGAGGAGACGCTCGAACTGGCACTCGAGGAGGCGCGCGAGCTGGTGCCTGCTGCCGAGGTGATCGCCGTCTCCGCAAAGACGGGAGCCGGGCTCGATGACCTGCGCGCCGCGCTCGCGCGCGTGCCGGTGGAAGAACGCGACGCGGACCGCGCGACGCGGCTGTACGTCGACCGCGTGTTCACACTGCAAGGCGTCGGCACGGTTGCGACCGGCACGCTCTGGTCGGGGACGATCGCCGCCGGGGACATGTTGCGCGTCGAGCCGCGCGGCAAGACGGTGCGCGTGCGCAGCGTTCAGGTGCACGACGCGCCGGTCGAACGGGCGCAAGCGGGCCAGCGCGTCGCGGTCAACCTGCCGACGGTCGAGCGCCGCGACCTCGCGCGTGGCGACGTCCTCGTCGAGCAGGGGCACTACCCGGTCTCCTATCGCCTCGACGTGCGTCTCGAAGAAATTGCCGATGTGCCCGCGGCGGTCACGGTGCACGTCGGGACGAAATCGGTTGCCGCACGCGTTGCGCGCGACGGCGCGTACGCTCAGCTCAGACTCGCCGAGCCCGTGGTTGCGGCGCGCGGCGACCGGGTGGTGCTCCGGACGCAGACGACGGTGGGCGGTGGCACGGTGCTCGACCCGGCGCCACCGCGCTCGCTCGACGCGGAGCGGCTCGCGGTGCTCGAACACGGCGATGCCGAGGAGATCGTGCGCGCGCTCGTCTACGCACCGATTGCAGGCCGCGATCTGCAGGCGCGAGGCCTGCTGGCTCCCGCGGAGCTCGCGCGAGGATTGACTGCGGTGCGCGCGGCGGGGGAGCACGTGTTCTCGGACGCATGGCTCGAGGAGCTGCACGCAACCGTTCGCGCACGACTCGCGGCACGCGCCGAGTCGGATCCGCTCGATCCCGGCGTCCCGCTTGCGGAACTGCTTCCGCCCGAGCCCTGGGCGCCGCACGTGCTCAACCTGCTGGAGATCGAGCGCCGCGGGGCGAAGGCGTACCTGCCCGGCGCGGCGGCTGCCCTGGGCGAACGCGCGCAGGCGGCAACCGAGCTCGAGGCGCAACTCGCGCAGGAGGAGATCGCGAAGGTCGATGACAAGCAACTCGCCGCGTTCCTGGAACAAGCGGACCGACTGCGCCGCGTCGGTGATGGATTCGCTGTCTCGACGGCGTTGTATGACCGCGGTCGAGAGCTCCTGCCAGAGCTGGACACGATCACGCTCGCTGCGTTCCGCGACGCCCTCGGGGTCGGTCGCCGCACGGCGCAACTCCTACTCGAGCGCTACGACGCCGACGGGCTCACGCTCCGGCGTGGCGATGTGCGGACCCTGCGACGCGCTAGATCTTGATCACCGCGCGGCGTCCGGAGCGATCAGTGCCTTGGATCGCGATCTGCACGCCCGTGCGACTGCCGCTTTGACGCCAAAGCAGTGCGCCGGTCTTGCTCAGCGACGACGTCGCGGTCGCAGGCTTGCCGTTGACGAGCAGTAAAGCCCGCACCGGTTCGTTAAAGACGTAGCGCACTTGCAGCAGCGCGCCGCGGGCGTGAACAGTGTCGGAGACGAGACGCGGTCCGATTCCGTCCTGGAAGACGAACAACGCGATCGCAGCGGCGACGACCGCCAGGACCGCTACGGCAGCGGGGACGAGCACGCGAACGTTTCCGGCAACACGAAGGTTGCGCGCAGTGCGCACGACGAGCTTCTGTGCGGCCTGGTCGGCGAGGGCGAGTGCGTCCTTCGGGGTCTCACCGGTCGCGACGATGTAGCCGCGACGGTCGGCGTCGACGTGCACAGGTGTGATCGTCGCACCCGTGTCGAAGTAGAGGCCCGCTGCAAGCACACCTGGTGAGGTGCGCACGTCGTCCAGGCCGGAGATCGCGGAGACCGTGCCGACCGGCAGGACGCCGGGGCTCGCGGTGAGGAAGCGGATCGCGATCGGCCGCTGCGCTCTCGGCGTCACGAGCTCGTCGGACACCGAGCGCCCGAGTGCCTGCGCGATTGCGATATCGAAGAGCTCGATGCCGGTCCCGAAGCGCACGAGGTCCGCCATCTGGCCGGCCGCGATCCGCGCGGCAATCTCGACGAGGCGTACGTCGTCGCCGTCGGCGATCAACTGCGGAAACGCGATGCCGTCGCGCAGACCGAGCACGCGGACCGCGTCGTAGGCGACGTCTCGTGCGCGCTCGAGCACCTCGTCCTCGAGCGACGAGGGATACATGTGGATCCACCCCACGCCGAACCCGATGCCCGGCGGGCGCAGCCGGTCGGAGAGGGTCAGCAGCAACGGCTCGCCGTCACGCACGACCATGATCCCGTTCAGCTCGATGCCGGCGACGTACTCCTCGAGCATCGCCTGGCCGCTCGGCGAGAACGACAGCGTGTCGTCGAGCCAGCGCTCGACGTCAGCCGGTTTCTCGATCATGAACAGGCCGCGCTGGCCACCCGAATCCGCCGGCTTGAGCACCGCCGGCAACGGAATCGTCTCGACAACCGCACGCGCATCAGATGCCCGGGTCAGCACCGCGTGGCGCGGCTGCGGAACACCTCCTGCCTCGAGACGCTGACGCATCACCGTCTTGTCGGTCATCGCGCGCGCGACATCGGCGCCGATACCGGGCAGCCCGAGGACCCGGGCGATCTCTGCCGCAGGCAGCACGGCGCGGTCGCTCGAGATCGCGAGCACCCCTTCGATGCCAAGCTCCGTGACCGCCGCAACGACGGTGTCGACAGCGGTGAAGTCGACGTTGACGCAGAGATCAGCGATCGCGAATCCGACAGCGTCGTGATCTCCGTCGACCGCCACAACGCGATGCCCGCAGCTCCGCGCATACCGGATCGCGGGCAACTGCGAGACGCTCGCGCCGAGAAAGAGAAGTGTCGCCACGCTCGGTCTAGGACGGTACTCCGGCGGGCGGCTCCCGGCGTCTGGTATTCAGGTGCCAGTCAGGGAGCCGCCCGCGGTGCGCGCGCGTTAAGCGAGGGAGCCGGCGACGCCCTCCAGCAGGTCGAGCGCGTCCTGCAGGCCATCACGTAGCGCCACTTGCCGCCGACGCGCAGGTCGATCTCGGCGACCGTCACCTCGCCGCGCTTGGCACTCCACCCGCGCCTGACCAGTTCCGGCGTCGTGAACGCCCCGTAGACCAGGTGCTTCGGCGCGCCGAACTCCGCGGGATTCCTCTACCGGCATATGTCAATCCGTCCTGACAGCGACCTTGCAGGCGCGGTCGCCCGCGTAACCGGTGCCCGCACTTCTGCGTTTCCTGGTGCAAAAGGCGCGGCAGCTTCCGTTCCCAACGGGGAACTGCAGGCGAGCTTCCGCAACGGAGAAGGAGCCAGACGAATGACCATCGCCAAGTCCTTGTGGGCATCGATCCAGGGCGATCCCGTCTTCATGAGGCGGGTGAACGGGTGGCTGACGATGTTCTGGGTCGCAATGATCCCGGTCTCATTTGCGATGGGGTGGCTGAACAGCGTTGTCTATGTTTCCGCGCTCTCCCTCTGGGCTCTCGTGTCGGGGCACTGGTCTGCGTGGCAGGCGGCGCGAGTCGAGGTCGCCCAGCAGCAAGAGATCGAGCGGCAGCACGACGAACCGATCGAAGAACGGGTGGTCGACAAGCTCGTCGAGCGGACCGACGTC
Organism: Thermoleophilia bacterium; assembly: GCA_043739205.1. Classification (GTDB taxonomy): domain Bacteria; phylum Actinomycetota; class Thermoleophilia; order Gaiellales; family Gaiellaceae; genus PALSA-600. The sequence continues at coordinate 6,020 of JAYUEQ010000108.1, forward strand.
GTGGCGACCGGGTGAACCGGCTGGGATCGTACGATCCCTGAGGTGACGGTTGGACTTCTGTGGCGGGCCGAATGGGATCCGCCGGGCCAGGGTTCAGCAATCGCCGAGCGCTGCCGGCTCCGCGAGATGTTCGCCGCGTTCTCGGCGCTCGGGGTGCAAGCCCAGCCCGTCGTCTACTCGGACGATTCGGTCGAGGCGGTGCGGGAACACCTGCTCGAGTTGGACGGCGTTCTCGTCTGGGTGAACCCGATCGAGCAGGGCCGCGACCGTTCGACGCTCGACCCGTTGTTGCGCGAGGTCGCCGCTGCGGGCGTCTGGGTCAGTGCGCATCCGGATGTGATCCTGAAGCTCGGCACGAAGCAGGTGCTCGTCGACACGCGCGAACTGAGCTGGAGCAGCGACGTGCAGCTCTACGGCACGATCGACGAACTGCGCGATCGGCTGCCGGCTCGCCTCGCTGCAGGGCCGCTCGTGCTGAAGCAGCACCGGGGCATGGGGGGCGAGGGCGTCTGGAAGGTCGAGCTCGACGGGGTGAACGTGCGCGTGCAGCACGCCACGCGCGGGAGCGAACCGCGACGAATGCCTATGGACGAGTTCGTCGAGAGCTGCGAGCCGTACTTTGCCGGGACGGGGCTGATGGTCGAGCAGCCGTTTCAGGCGCGGCTCGGCGAAGGGATGATCCGCGTCTATCTCACGCACGGCAAGGTGGTCGGCTTTGCGCACCAGTACCCGAGCGGGCTGATGCCGGCGGAGGCGGCCGCAGCGGCTCCGTCGACGAAGGTCTTCGAGCTCGCATCCGCAGCCGCCTACAGCGAGTTGCGCGAACGGACGGAGTCGGAATGGGTGCCGCAAATGCAGGCGATCCTCGAGCTCGACACGCACGCGCTGCCGGTGATCTGGGACGCCGACTTTCTCTACGGCCCGAAGGATGCGACCGGAGCGGACACCTACGTGCTCTGCGAGATCAACGCGAGCTCGACCTTCGCGTTCCCCGAACATGCGATGCCCGGCGTCGCGCGCGCCGCGATCGACCGTATGCTTGACGCGCACGAATGAAAATCGAAGCGACAGATCGCGCGAAGGAGTTCATCGTCGAGCACGGCGGGGACGTCTACGTCTGGTCTGACGACACCGGCTTCGACCACGCCTCGACAGAGCCGCCCGACACGCCGATCGAGTTCGTCACGATCGAGGCCGATGGGTACACGTTCCATCAAGACGCCGGCATCGTTTCGCCCGAGTGGTGGACGATCGAGTTCCACCACCTCCCGCGCGAGCACGTGACCGCGACATGGGACGGCGGCACGTTCGGCCCGCCCGGCGTGCTCGGCTACGTGCCCTAGCCCGTACGATCCTCAGCTTGGAGCGGCAGGGCCCGGTGGCCCAACTGGTCTTCAAAACCAGTCCGGCGTGGCAACCCCACGCTTGCTCGGTTCGACTCCGGGGTCGCTCCGTCCGCGCTCGTTAGCTACAGGCGCCTCTGACGTCGTCGGAGAGACCGATGGACGAAACGAGCACACCACCCTGCCGTGTGGTCGACGCGGCAGCCTGGCTGCGTGCGTCTCCGGGAATCGTCGAGGCCTCGGGTGTCGAGATCCTGACCTCGCTGAAACGATCCGCCGGAACGCAGACCCTGACTTGCTGGTGAACGCTGTTGCCCGCGGTCGCATTCCCGCTCCATCGATCGATGTTCGACGTAAGCGTGACGTGTCGTTGCGGAACGTTGTCGGGTGCACGCAGGCCGAAGTCGATCGACCGGATGACGGAGCCATGTTGTCCGGTCAACGGATAGATCCGCACGCGGGCAGTGACGTGTGCCTCAGTCCACCCGTCGTCGTAGAGACCGGCTGACAGCCAGTCCAGCCGCCACGAGCCACCGGTGTCCACGACCACCGCCGGAGCAAACGCCGCGACCGTGCGACCTGACAGACGAAAGCGAGTCTCGCTGTCGGTCTGCACGACGTACCGCGTCGGCGACACGTCCGACTTACCGGTGGATGCGTCGAAGCGGGGATACAGCTTCGGGAACCAGAAGCCGGTGTATTCAAAAACGTCCGTCTCGGGAAAATGGGCGTCGCGAATGACAGAGCGATTCCAAAACTCCACATCGCGCCAGAACCGCTGGCTGACGAACCAGTCGCTCGACACCGGGTACGGCACGATCGTCGCCGCCGAGTCAGCACCGACCGTAGTGTCGATCCAGTCGAGGGTTCCATGCGTCTGCGCCGTAACCGGGCGTCCCGACCATCCTGGCTCGCTGAAGTACCGATCGAACATGAACCAGGTCACGAGCGGCAGACAGATGGCTACGTAGGCGACTGCGATCGTGCTGAGCGCGACGCGTGGCAAGACGACCGCTCCAATCGCGAAGCCGACTGTTGCAACGGCAAGCAAGGCTCGCGTGCCCCCGAGACCACCGGTCAGCGAAACCAACGGCCGATAGAGAGCGGAGGCGGGTGTGTCCGGCGTGATCGTTTTGAACTGCTGCCAGGTGAAGGCCGGAATCGCGCCGGTGAGGTAGCCGATCACGAGCGCGGCCGCGGGCGCAACAAGCGACCACCGCAGCCGACCGCCTTCCAGCACCGCGCAGAGCATTCCGATCAGGACGAACGGGACGAGATAGATCAAAAACCGGTCGTGAACGAACGAGAGGTTGTAGACGACGTCGAAGTCCGTCACTTGCGCCGGAACGATCAACAGCAACAGCGCGGCAAGGCATGCGAAGGCGTGCCGGTCGGGCGACATCGGCGGCCGAACGACGCTATTGAGCGTCCAGGCGGCGGCGAGGATGACCGGCAGGATGCCGAGCGCGAGTGAGAACGTCGCGAGGTGCTCGAACAACGAGCCAAGGTACGCGGTCGTCAGGACATTCGTGTGCCCGGTGTAATGCGCGTAGATGCCGTAGACGTGCGCGTCGTTGCCGGTCAGCTTGAGCACGACGTACGCAACCGAGAGCACCGCGTACGCCGCGACGAGAACGGCGTGGCTACGCGCAACGTCTCGTGGCCGCCGCCGCCGCGCAACTTCGAACAGGATGATGGACAGGGGCAAGATCAGGAGCAGCGACAACAGGGCCGTCCGCCCGAAGAACGCAAGCGCAATCCCGCCGAGCGCGAGCACATCGTTCAGGCGCGAAGGTGCTGTGATCGACCGGTGCATCAGGAATGCCGCCCAGAGAAACGCCGGATACGCGACGACCTCGGTCATCAGCATCGCCGAGTAGAGGATCCAGGGCATCGCAACGGTCAACACCGCTACGAGCAGCGCAGCCCACTCCGTGCGAAGCACGCGACGCGCAAGCAGGTACGCAGGAATGGACGCAGACGACATCACCCACGCATTGATCAGATGAACCGCGTGAACATCTGCCGGCGCATATGCGTGATGGAACGCGGGCGCGATCAGCACTGGGTAGAGCTGCGCCCAGCTCTCGACGAGCACTCCGTGGATCCGTGGGACAAGCGAGTGCGTCCGGGCGATCGACGCTGCCAACCGTTCGTAACGCAGCTCGTCCGTCATGTCGAACCAGTCGGTCGCGCGACCGGTCAACTGGGAGAGCAGGACGGCCAGTAAGACCCAGATCCCGATGGGCGCGAGCACGATCTGCAGCCGCGGGAAGGGACGCACGGCGCAACCGTACGTGCTGTCGCTCCGGTTAGCCGGGCCCTTCGAACGACGAGAGGAACGCGATCGAGCGCTTGAACCTCACCGGCTTGCCTCCGCTGCAAGCTCCGGCGCCGCGTGCGCACCCGCCGTCGCAGCGTTGACGCGCATGAACGTGACGCCGACTGCAGCGGCCGAGAGCGCGAAGATCGCGCCGAGCAGGAACGAGACGTGGTAGCCGCCCGTGAGCGCGGCAAGGTGCCCCTCGCCCGACGCAGTGAGGCCGTCGGTGCGCGATGACGCGACGCTCGCGAGCACGGCGAGCCCCAGCGCGCCGCCCATCATGAACGAGGTGTTGACGACCCCCGATGCGAGCCCGGACTCTTCCGGCGCTACGTCGCTCATCGCGGCGAGCAGCACCGGATTGAACGCAATCCCCGCGCCGACGCCGAGCAGGATCATCCCCGGCAGCAGATCGACGAGGAAGTGACCGTTGACCGGCGCGCGGGCGAAGAGCAAGAGCGCGACCGCAGCGAGTGACAGCCCAACCGCGAGCGGACGCTTGATGCCGAAGCGCATGACGATCTTCGCCGAGAACCCGAGCGACAGGAAGCCCATCACGAGGTTCGTGGGGAGGAACGCGAGCCCTACCCTCAGCGGCGAGTAGCCGAGCACCAGCTGCAGATACAGCGCAGTGAGGAAGAACGCGGCGAACATCGCGGCCGCCCAGAACACACCGACGACGTTCGCTGTCGCGAGGTTGCGCAGGCCGAAGAGCCGCAGCGGGACGAGCGGCGCAGAGACGCGCGATTCGATCGCGACGAACGCGCCGAGGAGCGCGACGGCCCCCGCGAGTAGGCCGAGCGTCTCTGCCGACGTCCAGCCGTTCTGGTTCCCGTTGACGATCGCGTAGACGGCGAGCATCAGCGCAGCGGTCACCGTCACGGCGCCGCCGAAGTCGATGCGCCCGGACACGCCCGTGCCGGTCTCAGCCGGGACGAGCCTCAGCGAGGCGAGCACGACGGCAACACCGATCGGCAGGTTGATCAGGAAGATCCAATGCCAGTTGATCGTGCCGGTGAGCACGCCACCGAGCAACACGCCGATGCTGCCGCCGCCCGAGGCGACGAACCCGAAGACGCCCATTGCCTTCGCGCGATCGGCCGGCGAGGTAAACAGGTTCATGATCAAGGACAGCGAGACGGCCGACGCGACCGCGCCGCCGAACCCCTGCACCGCACGCGACGCGATCAGCGTGCCCTGCGAGTCCGAGAGTCCGCACGCGGCAGATGCGAGCGTGAAGAGCGTGATGCCGGCGAGGAACAACCGCCGGTGACCGAAGAGATCGCCGAGCCTGCCGCCGAGCAGCAGGAAGCCACCGAAGGTGAGCAGGTAGGCGTTCACGACCCACGCGAGCGATGTCTCGGAGAACCCGAGGTCTGTCCTGATCGACGGCAGCGCAACGTTGACGATCGTCATGTCGAGGACGATCATCAGGCTCCCGGCGCAGAGGACGTACAGGGCTAGCCAGCGCGTGCGGTCGTGCTCACTCATCGGTCTGGTCTCCTTCGTCTCGACGGCTCGAGCCGGAGACCATAGCGCGTATAGTGGACAGTGTCCACATTGAGCCGATGGCCGACACCATCCCGACGAAACGCAGCACCTACCGCCACGGTGACCTCCGCCATGCGTTGATCGCCGCGGGCACGGCACTGGCGCGGGACGGCGGCCCGGACGCGGTCGTGTTGCGCGAGGCGACACGCCGCGCGGGCGTCGCGCCGAACGCCGCCTACCGGCACTTTGCAGACCGGCGCGCCCTCCTCGAGGCCGTCTGCTCCGCAGCGCAGTCGTTGCTCGCAGTCGCGATCGAGCAGGAGCTCGCGAAGGTGCGGGCCACGGGCGATCCCGCGGCGGTGGCACGTGCCCGGCTGCGCGCTGTCGGGACGGGGTATCTCCGTTTCGCCCAGAAGGAGCCGGGCCTCTTTCGCACGGCCTTCTCGGCCTCGCGCGACCTGGGGAAGGTCGGCGACCCGGCACGAGCGGGCGCAAGCGGCTTGTCGCCGTTGCAGTTGCTCGGGGCGGTGCTCGACGAGCTCGTCGAAGCCGGCGCGCTACCGAAAGAGCGCCGACCCGCGGCGGAGTTCCTCGCCTGGTCGTCGGTGCACGGCCTCGCGATGCTGCTGATCGACGGGCCGTTGCGCGCGCTCGACAACAAGAAGCGGCACGCGATCATCGAGCGGCTGCTCGACATGGTCGAGCACGGGTTGTAGCGCTACGCCGCCGTGCCGTTCTCGGGTGCGCACCGCTTGTCGTCGAGCATGAACGCGTCCCAGAGCCGCTGGGCCGATGCCTGTGTCGAGACCTGATCGGGCGCGTCACGCCACTTGTCGATCCCCGGGATCGTTACCTGGACGACGGGCGTGACGCCGGGCCCCATGATCGTGAAGCGGTACTCGTCACCAGGAGCCGCCGGACGGATCGCCTGCGACGGATAGCCCGGGAAGGGCTTCTGCGGCACGAAGGAGTGGCAGAAGGTGCCGTTCGGGTTGTGGGTGAGGATCCCCGACTCGCGCCAGTAGCCGTCGCCGTATACCGAGTTGTGCGTGTCGATGTAAACGTTGCGCTCGTAGCGGCCGAGCGGGTTGCCCTCAGCCGTCGACTTGAAGCCGTAGACCGGCTTGTCCAAGTAGAGGAACTGCCCGAAGACGCCGATCGCGGAGTGGCCGTACGTCCAGTGCACACCGACCGTCAGCGCCGGCAGCGCGCCTGTCCAGTGGGAGACGTGCAGCTCGTAGGCGGTGTGCACCGGAAGCCACGGCTTGAAGCCGAGGAGTGGCTGTCCGCGCAGCCAGCTCTGGACCGCCCAGTAGCTGCCGTCGGGCGCCTGGCATGCAGCAACCATCATCGGCAGCGCAGGCCCGTCGTAGGTGCCGCACTGGCTCTTCACGAACGTCTTCCAGTAGCTGCCGTTCTTGTACTTGCCGTAGCCGCCGGCGTAGTCGTACTTGAAGCGCACCTGAGGCGTGGTCGAGCTCGGGAGGTTCGCGTTGATCGCGCCCCACACGAGCACGTGGCGCAGTTTTCCATTCGCCATCGTGTAGGTGACCATCGCCTCGCCCTTCTGGTTCACGACGAGCGACGGCTTCTTGACGTTCGTGTTCGAAAGCGGCTCCGAAGCGGCTGCCGGCCATGCGGCGACTAGCATCGCTGCGATGCCGAGGACGATCGCAGCCGCACTGACGCCCCTCCGCGCAAGCGGTACCGAGCTCGACGACGATGCTCTCCAGCCGTACCTCATCTTCTTGAGAGACGCCGGAGTCGACGGAGTCTTGCTCCTCGGGTCGACAGGCGAAGGCATTCTCTTATCTCTTTCTGAACGGAAAAGGGCGCTTTCAAACGCAGTGACCGGCCCCCTGCCCGTTCTCGCGCACTGTGGCGCCCAGTCGACGGCGGACACGGCTGCGCTGGCCGCTCATGCGGCCGAGGCTGGCGCCGAGGCGGTGGCCGTGATCGCACCGCCCTACTTCCAGTTCGACGACGACGCCTTGCTCGCGCACTTCGTGGCTGCCGCGCGAGCGTGCGCGCCGCTGCCGTTCTACGTCTACGAGCTCGAGAAGGCATCCGGGTACGCCATCCCGGTTCCGGTCGTCGAGCGGTTGCGCGACACGGTCGACAACGTGGCGGGGATGAAGGTGAGCGACGCGCCCTTTGCGAAGGTCGCTCCCTACCTGCTCGACGGCCTCGACGTCTTCATCGGCGCCGAGGCCCTGATCGGCGAAGGGCTCGCGGCCGGCGCCGCGGGCGCTGTGTCCGGGCTTGCCTCTGCTTTCCCCGAGGTGGTGGTCGAAGCGGTGCGCAGCGGCGACTCGACCGCGGCCGGCGAGCTCCGCGCGGTCGTCGATCGGTTCCCGCGCCACGCGGCGCTGAAGGCGGTCGTCGTCTCGAAGGGCGTGCCGATGCGCGAGGACGTGCGCGCGCCGCTCCGGCAGTTGACCGACGACGAGCGCGCGGCTTTGCTCGCGTCGGTGTAGTTACTTCCGGAGGTCGTCGATCGCCTGGCGCGCGCGGGCGTGCACATCGGCGCGGCGGCCCTCGACGCTCTCCGACTGAGCCGTCTCGGGCTCGGGCTCCGGCTCCGGGACAGGCCCCGGCACGGGCTCCGGTGCAATCGCCGGCTCGGGGTCGGGCACCTTCGCCTGCGCTAGCTTGGCGCGCAGATCTTCAGCCGGCGACGGCGAGAGGGCGGGACGCGAACGCCTGCGGAGTAGCGCTCTCAGCCCCAGGCCACCGGCCACGAGAGCGAGCAGGCGCTTCACATCGCCGATGCTACACTGCCGCCGCTTCTCGTCCCGCTCGTCGCGCCGTCTCCCCGAAGCGGCGTTCAGGAAGCGGGGCCGATTCAGTCCATGGGAAGGAGAATTCGGGTTTGAACGACTACGAAATCATGCTGCTGCTGGACCCTGAGCTTGCTGAAGAGCGGGCCAACGAGGTCATCCAGCGCATCCGTACCTCCGTCGACGAGGCGAAGGGATCCTGGGACGGCCACGAGCCGTGGGGTCGCCGCCGTCTCGCGTACGAGATCGACCACAAGGGCGAGGCCGTCTACCACCTCCTCCTCTTCACCGCTCCGGCCGAGACGCTGGCCGAGATCACGCGCGTTCTGAAGATCACCGACGGCGTGATGCGCCACGGTGCCTTCCGCCGCGTCAAGGGCTCGACGAACACCAAAGCTCCGTCGCAGATCCCGGCGGGCGTGCCTTCCTCCCGCTCGGCCCCGGCCGAGGACGACACCGCTCGCCCGGCCGATGACATCGACGAGGCTTCCGAGTAGCCTGGATCGACCCGTAGGAGAGGAGCGAGAAATGGCAGCAAACATCAACCGCGTCGTGCTCGTCGGCAATCTGACCCGCGATCCCGAGCTGCGCCACACGCCTTCCGGCATGGCGGTCTGCAGCCTGCGCATCGCGGTCAACACGCGCCGTAAGGACGGTTCCACCGGCGAGTGGACCGAGAAGCCGAACTACTTCGACATCACCGTCTGGGGCAACCAGGGC
>JAYUEQ010000109.1:0-6125 GCA_043739205.1 Thermoleophilia bacterium
CAGAGCCCGCGAAGCGTCGGAAGTGTAGCGAGTCCGACTGGGCCTCGTCTACCTACTCGTCGATCCCCCACTGGCTCATCGGGGTGTAGCCCCAATCGCCGTCGCCGTTCTGGGAGGCCTCCTCGGGCTTCGGATCCTCGTGAGGCTCCTCGGCCACCGGTTCCTCGACGGGAACCTCGGGCGCTGCGGCCTCCTCGACCGGAACTTCCTCGATCGCAACCGTGGATTCCTCGACCTCAGGCTCGAGCTCGGCGTCCGCGACGGCCTCGGTCGCAAGCGCCACGCCGACGCCGGTCGCCGCGGCGGTCTTCTTCTTGCGGTTCTTGCCGCCCCGCGAGCCGCGGCGGGTCTTCTTCTTCACGGGTGTGGGCGTGTCGCCGTCCTCGGTGCCGAGATCGCGCCCCGGGACGTGGATCACTGGGCCGGCCTGCTCTTCGGCCGGCTCCGGTTCGTCGGTCTCGACCGGCAGCTCGGGAGCAGCCGTGGTGTCTGACACCTCTTGCGCCTCGCCACCGTTCGTGGAGGCAGCCGCGATCGCGCCGCCCGTCCCGGTCGCCGTGGCGGTCTTCTTCTTGCGGTTGCGTCCGCCGCGCGAGCCGCGGCGCGTGCGCTTCTTCGGCGTGACCGGTGCGTCGCCGTCAGCCGGCACCTCAGCGTCGGTGGCAGCGTCCGCGACCGCGTCTTCGATTTCGACCTCGTCGTCGTCTTCGTACTCGTCCTCGTCTACCTCGCCTTCCGTCGGCTCGGCACCGTCATCCTTCTTGCGTGACGACGAGCGCTTGGCGCGGGTCGGCTTCTCGGCTTCCGCCTCGGCGGTAAGCGGCTCGTCGGCCGGGTCGACCAGCGTGAGCAGCTCGGCCCACGCGGTGTCCTCGGTCACGGCAGTCACGCGCACCTTGATCTTCTTGCCCACGAGCTTGGCGGCGTCGCCGACGATCACGTCGACGTCCTCGACCTTGCCGGCAGCAGCGTGCGCGTCGTACTTGTCGATCTCACCGAGCTTGACCTCGATCTCGGCGCCGACGTCGAACGGCAGCTTGGGCGCGACCTTCTCGAGCGTGCCCTGGTCGAGCACGCGGAAGTGGTCGAGATGCTCGCCGTCCTTGCCGACGAGGAAGAAACGGCGCTTCGTCGTCTCCTCGAGCTCACGGAGGCGCGAGCCGCCGGGGCCGACGACGAGGTTCGCGATCTTCGCCGCGACCTCGACCTTGAATGCCTTGTCGCGCGAGCCCGGCATAACGAGCGAGCGCAACCGGCGCTCGATATCGACCGCTGCGGTGTGCTCGGAGACGACGATGCCATCGCCGCCGCAAGTCGGGCACTTCTTCGTCATGATCTCGCGCGGGCCGTCGGTGACGTTCTGACGCGTCATCTCGACGAGGCCGAGCGGGGAGATCTCGACGACGTAGGTCTTGGTGCGATCGCGCTCGAGCTCCTCGCCGAGCGCCTGCTCGACGGCGGCCCGGTTCTTCGGGCTCGCCATGTCGATGAAGTCGATGACGATGATCCCGCCGATGTCGCGCAGCCGGAGCTGGCGCACGACCTCCTTGACCGCTTCGAGATTGTTCTTGGTGATCGTGTCCTCGAGCCGGCCACCCGACTTCTTCGAGCGGGAGCCGACAAAGCGTCCGGTGTTGACGTCGATGACGGTGAAAGCCTCGGCATAGTCGAAGATCAGGTAACCGCCGGAAGGCAGGTCGACGCGGCGACTGAGCGTCGAGCGGATCTGCTGCTCGACGCCGAACGCCTCCATCAGGGGCTCGCGCTCCTTGTACCGCGTGACTCGGTCCGCCATGTGCGGCGAAGTCTTCTTCAGATAGCCGACGATGCGCTTGTAGGTGCGGTCGTGGTCGACGAGCAGGCGCTCGAAGTCGCCCGTGAAGAGGTCGCGAACGACCCGGAGCGGCAGTTCGGACTCCTCGTAGATCAGCGACGGCGCCTTCGCCGTCTCCGCCCTCGCCTCGATCGAGCGCCAGAGGCGTTGAAGGAAGTCGAGGTCGCGCTCGATGTCGTCGGCGGATGCGCCTTCGGCCGCGGTGCGGACGATCACGCCGCCCTTCTTCGGAGCGTGCTCCTTCAGGATCGTCTTGAGACGGTTGCGCTCGTCGTCCTCAAGCCGGCGCGAGACGCCGAGGCCATCGCCGTGCGGTACGTAGACGACGAACCGGCCGGGCAGTGAGATCTCGGTAGTAAGCCGCGCGCCCTTCGTCTTCATCGGGTCCTTGACCGCCTGGACGAGGATCTTCTCCCCGCGCTGGATGAGATCGGTGATCTTGCGCGCCGACTTGCTGCGGGCGCCCTCGAGCTCGGGGCCGATGATCTCGTCGACGTAGAGGAAGCCGTTCTTCTCCAGGCCGATCTCGACGAACGCGGCCTCCATGCCCGGCAGGACGTTGTCGACGACGCCGAGGTAGATGTTCCCGGCGATCGAGCGGCGCTCCGGCCGCTCGAGGTAGACCTCGGCGACCTGATCGTCCTCGAGGACGGCGACACGCTTCTCGCCGGCGTCGACCGAAATGACGAGCTCGCGCTTCGCCTTCGGCAGCGGCGCCCGCTTGGGCGGCGTGCGGCGGCGCGACTGCGAGGAGGAGGACGAGGACGAGCGCGTCTTGCGCTCCCCGGTCTTCTTCGCAGGCGTACGGCCTTCAGCGGCGGGCGCAGTCGCGCTCGCGGTGCTGCCGGCGGCGGTCGACTTCTTACGGTTGCGACCGCCGCGGGTACCGCGACGACGCTTGTTCGCTGACGTGCTGGAACTCGGTTGTCCGTCGTCGCCTTGCCCGGAAGCAGGCGTGTCGACGGTCAGCGGTTTATGTTCGGGTGTCTCCGGGGCGCGCGTGAGCGGCGCCATATCTTCCGGCTTCTTGCGCCGGAACCAGGGCAGTGGCAAACGATCTCTCCTGTGATGAGTGCGCGCGCAGCCGCGCCGTAATCAGCGGGCGCGCGTCGCATGGGTGTGTGAAAAGCCTTGGCATAGGCCTACCCGCAGGGTACCAGCGGTTGCCGATGCCGCTAACAGCAGGGGTTTTAGGCGGCTTCGACGGCCGGGCTGAGCTTGGAGCGCCGGGTGCGGATCGCCCGCAGACGCTGCGAGAGGCGCGCCCACGCCCACGGCTCGACCTCGACATAGCGGAGCGCGGACTGGCCGCGAGTCGCCTCGAGGTACTCGAACCAGGCGTCTGCTTCCTCGATCAGCAAGAGCTCCGTTGCTTCCTGGTATCCGGTCAGGGCCATGCGGGCGTCACCTCCAGTCGATGGGGAGAGCCTAGGACCTGGACCGGACGGAGCCTTAGCTCCGTGCTTGGAAGTAGCGCACGGCGGCCTCGCCGATCGCTCTCGTGCCCGTGTAGGCGACGGCGCCCTTGACCGCCCAGCCGGCGACGGGGACGAGGTCGAGCAGTTCCCGCGCGACGGTGCGCATCCCGAAGCCGAGGCCGACGACCCCGAGCAGCTCGACCGCGCGATCCCGATCGATCTCCTGGCCGTGGGCAAGGGCGATACGTAGAACGAGCCGCGCCTGGTTCAGCGTCAGCACCGGCAGGTCGACGCCGGGGATGAACACCGCGGCGGCGACGATCGCGTTCTTCTTCGAGAAGGAGCGGATCAGCTCGTCACACACCGCGCCGCGAAGCGACGGCAGCCGCGCTGCGAGCGCCGTCCCGCTCTCACCCAGTTTGCGTGCTACCGCGTGCGCGATCTCGTCGATCGGAAATCCCTGACCGGGTGGCGCATGGATGATGTCCGTCGCGAGCACGTAGGGCACCTCGTTCGCGTCGGTGACCGCGACGATCGGCACGCCGGCACGGTTGGCAGCGCGCAGCGCATCCTCGTCGGGCGGACCGACCCACACGAGCACTGCCGCATTCTCGAAACGGCCCTCGACGACAGCGCCGGGATCGCCGCCCTCGCGCAGCTGCCGCGCGATGATCGGCAGCAGCTCGCGCGCGCCTGCGACCGCGACCGGGCGCCGGTCGCCGCTCCCGCGGCGCACCTCGCGCACGAGCGAGAAGAGCGCCATCGGCCCGAGCTTGCTGCTCATGCGCGCCGCCGGCCCGGCCGGCGCAGCTGGATTGCCTGGAGGATCCCGATCGCGAGGAAGTTCGTGATCATCGACGACCCGCCGACCGAGACGAACGGCAAGGGGATGCCGGTGATCGGTGCGATCCCCATCGTCATCGCCGCGTTGACGAACACCTGGAACATGAACATGAACGCGATCCCGCCGGCCACGATCGCGGTGTACATGTCGCGGGCGTTCGTAACGATCTTCAGCGCTCGCCACACGATCAGCAGATAGAGCAGCAGCAAGATCGACGCGCCGAAGAACCCGCGCTCCTCCGCAAGCGACGCGAACGCGAAGTCGGTCGCATGTTCCGGCAGGTAGTTGAGCCGCGTCTGCGTGGCGCCGATGACGCCGCGACCGCGCAGCCCGCCGGCGCCGACGGCGGTGATCGACTGGCGGAGGTTGTAGGTCGCGCCGCGTGGGTCGTTGCCCGGATGCGTGAACCCGGTCAGGCGGGCCGCCTGGTAGGGCTTGAGCACGTTGAAGCCCGCGGCCGGCAGCAGCCAGAGCACGGCGAGCGCGGTGATCACCGTTGCGGCACCGAGCGCACCGAGATGCCACCAGCGGACGCCTGCGATGAAGAGCAATGCAGCGAGCGCCGACGTGTAGACGAGCGCGGTGCCGATGTCCGGCTGGACGAACACGAGCAGGATCGGCAGGACGCCGTAGCCGAGAGCGGTGAGGGTCGTGCGCACCGAGGTCACAGACCGCGAGCGCTCCGCGAGCAGGCCGGCGAGGGCGAGGACGAATAGCACCTTGCCGAACTCGGACGGCTGGAACTTGAAGAAGCCGACGTCGACCCACCGCTTCGAGCCGCGCGTCGCGGCGCCCGCAGCGAGCACGAACACCATCAGCCCGAGCGTGCCGAAGTAGATCGGCCGCCACAGGCGACGGTAGGTGTCGGGATCGACGAACAGGGCGCCGAGGAAGACCAGTCCGCCGGCGAACACGTAGAGCGCCTGCCGTGACATCGACGACCCACCGACGTCGTGCATCGTGATCCCGTCGATCGCCCAGAGCCCGTAACCGGCGGTCGCTGCGAGCGCGGCGAGCAGCAGCCAGTCGAGCCGGCGCAGCACGCCGCCGAGCCCGACGGCTTCGGCGCGGTGATGCGGGCGGAGCCCACGCGATCTTCTGTCGACGGCTTCGATCGTCATCAGTCGGAGATGTGGTTTGTGAGTTGACCGTTCTTGCCGAAGTAGTGCTCGAACACCTTCAGCGCCGCGGGCGCCGCCGAGGTGCCGCCGTGGCCGCCGTTCTCGATCAGCGCGCACACGACGATCGTCGGCTGGTTGTACGGGCCGTAGCCACACCACCAGGACTGCGTCTGATTCGACGGGTACGGGAATCCCGGCAGGCTGACGAGCTTCTCGGCGCTACCGGTCTTGCCGGCGATGTCGACAGGGAAGGCGCCGAAAACGCCGGCGCCGGTGCCGAACGATGCGTGCGTCGCCTCCTCGAGGCCCTGTTGGACGTAGCGGAGCGCCGTCGGATCGACGCCGCTCGGCTGCGGCGGTTGCGCGCCGAACCGACGCAGCACCCGGGTGGGCTGCCCCTTCGTGCCGGCGATCTCGACGTCGTCTGCGATGTGCGGCGTGACGAGGTTGCCGCCGTTTGCGATCAGCGCGTAGAGGCGGGTCATCTGCAGCGGCGTCGTGAGGATCTGGCCCTGCCCGATCGCCATCTGGATCGAGTAGCCGGGCTTCCACGTGCGATCGACGATCCCGAAGCCCTTGCTTTTCGGATACGCGTTGCGACGCCACTCCGGCGTCGGGATCAGGCCGGCAACTTCAGGCCCAATGTCGACCAAGGACTTCTGCCCGAGCCCGAAGCGGTTCGCCCATCCCTGCAACGGATGACCGCGGTCGGGTGGGAGCAAGTAGAAGCGCTTGCCGAGCTCGTAGAAGTACGTGTCGCACGACATTGCGAGCGCGGTCGGCAGGTCGATCGACTGGTTGATCAGGTTCGTCCAGTTGTCGAACGTCTGCTTGTACGCCTTGTAGTTCGGCGAGCAAAGCAGTTGTGTGGTCGGCGTGATCAGGTGCTCCTGCATCGCAGCGAGCGC